>CAZEGC010000010.1:0-25448 GCA_964511635.1 uncultured Candidatus Saccharibacteria bacterium | reverse complement strand
GCATACTAGCTGCTATTACTATAGTTGCCTATAATGGTATACAAACAAGAGCTCGCACTACTACTCTAAAAAGTGACCTTCGCCAAGCTGCCACGCAGCTTGAACTCGCTAAAACGGGCAGCAACGACGGCACTTACCCTGGCAGCTACAGTGACCTTAACGCCAGTGACAGCACTACGTTCCAATACGACCAACTAAATAGTGGCGCCGATTACTGCCTAACTGCCACCCACACTACTGCAGACGTAGGAGCCTACCACATATCCAGTACTACTGGCACTATCCAGGAAGGACCGTGTACCGGACATAGTGGCAGTACGTCAGGTGGAGGGGGCGGCATAACCATCGGCAGTCAAACCTGGGCCGCCAACAATCTTAACGTCGGTACCATGGTGCCAGGTACCACCGAACAAACCGACAACGGCACACTAGAAAAATATTGCTTCGATAACGACGAAGCCAACTGCGAGTCTGGCGGCGGCCTCTACCAGTGGAATGAAGCCATGCAGTATAGTACCACCGAAGGCGCCCAGGGCATCTGCCCAGCTGGTTGGCGCATACCTACCGACAATGATTGGAAGATCCTAGAAATGGAGCTTGGGATGACTCAGGCGCAAGCAGACGCAACTGGCTGGCGCGGCACCAATCAGCAAGGCACCCAGCTTAAAGCTGGTGGGTCGTCGGGTCTTGACATACCGCTAGCTGGCGTCCGCGCTACCGCAGGGTCATTCTCGGGCCGTGGGTCGTCCGCTCACTTGTGGTCGAGCTCCGAGTCCGGCAGCGATGCCTGGAGGCGGTACTTGTCCTCGGGCCGCGCCACGGTGTCCCGCAGCACGACCAGCCAGGCGCAGGGCTTTTCGGTGCGTTGCCTTAAGAGTTAAATCCGGAGCGCTTTGACTATTTGACGCTTTGTTGAGTTTTGAAACGTAGCTTAGGCAAGATTCTTATGCAGAAAAGAGAAGAAGGTGGCGCCAGTGACAGGTGTATTGATTATGTTGTGCCGGCGTATAGCTAGCTAGTTTTTCTAGATTAAACGAGGTCGCGTGATTGCGATGAGTCAATAGTATTCTTTTCCTGGAATACCTCCACTATCCCCAGTCAAATATTTACATTATTAACATAATATGATATTATATTCTTATGTCACATGAATGCATTTCAGGATTTAAATGCCCTAAAATCAAAGAAATTAGTGCTATAGCCAGCTGTGCTACTGAAGGTGCTGGTGTTAGGGAACAAGATGAAATTTGGTCAATTGCTCATTCGAAGATGATGGATCAAGCAGCTGGCTGCCCGGGGCCTATTCCCACAGTAGAGAAGAATGAAACTCAGTTGTCGTTTCCAAGAGCTAGGAGAGCTTTAGGGGTAGAGTCTACTAAAGTTAGTGCGGTTGTTTCGTACGATTGTGCAAAAGTTAAACTTTATTCCTGAAATATACTCACCATTCCCAGCCAAACTGATTATGCTTGTAATGTAGTTTCTCTAATCTGATTTTCTTCAATGCTCACGTATTGAACGTCATTCTCACCACACCATTTTTCAAGAGCAACACCTAAACTTTCCTTGTAGTAGTACGGATTATTTGCGTGTGCTGCAAATAGAATCTTTATCTCCGGCATAAACCCATCTATTATTTCGAAATGTGATCCATCAGCAGTGTAATCAACTAGAGTTTTACTTGCTAATACATATGCGCCAGCACTATCACCAGCAATAAGCTCACAATTTACCATGTCACGTATATTGAAATTATTCTTTAACATCCAGCTGTGAAGGGCTTTTGTTTCCCCGCCGAGTAGTAGTACCGCGTCATAACTATTCCAATTTGCAGAATCTTCTCTGCCTAGAAATGTAAAATCATTAACATTAAACCCCATGTCAATAAAATTTTGATCATAATGGTGTTTATTAGGCTTTGCTGCTACGCACACTGCGATGGTTTTCTTATCACTTATAAGATTCTGTAATAATGTACGAATTTGAATCATAAAATAATTTCCAAAACCGTACTTATTATAGTTTGGGTCATTTTTCATAAGACTTCCGTTTGCGCCACCAGAATGAATAATCAGCATAAACACATATTATCATGACTGTAATTCTTCCTGGAGCACATCCACCATCCCAGCCAAGTACCGGCAATATACGGCCGCTAGGACATATAGATAGATATTTCCCCGTGCAATCTTAATTGCTTTATTCTATAGTCACCATATGAAGGTAATCGAAACTGAATTAGGGCATATTCACCTTGATGGCAACCCTGAAACTGATCCAGTATTTGGACTTCACGATGTTGAAGCCCCGGGCCTAGCGAGGCTCAGGAAATATGGCGAGACTACCGAAGCCGTATTTGGTGTGAAAAAAAGAGCGGATGGCTTACGATTAATGGACACTCTGTTTAGCGCTTTTGGCACTGAGAGGTTGCGCGTCTCATTACATGTAAGAGCTGCAGATAGCGATAGTGACATTGAAATATTGCGACAAGAAGTACTCACTAAAGAAGAGTGCGAAGCTATAGTTGCTGAGTACAGTAAAGTCACTATTTTAAGATTCGACCCCCTAGACACACCTGATAATTCTTCTGATTATGCCTCGATATTATTCGAACAATATGACTACAGCGACCACCCCGAGGCAACTCCAACTGTCAGTTTTGTTTTTAAGTCATTTAATGCGGCTGAAAAATTCTTTGAAGCTCTAGAGTGGACGAAGGAACGCAGACAGAGCATCGCACGTCGCATCGGGATACTTGCAACTACTTACTCGCACCTAGATCAAAAGACAGCTTTACCGAAGAGTATTTAATGCTCTATTATCCTATATGCTAAACTATCCTTAAGCATGATAAGGTCTAGAAACAAAAGCAAATCCCAACCCCCAAATCCCCAAACCCCAACTCCCACTCCGCCTTCACCATAGTAGAGCTCCTAATAGTCATAGTAGTAATAGGCATACTAGCTGCTATTACCATAGTTGCCTATAATGGAATTCGCGACAGAGCTGAAGGGGCGCGGATCAGTAGCGACCTTAGGCAGGTTGTTGGTGTCGTGCAGCAGCAGACGTCAATATCAGGCAATATGGTTCCAACTACTCTAGAGATAGTTGGCGGCATTAATGAAGCAAATATACCGCATCCAGCGCCTAATGGGTGGGTTATATGCAAATCTAACACATCTTTTGTATTCGTGCACTATCGTCAAGGACCCGATGTATCTTATTACTATGGACCCTCGAGCGGGATGGGAAGCTTTGTGTATGACTTTGACGCACCGGGTCTAAGCACACGTGCAAAAGCTTGTTTTCAGGCGTATCCAGAATATACATCAGCGCAGTGG
The DNA here is from genome assembly GCA_964511635.1 of uncultured Candidatus Saccharibacteria bacterium. Taxonomy (GTDB): domain Bacteria; phylum Patescibacteriota; class Saccharimonadia; order Saccharimonadales; family Saccharimonadaceae; genus CAZEGC01. Next base: position 22,110 of record CAZEGC010000010.1, on the reverse strand, counting down.
TCTGCCGGCTTATAGGATTTATTGTTATCGCAAAATTGTTCCATCCTGGAATAATTAAACTAATCCTCGCTTTGTATGTTTATAATTACAGCAGAGCAGTACGCGAGCCGTTGCGTATTAATGTGCAGTCAGCTCGTAGTCCTGAAGATTGATTAGCTACTTTCATAGGACGCTTGCAAATTTCACTCCACCACGTGATGACAAGCAGTAGTAACCCTGTGTTATGATACAATTTACATAATGACAAATTATATTGCTATATGTACATTTCGGTAGCGTAGCAAAGTAAGGAGCTATAGTTGCATGTCAGATTATGAAATTTCGCACGCCACATATCCAGATATCATTAGAACTGATAGCGAAACGAGCCCTGCTCAGTGGTCTGGCGCATTAACGTCAGGAGTACTAGGTTTGACTGTATGTTTGCCATTCGAGAGTGGGCGCAGACCTGCATCAATTCGTAGTGACGTTGAGGCTGGAATATTTGCGAAGCACTCGATACTGGAAGTTACACCAAAAGATAACTGTCCTAGGCTAGGTAAGTGCTCCGACTGCCCAAATTTGTAGGTCTTTTTGTGGATACTTTAATCTAGTGGGTGCGTCAACGCCGAAGTTTGATTAAGTGGCCCTAGCTAAAATCTAGAAAACTAGCTGCTTTTTATATAATCTATAAATAACTGATTTTGCTATGATTAGAACATGAAAGTAATAGAAGCTGACCTTCTGATAAACAGTCGCGCTAGAAAAGGCAGGCGGGCGCTACCCGGCATATTAGGAGCGTGCAATGATCAGGGAATTGATGTCGGGACGGTTCATCGATTGCTACGCAAGACTAATTTGGATAATTTGATAGCTAAAATTAAAAAGGATCAGCCGAAACTACTGATCATATGTGGTGGTGATGGTACGCTCAGTAGTATCATCGGTCGTCTGGCGGGGGCAGAAATTGAAATAGGCATCATACCTCTTGGTACCACGAATAACTTTGCCAGAAGCTTAAGCCTGCCTTTTGATATAGCCCAAGCCATTAAGGTGATTAAAGACAGTGCACCGCGTCCAGTTGACTTAGGCAAATTAGGGAGCCATTATTTTACAAACGTTGCGGGCGTGGGGCTCTCGGCGCGTGTAGCTGAGAGTGTAGGCAAAAAGCACAAGAAAATATTTGGCAGGTATGCTTATATTTTGGTAGGTATTTTTGAATTAGTGCGTCACCGCCCTTTTCTTGCGACGATAGAAGATAGTGACAGTAATTTACAGTTTCGCCTCGAGACCCACCAAATAGTGGTAGCAAATGGTCGTCATCATGGTGGCAAAGAGATTGCCGAAGACGTAGCAGTTAATAGCGGTGAAGTCGTTATTTTTTCGCTGGGGGGACGGTCAAAGTTTAGTTTTATGGTGCAGGCTTTAAAATTTTACCTAGGCAGCAGGAGAAGCGTACGAAACGCCCCATTTCTGGTGGGTAAGGATATAAATATTCGAACTAACAGCAATCAGCCGATAGAAATCGATGGAGAGGTGAGGGCGGAGTCGCCTGTGTCTATAAGCGTAGCTCCGGGGGCCATACGGATAAGGCATAATGATGGGAATTAAGCCGTTTGTAGCACGCTTTGATAATGCTATTGCCAAGCTAGTTGGCAAGATACCACCGACTTTCAGGCAGGCATTGGTCGTAATTACCAATGTTGGATCACCAGGAGTCTGGATTGGTTTGCTTTTGGTAGTTATGACGCTGCAATTTATAGACGGCAGCCCGATGGTAGCAAAAACCCTGTCAGTACTTGTTTTGTCACCAATTAGTGGAATTGTAAAATTATTTGTCCGACGATCCAGACCTCAGACGTTGTATGCCGGGTCTATGAGTATAAAGTCGTATAGTTTTCCTAGTAGTCATGCTTACGTGGCGTCACTTGCCGGGGGCTATGCGCTGGCACTGCTGCATGGCGCTGTTACCTGGACGAATTGGACGTCGTCAATCGTTGGGATGATCTTATACGTCATAGCAATAGGAGTGTCACGTATTTATTTGGGGGCGCATTATCCGTCGGACGTAGCAGTTGGATTTTTATTAGGCAGCTTAATACTGCTGGCGGTATTAGTTTAGTGACGCGCCGTTACTTTTTAAGCTTTTATTTGAGTGTCGTTTTATAATTTACTCGGGTAGCTGAAAAAGCAGCTGAACGTAGGAAGGTTTTTTAGGGAATCGTCGCGCGGATGAGTGAAAATATAGTTAACGCCGCTTGAGCGCACAAAGGCTGCAGGCTTCTTCAGCGTATTCGCGCGCCCTCCATATGTCAATCGCCCTAGTAAACCCTATCACGTCAGCATAGCCTATGTAGTCAGCTACACTCCTAAACAACGAAGCAATTCGACCGCCAATGGTAATTTTGCCATATTGCAGTACGGCTGACTTTTCACCTGTAGGAACAATTTGTATCGGCCTGACGCCCCGGTAGTTGCGTCGCGGTTTGTTCTGAATACGCCGCCGGATGTCTTTTGCCACGAAATTAGCGTTCATGATTGCACTAAAAGCTAGGCCGCTATAGGGGGCTGCGGCGTTGTCGCCTAGTACGTAAATGCTCGGCCTGACCTGCAAGCGATCATTAATCGCTACTAGCCCTTTTTCGGTTAGATTAAACACATCAGGGTGTTGTTTGAAAAAAGGATTATTAATCGTTCCAGCCGTCCATACGACTGTGTGGGTCTTGATGAGGCCGTTGTCGGTGTGAATGCTACGAGACGTTTTACTATCTACCTTTGTGTTCAGTAGAATCTCTACCCCAATACTTTCTAGGTGCTTGGCGGCGAGCTTGCTCGCTCGCTCGCTCATAGCGGGCAGCACTCTGGGTGAACTATCAACTAGCCACACTTTGACTCCGTACTTACCCGTGCGGTGGGCGCTTTTTATCCGGTTTAAGTATTCCATTAAAGATGCAGCTAATTCAACACCGGTAGGGCCGGCACCAATGACTACGTAGTTTTGGGTTTCGGTTTTCTTGCTGATGGCGGTTTCATGGAGCTGCATCCTTAAGCGTTCGATTTCATCAGGCGATTTTATTCCATAGGTATTTTCATCTAATCCCGAAATATTGAAATAAGTCGTGACCGATCCTAGGGCAAATGAAGCGTAGTCGTAATCTATTGTTTCGCCGCTTGCTAATGACAGCGTACGTTTTGCGGCATCTATTGATACTGCTTTATCTATTTTAAGGTTAATGAATGGAATATCTAGCAACATCCAGTCCAGCGGCAAGCGAGCTGAAGCCATTCTTCGGCCAGTGGCTGCTCGGTAAAGGGCAGGGCTATAACGAAAATCAGGCGTATCGTTCACTAGAGTGACCTGCGAGTGACGGGCCAGCAAACGAGCGAGCCTCACGCCACCAAATCCCCCTCCGATAATAACTATTTTTTTCATTGTTTGGATACTACTATATCAGTCCGCAGACTATACTTGCAAAATAATCACATGAATAATACGCTAATGTTATGGAATCATTAAAAACACAGATAGAGAGCATCGTAAAAGGTAGAGTACGAAATGACGAACAAACCCTCCAGGAGTACAGTCATGACGCCAGTATGTTCGAGCTTAGGCCCGAGATTGTGGTTTCGCCTCGCGACGTAAGTGATGTAAAAAAGTTGGTTGATTATACGATTAGCAACAAGACCGACGAAAACAATTTATCGCTAGTTGTCAGGAGCGGCGGTACCTGCATGTCAGGTGGCGCCATCGGTCAATCAATCGTGATGGATTTTGCCGAACATTTTAATAGCATCGAAAGTGTAGATCCGCAAACTGCTGTAACTCAACCAGGTGTGTTTTACCGCGATTTTGAAAAAGAAACCCTAAAGCACGATGCTTTGATGCCGTCATATCCTGCGTCGCGCGACCTATGTACCGTTGGCGGTATGGTAGCTAACAATGCTGGTGGTGAAAAGTCGCTTGAATTTGGTAAAACTGATCAGTATGTTAAGGAGCTAAATGTAGTATTAGCTGATGGAAATGAATATACTATTAAACCTCTATCTAAATCCGAGCTCGAGTCCAAGATGGCGCAGGGGGATTACGAGGGCGATTTATATAAACAAATATATGAGTTAATCGAGGCTAACTATGAAACGATTCAAGCTGCGCGGCCAAAAGTTAGCAAAGATTCTACCGGGTATCACTTGTGGGATGTCTGGAACCGAGAAACAGGGATTTTTGACCTCACTAAATTATTTACAGGCTCGCAAGGAACGCTTGGAATCATTACAAATATTAAATTTAAACTAGTGCCAAATCCAAAACACTCGGGGACACTGGTGGTATTTCTTCGAAAGATTGATAATCTAGGTGAGCTGATTAATAAAGTATTAACTCACAAACCAGCCACGTTCGAAGGTTTTGATAATTACACATTGATGCTTAGTTTTAAGTTATTTTTCTACTTCCACCGCACATTGGGGTGGGGTGGGCTAATAAAGCTCGGCTTTCAGCTGCTGCCTGATGCATTTAAGCTGATGCGCGGTATTCCAAAAATGGTGCTGCTTATAGAATTTAACGGTGATACGCCCGAAGAAGTGAAAGAAAAGGTTCATAATATGCGACTAGCTCTTGCGCCATTTGGGCACGATGCGCTGTTTGAGGAAAATGAAACCGAGGCTAAAGCCAGGAAGTATTGGATTATGCGCCGCGAAAGCTTCAATTTGCTTCGCAAGACCGTACGCGATAAACACACCGCGCCTTTTATGGATGATTTGGTGGTGCCGCCAGAAGTCCTGCCAAAGTTTTTACCAGAAATTAGAAGTATTATTAATAAGTACGACCTGCTGGCAACCGTAGCTGGCCACATGGGTGACGGTAATTTTCATATTATTCCACTAATGAATATTGAAAAAGAAAGCGAAAAAGCCAAACTTGAACCTGCCATGCGTGAAATCAATGATTTAGTGCTAAAATACGGCGGATCGCTATCGGGCGAGCATAACGATGGCATGATTCGTGGTCCGTGGTTAAAGGATATGTACGGCGAAGAGGTGCTGGGTCACTTTAAAAAAGTAAAAGAAATTTTTGATCCTAATAATATATTTAATCCCCACAAAAAGACTGATGCCGACTGGCAGTTTAGCATGGATCATTTGCGTGAGAAGTTTTAAGCTTTTTGTTACGAGTCTTAGTTAGCTTTATTTAAAAACTCTTCTGAGCTAGATTCAGAAGAGTTTTTTGGGTTTTACGCAGTATTGTAAAGCTTTAACGTAGAATCGGATATTTTTTAACTAGTGGATGCGTAGCCCACCAGCTGCCGAAGCCCAATTTTTGATTGTTATTTCCAAAGTGTATTGCTGCAAGCGTAAATATGTACACAATGTGATCGTCTACAAAGGGGTTGTTAGCTGGCGGCAATGCTGCAGTCCACATCATAAGCATTAGAAGTGATCCGGTAACGGTTGCAACTTTTACGCCTATACCTAGCATCAAGGCTAAGCCAATTAGCAGCAGCCCCATCATGAACAGCCAGTCAACGAATGTATTGCCAGCCATTGTGCTATAAAACTCTTGAAACGGGCCGCCAGTACCAAATGTTAAAAAACCACTCGTGGGCGAGCCACCACTTAACCAGGCTGCATCACACATTGTGTCAATGACTCCGGTGTCTGTGTTGCGGCATGTTGAAAATCCTAGCCCCAACAACTTATCGAAAAACGCCCACAAGAATATAAACCCTAGACTAATTCGCGCTAGGCCTAGCGCGTAAGCTAGCTTTAGGGCGTTATCTTTATTATTTTTTGACGGCATGATTTCCTCCTCGAAAAAGAGATTATGTTTATGCTTTTAATACTAAAACTAACGGCCCCATTAGGCAATAGATTTCGCGTCAAATGGCAGTTAAAAACATTACAGCGCCAGTACCGCTTGAAGTCTACAATTAAATTAACCTATCAATTTGCCGGTAGGGGGTGGCAAGCGCAGTAACATTTAAAAAGGGGGAGCATGAATAGAATCACCGAAGAAGCTATCAAGCAACTATTAACAGAGCGGGACGAGCCGCGCCTTAGTATTTATATGCCGACTCATCGCGTCTCTACTCCGCCAAACATGCAAGAAGACAAAATTCGATACAAAAACCTTATACGAAAAGGCCGCGACATGCTTAGTGAAGAAAATGATGCACCTGGCGCCTCAAAGATATTCGATCAACTAGAAGCAAAAGTTTCAAATGATACCTTCTGGCAGCATCTGTCAGAAGGGCTGGCAATTTTTGTAAGTCCTAGTGAATGCCATATGTTTCACCTTCCTATAGAGTGTGAAGAGCACATTTACGTTAACAGATCTTATGACGTTGCGCCGCTGCTCGCTATGCAGGCCTTTAATCAGGAGTATTTCGTATTAGCCCTAGCAATGCAGAATCCAAAATTATATAAAGGCGACATGTACGGGCTTGAAGCGGTTGAAATAGAGCTACCAAAAGACATGGAATCAGCGCTAAATATCGACGAAATGCATGCAGGTAGCCGCACCGTAAAAAGCCGTGAAGCGCCGCGTGGACCCGGTGATTCAATTAGTCCACACGGCGAGGGCGACTCGCATGAGGCGGGCCACGAAGAGCGTTTAAAGTACCTTCGTATTATTGATCAAAAAATCTGCTCGCTTGACGATGCTAGCGAAAAAACACCCCTACTTTTAGCGGGTACTGAAAACGAAGTTGGTGATTTTAAAAGCATTACACGGTATCCTGAGGTTATGGAAAATTACCTGCACGGCAATCATACGGTCGAACATCCGCACGATCTGCATGCCGACGCCTGGCAGGTTGTACGCAGTGAAATCGGTGAAGCTAAAAAACAAGAACGACTTGAAAAGTTTAGTGAATCAAAAGGTGTCTATAAAGCCTCAACTAATGTTGATGAAATCACCAAGGCCGCAGGAATTGGTCGCGTGGAATCTTTAATCATTAACTTAATAAATTATACTCGAGACACCATCAGCGACTCTAACAGTTTGCCAATTCCAAAAATAGTCTTTGGCGATAAATATGAAAAAAGGCAAATTGGCGAACTGGCAATGTCAGTGCATGATCACGGAGGCGAAATATTTGCAGTAGATGGCGACTCGATGCCAGGTAGTGCCAGCGTGGCTGCAATATATCGCTACGCTTCATAGTGTTAGCCTAGCTAGGTTTAGTTTGTAATTAATGTCCGTGGATATTTCACTTACGCTAGTCTCATGCTAGTCTTTGATTGTAGGTTCAATTTGTAACTTGCGCTTAGTTTCGCTAAGCTAAAGTAATATGGACGTCAAATATATCGAAGCATTACTGGATAACGTTTTCACCCAAATTGCATTAATACTTATTTTCACACTGCTGGCTCAAATTATTCTACGACTATTGCTGCGCGGTGTTATTAAGCGTATTATGGCGTCGCATAAATTTGAATCTAAAATCGAAAAAAGAAAGCGCACTGAAACGTTATTCGGAATATTTGATGCAGCTATAGCTGTCGTGCTATGGCTGGGAGCAGCCCTCGCCATACTCCATAGGCTAGACGTAAACATTGCAGCACTTGCCACTGGGGCGGGGCTAGTCGGAGTGCTAGTTGGTTTCGGTGCCCAGAATGCAATCAAAGACATCCTGGCTGGTATATTCATAATCGCAGAAAACCAGTACCGAGTTGGCGATATCGTGACCCTTCACGCTGGAGGGGCTGAAATATCGGGCATTGTCGAAGACATTACTATTCGGATAACGCGCCTGCGTGATCTAGATGGCAATATGCATATTGTCAGGAATGGTGAAAGTAGTGTAGTGACAAACTTATCGTTCAAGTTCGCTCAGATTAATATCGACCTTAATGTTAGCTACGATACGGACTTAGATAAAGTTCAAAAGGTCATTAATGATGTTGGTCGTCAGCAGTCACAAGATAAAACTTGGCAAGCATCAATTATCGAACCAATCACGTTCCTGCGCGTCAATGATTTTGCGGAATCAGCCATAGTTATCAAATGTTTTGGCAAGGTTCAGCCAGCCCAGCAGTGGGCAATAGCTGGAGATTTTCGTATGCGCATCAAAAAGGCTTTTGATGAAAATAATATTGAAATTCAATTACCTCAAATAGTTGTTCGCACCAGTTCCAAGTAATTACATTGCACGTATAGAAACGCTCGTGCTATGATTTGGGTATAAATGAAAACAACTACCTTCAGTCATAGGCGCGCATTTACGATAGTAGAAGTCCTAGTCGTTATTGTAGTTTTGAGCATTCTACTATCCATAACTGTCGTGTCGTTTAGGGGTAGGAATGTCGGAGCCAGGGATGACCAGCGTACAGCCCGTGCGGAAATAATTGCCGAAGCGCTAGAAAAATACTACAGCACCCATGGCGATTACCCGTCAATGCCAATGCTTGACGGAGCGCGTAGCGGTAACACCGGCGAAGTAGTGGCTGGCAGGCTAGGTATTAGTAAAGATGATCTGGTCATGCCGAATTCATCAAGTGGCGTGACGAATGCAATACGCACCAGTCAATCAAGTGACGATATATTGGTTTACGTGGGAACACGTGAAAATAATGCCACCATATGCACTAACGATACGGACGGTGGGTGCGACTACTTTACCTTGTCGTATAGACTGGAGGCAACCGGTGAATGGATGGAAATCACTAGTCGGCGGCTTTCGCGAATCGACCTGTCCGATGATCTAGGGGGTGGTAGTGGCACCCCCACAATAGCTGACGGTGTCCACATCCAACAAATCACTAGCGCTAACTGCCCAACTGAACGTACTAGAGCAGTTGACGCTAGAGACAACCATACCTACTGGGTGCAGGAATTAGCTGATGGTAAGTGCTGGATGCTTACTAACTTAGCATATGCGGGTGGCGGTACTAATACACATAATGATACTAAGAGTCTTACTAATGGTACTGGTAGCTCAACAACCTACACCACACCCCGTTACTATGTAGTACCAAGCACTACCAGCTTCACTACCGAGCCCAACAACCCATCTACTTCAACCAACGGCACCGGTCAATATGGCTATCTATACAACTGGTGCGGTGCTATGGGCGGACAGGCTGGAACTGCTGCTTGCCTTAGCGCCGCCACTCCAGCTCCGAATCCTAACGTAACCGTATGTCCAGCTGGGTGGCGGTTGCCGACAGGCGGTAGTGGTGGTGAGTTTACTGCTTTAAACAGCGCCGTCAATAGCGGGGCTACTAATACTGATGCGGGGCTGCGAAGTAACTGGTTGGCGCAAAGGGGTGGTTATTGGGAAAATGGATTTAGTGGTCATGGCGACTATGGATTTTACTGGTCTTCTACGCAGAACTCAGCTTATGCCTACGATATGTACTTTGATAGCTCATTCGTTGGATTAACTACTTACGGCGACAAGAGCGCTAGTTCTGCTGTGAGGTGCGTGGCTAGCTAGGCCGCAGCTTTATAGGGCTTTTTTCGACCGCTATGTATGGTTATGTATAGCTCCGGTGGCGATGTTATGGGCATGAACTTAGATCCCATGGAAGCATGAGTAGGGCCTTGTGGCTAATTACTAATTGCTAATTGATTCCCAGATAAATAGACTATAATAGAATCCAGAATGTTTTACGCAGAAGTTGTACGCTTTATTGCCGATGGGTTGATGTACGCCATTATAGTTATTGGTGCGCTGGCGCTAGTGCTGGACGTAGCTAAGCAGCAGCGCTACGCGGCGTATTGCCGAATATTGATGGCGGGCCTGAGTGCACTGCTAATAGCTAAATTAGTTTCAGTTATTTTTCAGCCGGCGGAGGCTCGGCCTTTTGAGCTTTTAGGGGTAGAGGCTGGTGCGTCGTTTATGTCAAATCACGGCTTTCCGTCTGATCATGTGTTGTTAGGTTCGGTTATAACACTAGCAGTTTTTATGGAAGCACGTCGCAAGAACCTGGCGGTACTACTGGCAGTGCTGACGGTTCTAATGGCTGGTGGGCGAGTGATGGCATATGTGCATACGGTGCTAGATGTAGTGGGTGGAATGTTTTTTGCGCTAGTCGGCGGTCTTTGGTACTGGCAACCAAGACAGCAGGATGAAAGTGATAAACGGAATTTGCACAAATAGCAAATTACCTGTAAAATATATTCTAAAATAATATAAAGTAGGTATTTAGTGGCAGATTTTTACGCACCAGACACAAAGCATGAAAGTGAGATTGACGTTTCACTAAAAAAGCTTGTGCCGATAGTTATGGTCGGAGCAACCACCGGACTAGGGGCATATGTACTGGCTTTTGTCATTTCTGAGTTTATTATCAGTCCGCTGTTTTGTGGCGGTGAACTGACTAGTTTTTGCGGACGTTTACCTGGTGTTTCGGGAAATATTGCACTTGTCTTTGCTAGCGTCGGGGGTTTATTTGGTCTCGTCAAGGCTGGGGCTTACCGGGCGCTACTGATTATAATTGCTACCATTATAAGCCTGTGGGGGCTTGGCGGCTGGCTAGGGGGACTAGCGTGGTACACATCAGCTATAATTAGTGCTTTGTTGTTCGGGGTGGCGTACGGTGCTTTTTCATGGCTGGCGCGAATCAATAACTTTATAGTTTCGCTTGGTGTGATTTTAGCAGTTGTCATCTTGGCGCGTGTCTTGCCTATAATCTAAGTGTATACTGGTGTTATGAATCAGCTTACCCTTACATTTATTTTGTTTTTCGTAATTATTATTGGATTTATGGTTGTTGTGGTTATTTTAAATAATCGACTTCGTGAACTAAAAAACGAAAGCACGACACAGTTTTTAAAATCTGACATGACAGAGCTAGCTAGAAGTGTGGCAGAGCTGAGGCACGCAATGAGCGAAACGCTTGAAAAGAACAACACTACTATGCAGTCGTCCATGCAAAAACAGCTTAGCCAAAGCGCCAAATTAGTGGCGGACGTATCGCAGCGGTTAACTAAACTGGATGAGACCAACCGCCGAGTTGTTGACGTAGCTGACGAACTTAAAACTCTGCAGAACGTACTTTCAAATCCTAAGCAGCGGGGAGTTTTCGGCGAGTATTATCTGCAAACCGTGCTTGAGAATGTACTTCCAACTGGCCAATTTAAAATGCAGTATAAATTCAAGGACGGTGATATTGTTGACGCAGTTATATTCCTAGAAAAAGGCCTGGTGCTACCAATTGATAGCAAGTTTAGCCTAGAAAACTACAACCGAATGGTAGAGGTAGCCAATAAGGCCGAGCGAGAGCGTTTACTAATGAAGGTGAAGTCAGACCTAAAGGCTCGTATTGATGAAACTAGTAAATATATTCGTTCAGACGAGAATACAATGGATTTTGCATTTATGTTTATTCCTAGCGAGGCGCTTTATTATGATTTGCTTATAAATAAAGTCGGTACTGATACTAGTTCGCGCGATCTAATTGAATATGCGTTTCGTGATAAGCGGGTCATTATTGTCAGCCCAACTAGTTTTATGGCGTATCTTCAAACTGTTCTTCAGGGGCTCCGTAGTCTGCAGATAGAAAAACAGGCCAAAGATATTCAGGTTCGGGTTGGTAAATTAGGTAAACACATCGAAAAGTTCGAGCTTTATATGCAGAAAGTAGGCGCATCGCTAGGTGTAACGGTTGGACATTACAATAATGCACACAAGGAGCTCGCGAAAGTTGATAAAGACGTCGTTAAAATCACCGATGGCAAGTCGGTCGTTGATCCGCTACTGATTGATCGACCCAGTAGCGACGACTAATAAAAGCCCTGTTAAGGGGATAATAAAATCCCCTCTTTCACTAGCGAAAGAGGGGATTTTGGTTTGCACTGGGTCAAGTAGGTTTTTCTAACTTCCTACTTAACAGCGTTACTGCTAGCCTGGGGCTGCATAAGAGTAAATAGTCCAAAGCCTACAGCTGCGCCAACTGCTGGTGCCAGCGCGTAGACTACGACTGACATTAGGTTGTCAAACTGAATAGCTTCGTACGCTACAGCAACAGCTGGATTTAGGACTGCAGTAGCTTCAACTGCACCTGCTGCAAAGCCCGCTACGATTAGTGCCCCGAAAAATCCAAACCCGATAGCGAGCGCAGAGCGTGTAAGGTCTCGGAACAAGATTACGCTAGCAAATATGAAACCAAAGATCGCAGCTCCTAAGGCTTCAGCTCCAAATACTAGCCATTCGCGGCCTTCAGTTAGTTCTGCGGCGGTGAAAAGCTGCACGCCAGTAGCGCCGAACATCGCAGCCTCTTCACTGACTTCAGGCGCTGCATTAACGAAGGCATTTAGAACTACAAGTGCCAACATAGCACCTAGTAGTTGCGCTAGTACGTAAAATAGTGCTCGCATGCCAGATATTTTGCGTGCTATCCATGCACCGATACTTATTGCCGGGTTAACGTGCGCACCTGATGCGAGTCCAACTGCAAACACAACCGCGGCTAGAGCAAATAGAGCTACAGTCTGGCTACCCTGGCCAGCTAAAAGCGCAGTGGCAAAGATAAAGGTTCCTACAAATTCAGCGAGTAAAGCCGGTACCGCTGAAGCACTGCCGAGGCTAAAGTCGTCATTAGTTGACTTTAGAGCTGCTAGGCGCTGCTTGACTGGAGCTTTGGCCTTTACAGTAGTTACTTTGGTTTTTGTAGTCGCTGGACGTACAGCCTTTTTGGCCGAAGCCGGTTTCTTGGTTGCCATGCTAATATCCCTCCTTATAGAAAATATTAGCTGTAGTATACCATACTTTTTTACGTTAACCACAAGGCTTATGCGGTGTTATAATGTAAATATGGCATTACATGTACGACAGGACGAACAACGATCTAAATTGCAGGAAAATTTAGCCTCGCATTTGCAGGACAAGGCTAGACGTGAGTCTGGCGCTGGAGCATCTGACCGCCCAGATGGGGTGGAAGATTCTAGTTACGTAAAGGACCTAAAGCAGACAACTCCGCTGGCGTGGCTATGGACTTTGGTAATTCTAGGAGCTGTTGGAGCATTAGTTTGGCTAATTATAATTAGCTAGATTGCTAAAACAGCGAGCTAATAGCTACCAGGGTATGTATAATGTAACTAAGTATGAGTGATATTTCCTCGATCCGAACTTTACTGCTAACGCAAATTGCCAATAGCCAGGAGCCGCGGCAATTTTTAAAAGCGCCAGAAATAAAGCAGCTATATGCCGAAATTCCTGGACTAGACCCGGCTGAGCGAAAGTCATTTGGTCAATCCGTCAATCAGTTGAAGTTAGAGCTAGAATCGGCAGTTGAAGGGCGCGAAGCCGAACTCGAGGATAATTCGGTAGAGCCAATTGACATTACTGCGCCCTGGGACGTGAACATATCTACTGATGATCGGCCAAGCTTACTACCTACTGAAAATGGCACGCAGCACCCGCTGACCACAGAACTCGGGGTGATTATCGACATATTTACTAGAATGGGGTTCGAGGCCCATGAATCACGTCAAATCGATGATGATTGGAATATGTTTGGCGCTCTTAATTTCCCAGAAAACCACCCAGCAAGGGATGGTTATGACACGTTTCGTACCGAAGAGGGCTTTATTCCACCAGCCCATACCAGCACGATGCAAAACCGTATCTTACGCGCTGGCAATGATGCGCTCGCGCGTGGTGGGCACATTGCAAGCATTAGTTACGGGCGTGTATTTCGAAACGAAGATGTTGATGCGACCCATGAACATACGTTTTATCAATGCGAAGGTGTGTATGTGAGTCAGGACGCAACACTCGGGGATATGCTGGGTATGCTTCGAGGCTTTTTTGAAGCATACTACTCCCAGGAATTGCGCATTAAAACTCAGCCAGCGTACTTTCCATTCGTCGAGCCCGGGCTAGAGTTTGCGATTGAAAAACCCGCTAGTTTAGGTGGAAAGCCTGGCGAATGGCTAGAGATGTTGGGTTGCGGCATGATCCATCCGAATGTTTTATCAGCGGCCGGGATTGATCCAGCTAAGTATCGTGGCTTTGCCTGGGGCGGCGGTGTGGAGCGGCTGGTGATGTTAAAATACGGAATCGAAGATTTGCGGTACTTTGAGTCAGGCAGACTAAAATTCCTAAGGAAATTCGCATGAACAGTAACTACGTAAAGTTGGCACTTCACCTGGAGCAAAACTCATGATTGTATCTTTGAATTGGTTGAAAAAGTTCACTAGCATAAGCGGGACAGTTGATGAGCTATCTGACATCGTAGGCTCGAGGCTAGTGGAGATCGAAAGCGTAGTAGACTTATCTAGAAAATATACCGGTGTTATTATTGCCCGGGTTGCATCCTGCCACAAGTTAGAAGGGAGCGATCACCTAAGTGTCGTTAAAATTGATGATAGCAATAAAGTTAGTGAGGTGGAGCGAGACGAGAGCGGGTTCGTTCAAGTTGTATGTGGCGCTAGTAACGTGCGCGCGGGTATGCTGATAGCGTGGCTTCCGCCTGGCGTGGTAGTGCCTGAGACTTTTGGAAGTGCCACACCATTTTTACTAGGTAGTCGTAAGCTTCGCGGCGTAATGAGTGCCGGAATGATTGCCAGCGCCAAAGAGCTTGATCTATATAATGATAATTCTGGAATTTTAGAAATCGACAAAGATGTTGAACCTGGCACCAGTTTCATTGAGGCATATGAGTTGGATGACTACCTTTTTGATATCGAAAATAAATCTCTAACTCACCGCCCAGATTGCTTTGGGTTGATCGGCTTTGCGCGTGAGGTTGCTGGCGTGCAGGGTCGACAGTTTACATCACCTGCCTGGCTGAGCAGTGTCGATCCAGTCTTGGTACCGAAAGACGAGACACATAGGGCTAGTGTTACAGTTGACGATCCAGAGCTTTCCAGTCGCTATCAGGCGGTAGTTATAGATGGTGTTAATAATAGAGCAAGCTTACCAATTCAAATAAAATCCTATCTAGCACGAATAGGTGTGCGGCCCATTAGTCCAATCGTTGACGTGACTAATTATCTAATGATGGCGTCAGGTCAGCCGCTGCATGCATTTGACTATGACAAATTAGCAAAGCTAAATGATGGTCAGGTGGATATTCACGTTCGTGGTGGTCGAAAGGGCGAAAAGCTAGAGCTGCTCGATGGACGCGAGGTCCAGCTTGCACCTGATGATATAGTGATAGCAAACGGTGACGTAGCCGTGGCACTAGCTGGCGCAATGGGCGGGGCAGCGACTGAGGTCGACGAGAACACCAAGACCGTACTGCTCGAAAGCGCAACATTTAATCTATATAACCTACGCGCCACTCAGATGCGTCATGGGATATTTAGCGAAGCCATCACACGCTTTACTAAAGGTCAGCCAGCCGGACTTACCGCTCCAGTGCTCGCAAGGGCAGTTGAGATGCTGGGAGCCCACGCCGAGGCACGGCTTGCTTCTAGTGTTATCGAAGACTACCCTAAGCCCCAAAAGGAAGTCTCTTTGGACGTTTCGGTTAATGAAGTTAATAACTTGTTAGGGACAAAATTTAGTACGAGTGATGTTCTAGAGATTCTTCAGAATGTTGAATTTAACGTTAGCGTTACTGACGCAGGCTTACTTAAAGTGGTGCCTCCATACTGGCGAGCAGACATTAATATTACTGAGGACATTATAGAAGAAGTGGGCCGCCTGAGTGGCTTTGACCATATCGAGCCAACGCTGCCTAAGCGCGATTTTGTAGCAGTCAAACCAAGCAAGTTTGATCAATTCCGGGCTATGCTGCGCACCAACCTGGTTCGCGCAGGAGCAAATGAAGTTTTAACTTATAGTTTTATTCACGGAGATGTTTTAAAAAAAGCCAACCTGGATTTAGACGATTCATACCAAATAATTAATAGTATCAGTCCAGATTTGCAATACTATCGCCAGAGTTTAATGCCTAGTTTGCTAAGCCTAGTGCATTCAAATATAAAGGCAGGACATGATGAATTTGCTTTGTTTGAGTTAAATAAAGTGCACGCCAAGTCTGCCGGCATGACTCCTGAGGGCGTGCCAATTGAAATGCAGCGACTGGGACTAGTCTATGCGAGCAAGGGTTCTGATAAGGGTGCGTCTTACTACCGGGCTAAGCGCTACGCAGATTACTTGGCCAGCAGGTTAAATATAAGCGTAGTTTACGTGCCTATAGGCGAAGGTGCGGATGCATTAGTCCAGCCGTTTGAGCCTAAGCGGAGTGCCTACATACGCGCAAAAAGTACCGGAGACACACTGGGTGTCGTAGGTGAATTCAAAAAATCAGTTGCTCGAAACTTTAAACTACCTCTCGGAGCTTCGGGTTTTGAAGTTGACACAGAATTACTATCGGCAGCTGCTGGTGGGATCGACGACATATATTCGCCGCTTAGTCGTTATCCTAGTTCTGAACGGGATATTTGTTTTCAGGTTGCTAGCTACGTAACCTATCAGGCAATTATAGATTCGGCTAACGAAACACTAAAAAATTCCGGTCTAGAAACAGAAATCACCCCCATTGATATATACCAAGTCGAGGAAAGTAACAAGAAAAACATCACAATTAGAGTAAGAATGACGTCACACGATAAAACCTTAGCTGGCAAAGAGGTGACAGCCGTCATGAACGACGTTGCCTCGACGGTGATTGCAGCCACTGACGCAGTAGTTATATAGCCTTAGTTGCTATACAAAGTAAATTAGTATGCGTACAATAGTTACGGTATGAGAGATTTTATTAAAATTCTTGGCTACACTAAAAACCTGTGGCCTTATTACGTTGCGGTTGCAGTTGCCGCTATTTTGGTGGCAGGTACGAACATTGCCGGTCCGTTTGTACTGCAGCGAATTACTGATTTAGTTGTATCGGTCGCAGAGGGCGAAAATATAGCCGTGTCTGCCGCCATTACACTGGCGCTCGTTTTGTTTGCGCTAGATTTGACCAGTGCGTTTTTTGGTAATATCGGTAGGTACTTAGGTGACGTTATGTCCGCAAAGCTTAGGACTAGTTTGTCAGAAAAATATTTTCATAAACTACTGAGCCTGCCTCATGCATACTATGACAGTGAACTAACTGGAAAAATTATCAATCGCTTAAACCGAACAATAAAGGAACTGGCAAACTTCGTTAACGGTATGGCTAATAATTTCCTGCAGATGTTTTTAACGGTGATTGCGATATTGACGGTCGTATTTTTCTACAGCTGGGAACTGGCGTTGATGATTTTAATTTTACTGCCGAGTTACGTCTGGCTGACAATGCTAACTAGTAAAAAATGGCAAGTTTTACAAAAAGATATAAACAAAAAATCAGACATTGCAAGCGGTCGATTTGCAGAAGTAGTCGCGCAGATGAAGGTCGTTAAAAGCTTTGTCAGCGAAAAGTCCGAACACAGTACATTTAAGTCTAGGTTTGAGGCAATTGTAGGTGTTGTTAGGCGTCAATCGTCCTATTGGCATAAAATGGACTTTATTCGTGGTGTAGTGCTGGGTGTAATATTTTTCGGGTTTTATGCCTTCTTGTTTGCGGCTACTGTGCAGCAACGATTTAGTGTCGGAGAGATGGTGCTACTAATTACACTAATGAACCAGGTGCGCCGCCCAATTTATATGATGAGTTTTATTGTTGATATGTTCCAAAGGGCTATAACAGGCAGCACAGATTATGGTGAAGTGATGGCGTTAGAGCCTGATATAAAAGATAAACCTGGAGCAAAGCAGCTCACTGTTAGTAGGGGTATGGTTGGGTTTAACGATATCGAATTTCACTATGAAAAAGATAAACCAGTATTAAAAGGCATTAACTTTGAAATAAAACCAGGTGAAAAGGTGGCTCTAGTGGGTGAAAGCGGCGAAGGCAAGACGACAATTTCTAATTTACTTATGAGGCTATATGAACCTACGGGTGGCAGCATAACTATTGACGGTCAAGACATTACAGACGTTACCCAAAGTAGTCTGCGAAGCAATATAGCAACCGTTTTTCAGGAACCAGCCTTATTTAGCGGTACGATTTTAGAAAATATTGCTTACGGCAATCCTAGCGCTTCGAAGGACGACGTCGAAAAAGCCGCCAAAGCCGCCAGTGCTCACGAGTTTATTAGTAAGTTTAAGCAGGGATATAGTAGTCAGATTGGTGAGCGTGGATTGAAGCTATCTGGTGGTCAAAAGCAACGTATTGCAGTGGCCAGGGCGATACTAAAAGATGCCCCTATACTGATTTTGGATGAAGCTACCAGCAGCCTAGACAGCAAGTCCGAGGCGCTAGTGCAAAGCGCACTGAATAAATTAATGACAGGACGCACCACCCTAATAATCGCCCATAGGCTAAGTACTATTGCAAGTGTCGATAGGATTGTCACGCTTCGCGGTGGCAGTGTTGATGAGGTTGGGCCACCAAATGAGCTAGCAAAAAGTGGTGGAATTTATGCACAGCTATTGAAGCTTCAGAGCAGCACTGCAGAAAGTGCCAAAGAGAAGCTTAAGTCATTCGAAATCAATGGTTAGATTTGGTATAATGGCTAGAGTTAGAAACAAGGAAAGAGGGATGTATGGCGACTCCGCGTAGTCAGCGAATAGGTATATGGATTATCGCAATATTAATGTTTGTAAGTACGGTCGCTTTGTTTGCAACCATGATTTTGCAGCGACGCAACGAGCCAATTGTCAGGCAGCAGCAGGAAGAAGAGTATTCGCAAATGATGGAAGAGCTAGCTAAAGAAATGGCAGAAAATAATCGACCGCTAGCAGGGCATGAAGCCACGCCGTTTGACGGCGAGGACGTAGACAAGCTCGACGTCGAGGTTTTAGAAAAAGGTGATGGTGATAAGGTGGGTGAATCTGACACCATAAGCGCTAGTTATTTTGGATGGATATCTGATGGTACTATTTTTGATAGCACCAATCAGTCAGACCAGGATAATACTCCTAGGGAGTTTTCATTGAATGAGGTTATCTCGGGCTGGACAGAGGGCCTAGGTGGCCTGCGAGTCGGTACAGTAGCGAGGCTGACTATTCCGGCTGACATGGCCTACGGAGAGTTCGGTAGTCCACCAATCATTGGCGAAAATGAACCATTAAAGTTCATAGTTGTAATCGAAGACATAGTGAGAGAATCGGACGAATAAAATGAGTGAAAAAATACGAGACGTCGTAATGGTGGGTGCTGGTCCGAGTGCGCTAGCGGCAGCAGTCTATACAACTCGAGAAAACGTTGATACTGTATTGTATGAAAAAAGCGTCATCGGGGGCCTAGCTGCAATTACAGATAGGGTCGATAATTACCCAGGGTTTCCCGACGGCATTGAGGGATTGAAGCTGGCGGGGCAGTTGCAGGCCCAGGCCGAACGCTTTGGGGCTGAAATTGAATTTGGTGATGTACAGGGTATTCGTCGTGAAGACGGCCTAATTATTCTGACAATTGACGGTGAAGACATAAAAGCTCGGAGTGCTTTAATTGCAACTGGAAGTGACTATAACAAGGTGGGTATTCCTGGTGAGGCTGAATATTATGCTCGCGGCGTACATTACTGCGCAACATGTGACGGAGCTTTTTACCGAGACAGAAAATTAGTTGTGATTGGCGGTGGGAATTCAGCCATACAAGAAGCAATTTTTTTGACAAGGTTTGCGACCCATATCGATTTGCTGGTTCGTAGCACCATAAAAGCTAGCGAAGTCTTGCAAAATGAGCTGCAGAAACACGTTGACTCTGGACAGATTGCAGTACACCTAGGAACAACACCAGATGAGATTGTAGCAAACGACGATAAGATTACACTTGTAAAAGCCACCAAAGCAGGTAAGCCCATTGATTTTCAAACTGACGGCGTATTTGTGTTTGTTGGATTGAAGCCTAACACTGGATTCCTAGAAGGCAGTGGAGTGACACTTGACGCAGTTGGACTGATTGAGACAGATGCAAAGCTTCAGACTAATATCCCGGGCGTGTTTGCTAGCGGGGATGTTAGAAGTGGGGCAACTATGCAAATAGCCAGTGCAGTTGGCGAAGGCGCGACGGCGGCGCTAAGCATTCGTGAATATCTAGACGAATTAAAGCGTCGTTAATTTTCTAAAAACTTTCTAATCCTATCCGGATGATCGCTCACCACTGCAGATAAGCCAGCTTCTTGGCATAGCTTGGCGTCCTGGGGGCTATTAATAGTGTAGGCATATGTCATAAGGCCTAAGTGTTTTGCAATAAATATCGCTAGCTTACTCATGTGCATATAGTGAAAACCAACAGCCACTAGCTGTACTTGGCGCTGATAGGATATGAACAAAAATGGGTTTCTTTTGTGCAGCATCCCTAGCCTCGCATCACCAGAAAGCCTCCTGGCAGAAAATATCTCACTACCCTGAAAAGATGATATTAATATATGCTCCCAGTCCGATGTCTGATTGATGTATTTTTGTTGCAAAAGTTCAATTACCGCGTTGGCGCTGCCGCGACCTTTTAGTTCTATATTGAGTGGGATTTTTTTAAAAAACTCATCCAAAACACTCTCTAACGTCGGCAGCGGACTATCTGAAAATCGGTCGTTTAATTCCTTTAGCGTTAATCGACTGATGAGCGATGCACTGCGGTGTGTCCTAATCGCTGAAAAGTCATGTACTAACACTGGGATTTTATCGCGTGTTAAGCGCACATCAAACTCTAACATGTCAGAGCCTGCTTTTATGCCAGCGTTCAGCGATTGAATGGTGTTTTCGGGTGCAAGTCCGGCTGCGCCGCGGTGTCCAATTATTAACATAGCTACCTTTATCATAGCAGTTTTGTTACACTAGTTAGAGTAAATAGAGAGGAATGTAATGGCAGATTTTAATGAAATTCTTACTCCGGGTGATGTTGAAAACGGCGTAGTAAACGTGGTCGTAGAAATTCCAGCTGGCAGTAGTCATAAAATTGAATGGAACCGCGAATTAGGCGTGATGCAGCTAGATCGCGTCGAGCCTGTGATTTTTGCAAAACCGACAAACTATGGATTTATTCCGCAGACTCTAGACGAGGATGGTGACGAACTGGATGCATTGATTGTGACAGACGTACCTTTACCGGTCGGAATCTTCCTGGAGGGGAAAGTCATAGGGGTCTTAAAGTTTGAAGACGACAGCGAGGTCGATGACAAAATCCTAGTAGTGCCAATGGACGACCGTAATACCGGCAACTCCATTAATCAGCTAAGTGATTTGCCACAGCAAAAGCTGCATCAAATAGTTCATCACTTTACGCGCTACAAAGACCTTAAAAAGCCTGGCACAACGGTAGTAAAGGGCTGGGGCGATATTGATGAAGCTAAAAATATTATCAATGAATCAATTGAACGTTGGAACAATCGCTAGCGTGCCTATACTGTAAAACATGAACATTAATCAGCCAAAACAAAAACAAGGTTTTACAATTGTTGAACTATTGATCGTAATAATCGTAATAGGGATTTTAGCTGCAATTACAGTCGTAGCGTATAACGGCATACAGGCAAGGGCGCATAATGCCAAAATAGAACAAGATTTGACACTTCTCGAGCGTGCGATTGTATCGGCACGAATATCAGAGGGGAGCAGGCCGTTACGCTTTATAACTGGCGATCAGGGCACTGCCTATCCGTGCACGACTAAAGCAGCAGGTACTGACCTTGCTACGCTTAATAAAGAAACTGATATATGTTGGACTCGATACAATACCAGCCTCAATCGGATTAGTGAAGCTTCTGGAGTGGTAGTGAATAATATGGTTGACCCATGGGGTAGGCCGTATTATATTGACGAGAATGAACGCGAAGGTGAGAGCCAGTGCGGGGTTGGGCGGGATGTTATAGGGGTATTCAAAAGACCATTTGAGCCTGGATGGGGATCGACACATGCTCGCTTAATACCATTTATTACCCCAGGCTGTTAATAGCACCTGCATATATAACACAGACCCTTACTTGCCAGCCCCGAGCCCCCCATATATACTAAACCCTAAGCACAAACATCATCACAGTAGAGACCGCTAGGCCTCTACTATCCTTTTACCCCCTTTTCCACTTATGCTAAACTATCCTTAAGCATGATAATCTCAAGAAACAAAAACAACTCTCACACCTCAACCCTATCTCCCAAGCTCTCCCCAGTCCCCATTCCCAGGTCCCTAAGCTCTACTCCCAAACCTTCCCCAGTTACCACTCTCAAACCCTCAAACTCTACTCCCAAATCCCAACACCCCACTCCC
>CAZEGC010000009.1:7006-30682 GCA_964511635.1 uncultured Candidatus Saccharibacteria bacterium | reverse complement strand
GCACGTGGCGAATGACTTCACGCATCAGGCCTTCACGCTTAAGTTCCGGAGTAACGGCTAAGTCTAAGTCGAATTTATCTGCTAGTACTACATTTTTTACGTTTAATTCGTCCTTTAGAATGTCTTCGAAGTTCACGAACTCGCCCAAGCTCGGCACACTAACACTTGCTAATGGTTGGCGAACTTTTAACTGATTCTTGGATCGCAAACTCAGCCCTTGATTAACATAATCGCGCACCGTTTCCATATCACGAACCACCAGTTCGTTGACGTGACCTACTTCTGGCCAGTCAAGCAGGTGGACGCTTTCACCGCCAGTTAGCTTCTGATACAGCTCTTCGGCTAGGAACGGTGCAAATGGGGCTAGCACCATCGACAAGCGCACTAATACATAGTGAAGTGTACGGTATGCGTTATTCTTATCAGTATCGTCACCAGACTTCCAGAAACGGCGACGACTACGGCGCACATACCAGTTACTGGCATCCTCTATAAACGGTAGAATCGGCTTCATGGCGTTCGGGATGTCGTATTCATCCATGTGCTTTTCGACTTCCAGCGTGAGTTGGTGCACGCGGCTAATTACCCACTGGTCGAGTGGATTGTCTAGCTCGGGTGTTGGGTCAACTAATTTACCGTCATACTCCCAGCCGTCAACCTCAGCATACATCGTAAAGAAATCGTACATATTCCAAATCATTGTCAGTTTTCGGGCCACGTCACCAACTTCTTTATCCTGCAGGGCAAAATCTTCGCCATTTAGCAGTGGACTGGAAAGCAGCAAGAATCGCAAGCTATCTGCGCTGAACTTATCCATCAGTTCGTTTGGATCGGTGTAATTACCGTAACTCTTGCTCATTTTGCGGCCGTCATTTCCGGCTACGTTGCCAGTAACAATCACGTTTTTGAATGAGTTTTCACCAAATAGCGCCACGCTCATGGCATGCATATAGTAAAACCAAGCGCGGACCTGGCCCATATATTCAACGATGAAGTCGCCCGGAAAGTTCTGCTCGAACTTTTCTTTGTTTTCGAACGGATAATGGAACTGAGCGAACGGCATACTGCCGGCTTCAAACCAAGAGTCCATCACTTTGTCAGTACGCGTGTAGACCTCACCGTCAATCTCAAATGTTACGTCATCTATCCATGGGCGGTGGTAATCTTCGAGCTCTACACCGCTAAGTTCTTTTAGCTCGGCGTATGAACCGACAACTCGCACTTTGCCAGATTCAGACTTCCAGACCGGCATGGCCGTCGCCCAGAAACGATCACGACTGATGTTCCAATCAGGTGCTTGCAGTACAGTTTTTTCAAAACGACCATGCTTTACGTGTAGCGGGAACCAATTTATATCCGAGTTTTTCTCGAGCATACGAGCGCGCTGACCGTCGATATCCATAAACCAACTAGGGTGCGCCCGATACATAAGCTTGGTGCCACAACGATGACAGTGCGGGTAGCTGTGCTTGATGTAGTCTACTTTCCAGATAGCTGCATCAGTTTCGGCCTCATGAGTTTTGTGGAACTCTATGCGCTGTTCATCTGACAAACTCGCGTACTCACCGGTAAGCGTCTCTAGACTGTAGCGACTCATATCTTTAGCGATTTGCTTGTTGATCTCCCAGACATTCCTGCCCTGCCAGACACCCTCGGTGAAGTAACCGTTTTGATCGATGGTGTGTACTGCCGGGAAGCCTTTTTCGCGGGCTAACTCAAAGTCCTCTTCGCCATATGTCGGAGCCAA
This sequence comes from uncultured Candidatus Saccharibacteria bacterium, assembly GCA_964511635.1. Classification (GTDB taxonomy): domain Bacteria; phylum Patescibacteriota; class Saccharimonadia; order Saccharimonadales; family Saccharimonadaceae; genus CAZEGC01. Next base: position 28,935 of record CAZEGC010000009.1, on the reverse strand, counting down.
ATGAACGATACCTGTACCATCATCGGTGCTGACATAGTCGGCTGCCCAGACTTTGTGGGCGTTCTTGCCGCGATCGACAAATAGTGGTTCGTAGCTCAGACCGACGAGGTCTTTGCCTTTGATCTCTCTTAAAACTTCATGCTCAAGTGATCGGTGCTTTTCGTCAGTCAGAACTTTTTCTACCAAGTCCTTTGCTAAAATGAACTGCTCATCGCCAACCTTGACCTCAACATAATAGACGTCTTGATTAACAGCAATAGCTGTATTGGCCGGCAGCGTCCATGGTGTCGTCGTCCACGCCAGCAAACAGGCATCGTCCCACTCGCCGAGTCTACTCCGAAGTAACTCGTATCGATCTTTTGTGTCCTGATCCTCAAGTATACGCTCACGAGTTCTCACCTCATGGCTATCATAAGATATGTTTTGATCACCAAATTGCTCTACCGTTAGATCAACAACTTCGTTATCAATCACGTTGAAGAAGTGACCAACGTCACCCACTTTTATTTTTGCAATCTCCCCACCAAAAATATCATTTACTATGAGTGATGTTATTGCGCATTGCCCAGCTGCTTTATTCTCTTCTGACCACATCTTCGCAGAATCACGGTGACTCGTATCTTTTTCCCACACAGATGTAAGTGCCAGCTTTAACGAGCTCAATCTGTCCAACTTAAACTTCACATAAACGCTCGGATCGGTCACATCCTGATATGCACCGGCGTCCATAGTGACCTCGGCCTTAGATAGCGGCGTTCCGTCGAGCGTACAATACATCAGAACCTTTTCGCCCTCATAAATTTTGCCCTTTTCATACAAAGTCTTAAACGCCCACCAAATACTTTCCATGTAATCTTTGTCCATGGTCTTATAAGCACCCTTAAAGTCCACCCACCGACCAATCCGGTCAACAACATCTTCCCAGGCACTAGAGGTTTCCAGCATATTAGCGCGCGTGGCTTTGATGTATTTTTCGATGCCGTATTCAATGACTTCTTCACGCGATTTGATGCCAAGCTTCTTTTCGGTGTAGCGCTCAGCTGGCAAACCGTGAGCGTCCCAACCCCAAACACGCTCGACTCGCTTACCTTTCATGGTCTGATAGCGCGGCACTGCGTCCTTTACGATACTAGAAAGTAGCGTTCCGTGATGCGGAATACCACTAATAAACGGCGGCCCATCATAGAATACGTAACTATTGCTAGCTGGACGCCGCTGGATAGATTTTTCAAATGTTTTGTTTTCTTTCCACTTTTTAACTAAATCTTTTTCGTATTCAATCGCTCGTCGGCGGGTACCTGATTTAAACTTCATCGCTTGCCTCCACTAGCTCACTCAAGCCCTGGGCAGGCTTAGGCTCTCGGTTCGGTTGAGGTATAAATTCACTCATAATACTCCTTTAAATACAAAAGCCTCTCTTAGCTACCGGATCCCCGAGGATATAGGGAGGTACCATCCGGCTTCTAAGAAAGGATTCTTAGCACTTGATTTTCGATCTAACGAGTCGATGGCCGCCAGGTTCTACTAGACTGATTAGTCGTTCTTCCTAGTGACTTCGCGGGTGATAGCCGCTCACTGCTTACTAGCAGATGTCAATAAATATATTTTACACCTTTTTTGGCGGCAAGGGAAATACTTTGCTCGTACGCTGCCGATTAATACCTAGCCGCTCGTTATCCAAAAATCCAAAAAGTAACCACTGACACGGTCGCCGTCAAAAATGCACCCCACGCTAAGTCAATTAAAACAATTTTTATCGGAAAATTTTTAATGGTTGCGTGATTAGTTAAATCGTACGTTCCGTATGCTACCAGTCCAAATAATGCCCCAAGTATTAACGCCTTCGTTACGCTACCGCTATCCAGGCTTGGTTCAATCACAAACACCACCAATCCTAGAATAAAAATTACATAAAAAACTGCAGCTGAAACAAAATTAGGTTTGTTTTTCAATAATTTTCCAATTTCTTTTTTATAGAAATTGCGAGTTGACCTTAGCCAGAGCGCATCAATCGCTCCGAATACGAGTGCCGCCGCCAAAAAATGCATTATATAATTCAAACTTAACCCCACAATCTTTCACTAAATTTTACTAACACTACCGCTACTAGTGCGACGACCCAGAGTGCCGCCAGGACCTTGTCGTAATCTTTTTCGAGGAAGGATTGAATCTTCTTATTGGTGGACTTTTTAATTTTAAATGTATTTTCGAGCAGTACATGCCGCGTTATGGTGGCAAGTAAAATAATGGTCGAAAAAGTCACAAACAGACACCACGGGCACAGCACTTCAATTACAAAAACGCTACTGAAAAACAGCCACTGTGCAAAAATTGCACCTAAACCATATCCTACTAGTGCTGAAATCCAAAACCAGCGCGGTAATTTTGCCCCCGCTAAGCCTACTGCCGCTACTGTAACGACTACCGAAAATCCCATCAATCCAATAAAAACATTTGAAAATCCAAATACGGAGGCCTGCCAGGTCTGCATAACACCCGCACAGTTAAGTACTATATTCAAACTACATGACAAAATAGCATCAGGATTTTCCAGCAGTCGATTCCTTTCGACTGCTAGCACAAAGCTTGCGACTAGACCTACAAACCCAAATGCCAGCATTGTGCCAAATAGCCAGTTATTTGATTTTTTGGCTTCGCGCTTTTTTCTATTTGTTAAAAAATTAAGCATAATAACTTACTTCACTGATTGTCGGCAAAGGTCGGCCGCGCCATATATTCTGTAAAACACCATCGTCGCTAATTGCAATCATGGTCGGATATTCCACTATGTCATACACTCTACAAAAGCTAGCGCCGTCACGGCTTTCGGGGTCCATTTCTTCGAGCTCGCGTCCAGTTTGGCGCCTGAAATCACGAAGATAATCTAGAACTTCGCGGGCATGGTCACTTTCCAGCTTATAAACCACCACTACACGCATAGTAAATTACTGCTCCTTATTGGTATTATGGTTGCGTCGTTGAGCTAAGATTGCTTCAAACTCATCTAGAGTTTTAAAGTCATAATAAACACTAGCAAAGCGCACATATGCAACCTCACTCCGCTCGGCTAATGCATCCAGAACCCTATCGCCAATCTGACGGGACGAAACTTCAGTTTCAGCCAGTGCATACAAAGACTCTTCAACCTGTGAAGTAATTTCTTCGATTTCTAATTCTGATTCAAAAAAGTTTCCGACTGAATATTTAATAGCATTCGATAGCTTACCCCTATCGAATAGCTCGCGTCCACCACTTTTTTTGACAACTGCTAGATTAGGCTTTTCAATCCTTTCATAAGTTGTAAAGCGATGCTTGCCATCTAGTGACTCACGGCGCCTTCGAATTGCATTACCATCACCAACTTCACGGGATTCTAGCACCCGACTATCGCCAATACGAAATTTAGCGCTCATTTTATGCTATTCTTCCAACTGCTTTTTCTTTTTACGACGACGTAGGAAGGCTGGCATGTCATTATCGTCGTCATCATCCCTAGCTTCATCAGCATTATCTTCTGGCTTTTCATTCCAGATATCTTGAGTTTCTTCCTCGGCAAATGAAGCGGCTGCATCAGACTGGCCTTCTAGGTCCATGTCAATTGATGAAACTGCGTCCTCGTCAATTTTATTTTCCATTGATGCTACTGCGCTACTAGACTCAGAGTCTGAAGATTCTTCCTGGTAGTAATCAGCGTCAAAACCTGTAGCAATCACGGTAATAATCAGTTCGTCTTCTAATTCTGGCTTCAAAGTTGCACCAAAAATAATATTGGCCTCTGGCGATACGGCACTAGTAATAATTTCAGCTGCTTCCTGGATTTCTGACATAGACATGTCGTATCCGCCCGTGACGTTAAACAGCACACCCCTAGCGCCGTCGATTGAAACCTCGATAAGTGGCGATTCAATCGCTTGCTGGGCCGCTTGAGCAGCACGTTCTTCGCCGCTAGCGCGACCAATTCCCATTAGTGCCGATCCGGCGTTACTCATGATTGCCTTGACATCTGCAAAGTCGAGGTTAATTAATCCGTGTTCGGTAATTAGTTCAGATATCCCCTGCACCCCCTGGCGAAGTACGTCATCGGCAATTTTAAATGTTTCCAGTAGTGGCGTACGGCGATCGATCGTCTGGAGCAAGCGATCATTAGGAATAGTAATCAAAGTATCTACCTGGCGACCTAACTGATTGATTGCCCATTCGGCATTAGTGCGGCGCTTTTCCCCCTCAAAGCTGAATGGTTTGGTGGCGACACCTACCACTAGAATCCCTAGCTCTCTGGCGACTTCCGCCACCACATGCCCGGCGCCTGAACCAGTGCCACCACCGGCACCAATCGTGACAAATACCATGTCGGCGCCCTCTAGCGCGCCCTTGATTTCTTCACGTGACTCAGTTGCAGCTGTTTGGCCAACCTCTGGATTAGCACCTGCTCCTAGCCCTCCAGTAGTATCGTGGCCAAGATGAATTTTGATATCTGCTTTTGAATTATGGAGCGCCTGAGCGTCCGTATTCATGGCAATAAACTGGACGCTGCCAAGTCCAGCTTCCTTCATGCGGTTTACTGCCGATCCGCCGGCACCGCCGACTCCGACTACCTTGATACTGGCAAAAGTCTGTATTTCGCTTGGCTTTATTTCAGGCATTTAATCTGATTCTCCCCTGATATTTCATTCTTACCCAGTATAACATTTATCATGAACAAAAATAAATTACACTTTAAATTTATTCAAGAAGTTTGCTACAAAACCACTAGCTGTTTTACTGGCTTTCTTGACGACACGTGAACTATTTCTTTGTGCACCCACGCCCTCTGAGTCTGCCAACATCAGACCTATGGCGCTAGCAAATTGCGGCTTATCTATATTATCCGCCACGCCACCGTAACCACTAGACTTTCCGACTCTGGCGGCTAGTCCTAGTTGGTTTTTAGCAAACTCAGTTAGCCCTTTTATATTTGCGCTGCCACCAGTTAGCACTACCCCACTAGGTAACTTGCCAGCTCGTCCAGCCTTTTTAAGCTCTTTATTAACACTTTCAAAAATCTCGTCTAACCGAGCTTCAACAATCTCAAACACCTCACTACGATCAAATTCTAACGTTTCTTTGCCGTGCTTGATACTTACCTTGTCGCTATCAGCCTGACTGACCGCAGCCGCATGGGCAAGCTTTACTTGTTCAGCGATTTCAGGATCTGTTTTCAGCCCAATCGCTAGGTCATTCGTAACATGAACACCTCCAGCTGGGATGACCGCGATATACTGCAAATCACCTTCCTCAAAAACTGCAACACTGGTAGTTGCTCCGCCGATATCTATTACGGCTACACCGTTTTCTAGCTGCTGTTCGCTCAGCACGGCTTTTGCTGAGGCTAACACTGAAGGAATAATATTATTTGTTGATACATTTGCCATTTCAGCCGCTCGTTGCAGATTAGATAGGTGTGGGGTTAGTGCCGAAACCACGTTGGCGCTAATCTCTAAACGAGTCCCGGTCATTCCGATTGGATCTTTGATATTATCCTGACCATCCAGGCGATAAGAATGCGGCACGACCTCTAGAATCTCGCGATTAGCTGGTATTTTACCAAGTGTGGCGACTTCTTCGATCCTCATCACATCATCAGACGTGATTTCGTGATCGGCTGCACCAACTGCAATCATGCCATCAGCCTTGGTACTAACTATATGCGAGCCGTTGATACTAATTGATGCTGCATTAACCTGATAGCCGCTCATGCGCTCGGCTTCACCTAGCGCACTGTCAATCGCAGTCGCTGGACCGTTAAGGTTAGCTACGACTCCTTTTCGCATACCACTATTTGGGGCTGTCCCTACGCCGACAATCGTGGGTGCGCCCGTCGTAGCATCGATGTGGCCAACCACGCATCGAATCATAGTGGTACCGATATCAATACCGACAGCGTACCTAGAATTCTCTTGCATGTCTTAGAGTATACCGCTTATGACGAATTTTGAATAGAGTTAACTAGTGATCGATGAAGCTTTGACTAAAGAAAGCAAATATTGTATTATTTGTATATGAACCCGGAGAGACGAAACGCCAATCCGAGCAATCCCGAAATTACACACCAACGCTTCATGGCCAACGTTTTTTATGATGTCGCTTCAAGTATCGCGAGCCTGGACAAAGCCAGTCGCGATCAAGGTGACATTAGGGCGACTGTCAGACTAGATCCTGGCTTGCTAAGTTCCCTAGAGGGTATTGATGAAAATGAAGAAATTACTACTGCAGTGCTGGCATATTTTGCAGACACCCCCAAAGAGCCTGAGCTCCCACCCTATGTAGCGCTTCACTACCGATCGACCATTGCCCCTCCCATAAAAGGAGCGGGTCATGCTATTGAAAAAGAAACGATTATTAGCCTACTTCGCGACTCTAGGCGTATTCGAACTGACGCTCAAATTAGCTACACCTGGTCGGGTGACCCTGAGGGTGCAACTATAGGCGAAGTTATTTACGGACCGGCCTCCCTAAAACAAGTACTGCTGCTAAAAAGCACGTCAGATGCAATTAGAAACTAAAAGATAATTAAGCCTACCTAAAGCTAATACACCATTTGTAGTTGTGAACGGTTTATATAAGTATTGCATTGATTCCTGATATATTCGCTTAGCCAGCCATCCGAAAACTCGGAGCAAGCAAACGCAAAAATTTCAGTTGGCAGCAACGTCCCCTGATGGGAATATTCATTTACTCGGTGCTGCATGTAGGAGTTTCGACCATGCATAGTGATTAAATCACTAGTTAGAATAGCCACCGTCTGGCTATCTAGCTTAGAGGCCCATATATGATGCAAATATTCATGAGCTACGGTTCTATATAAGTCCTGAACACTTGGTTGAGTGCGCAAAATTTTTATTTCACCGTGTGAAAACGAATTATCATTATCCCACCTATATTCCTGGTATGACCCGAGCCAATTCGGATTGTTTAAACTATCGGCGTAATTAATATCCAAGTCGTTAATTTCAGTTGCCCCAATTTGCTTTAAAATTGACAGCAGCTCGGGGTTCTGAGTGGGCTGATGAGCACCTACCCCAAGGCTAGCTGAATCCGAACCATCACTTGAATTTTCATAGACTTCACCCGTTGGCGGCATGGTGGATATAGCTATGACTAAAACTACCACTGTCAGCCCAGCCCCCATCCAGGTGTAGAGCCGCAGCACCTTTCCGCTAATACGACTGTGTGGATTAGATTTTTTCAACAACCTATGCGAGACGTAAAAGAAAAGAGTAGCCAGTATCAATCCTGTCCAAAAAATTAAACCAATTATATGTTCCCCTGAAACTTCCTCGCCAGAGTGATTGCTGAACATAAACACCCCAACGACTATAAATACGCCTATTGCAGCTATGAATGCTATAGCCGGCCATACGATTATCGCGGCCGCCCAGGCAGCAATTCGATTAACGTTGGCGCCTGACTTGGCGGGCGAGACTTCATCTGTCATTTAAGAAGAATTATATCATGACTAAAGCTGCCGGTCGTACATATTGACACTCGACATCTCTGCTATACGCTTTTCTGCCGCTGGCATTAACGCGTGCAGTGCAAAAGTAATCACCTGAAAATTAGATTCGTCTCGCCAGCTACCGACTTCAGCGAGTGGTTGCACGCCCCTAATATAAAGACGCTGCAACATATCATCGCTAGGTCGCACCTCGCCTCCATCTGTCGGATTTGCTAGCATATGGTGTTTTATTTCGAATAAAAACGCCATCTCGTTCCTATTTAGTTCAAATGCTTTTATTACGTGGCCTAAAAACTGGTTACTCTGCCGAGTAATCGCTAGAGTTTCATCGGGACCCGTCGTGTAGCGCTGCGGCCTCGGCACATCGACAGCAGCTAATTTTGACTTTATGGCTGTAACCCGTTCATGCATACTACTAAAATAATACACCGCCAGGGGCCGAAGCTGAAGCATAAACGTTTATAAATACTTTTATCAGGACCTGCTACAGCGTGGTGAGGATTTCGGCGCCATCCTCCGTCACGAGTACAGTATGCTCAAAATGCGCACTCAAGCTACCGTCACGAGTGCGGATTGTCCAGCCATCACGGTCGGTCTTAATCCGTTCACCGCCAAGTGTTGCCATTGGCTCAATCGCAATCGTATCGCCTGGCTTTAATAATACCCCACCGCCCTTCTGACCCCAGTTTGGGATTTCTGGCGGCATATGCATCTCTAGACCTACACCATGCCCGACCAGTTCGCGGATAATTCCTAGCTTTCCGTCGCGCAGCACTTTTTCAATTGCTGCCCCAATGTCGCCTGTATAGGTCGGGCCCTTGATGGCATCGATACCCGCATACAGACTACGCTCGGTATAAGCTAGCAGGTGTTTTTTTGCTCCAGCCGGCTCTTCACTCACGATGACCGTGAATGCACTATCTGTTTTCATACCCTTATAGGTAATGACCAAATCAACGCTAACAACATCACCAGCCTCTAGTTCATAGTCAGTTGGAATACCATGCACGATCTCGTCATTAGTTGAAACACATATAACATTTGGAAAATTAACTTCTGGCGTAGTGTAAGTCGGTGCGGCTCCAAGCGCCTTAATTTCACGCGAAACCCACGCATCAATATCAAGCTCACTCATACCGGCGGTTATTTGTTTTTTAAGCCCATCATAAATGGTGGCTAGTATCTTGCCGCCTTCTCGCATTGCTTGGATTTGATCTGGTGACTTTAGGCCAGTTTGCACGCCACTAGCTCCTCCATGATCCGGTCATGTACCTGACCAACGGTACCAGTACCGTCAATATGCGCCACGTGTATACCTTGCTGGGTAAAGTAGTTGAGCACTGGGTACATTTCCTGACGGTAAATTTTCAAACGCTCATCAATGACTTCTGGTGTATCATCCACGCGCCCGCGAACCTCTAGTCGTTTCATGATCTCGCTGCGGGACACCTCTAGTACAATCACTAAGGCTATTGCTTGCTCATGCTCTGGCTGCATTTCTATCAACCACTTGGCTTGCTCTAGCTGTCTGGGGTAGCCGTCTAAAATTACGCGGTTGACATTTTTTGACCGTTTTAGTGCATCGGCCATAACTTTATTAACAATCTCAACAGGCAACAGTTTGCCAGTTTGCATTTCACTTATCAGCTTGCTATCGCGCGTATCACGTAGTAGCTGACCAGCGCTTAACCAACGCCAATTATACCGTGCTGCTAATATTTGCCCCTGTACACTTTTACCAGCCCCGGCCGGACCAAAGAATATAATCATGAATTTATTGTATCACTGCTAAAATTTTTTCTCTACGTAGTCTAGACGTTACCAGTTCGTAAATTATTTACCAAGCTGCTCTTTGACTAGTTCCGCCACCATGGCTCCGCTAGCACTGCTACCGACCTCTTTCTTAACGGCTCCGATAACCAATCCCATTTGCGATGGATCCTTGGCACCAAGTTCAGTAATTTTATCCGCAACAATCGCTTCCAGTTCATCATTTTCTAATTGTTTCGGTAAATACTTTGATAGCAGTTCTGCTTCTTTGCGCTCAGTCGCAGCAGATTCAATGCGGTCACCTTTTTCATACATATCGGCACTCTCAAAGCGCTTTTTAACTTCGCGAGCTACAATCTGCTCAATACTGTCATCTGACAGGCCCTGCTCGCGCGCGCCAGTTGCTACCTCTTCATTTAAAATCGCAGCCTTAAGTCCGCGTAAAACTTCAGCCAAAAAACGATCACCGCTCAGCAGAGCGGTTTTAAGATCGTTATTGATTTGCTCTTTTAAAGCCACTGCCTAGCGCAGCCCCATTCGAGCCCGTGTTAGCTTGTCAGCCTTACGCTGCTTGCGAATAATCGCTTTCTGCCTACGCTCAGCTTTGCTCAGCGGCTTACTAAACCTCATGCCTGATTTTGCAGTCGACAACACACCGCTTTGTAAAACCTTGCGGTTAAATCGGCGAATAACGTTCTCGTTCGCCTCTCGTTCGTCTTTACGTGTAACTTGTACCATATCTGTTGTATTGTAACAGAGAAAACTATCAGGTGCAAGCCAATATCTACGCTCAATGCAACCTTTAGATCCGCTACTGCCAGCAGCTTTTGTCTTCGTCCATGAAATATATACTCTCTACGAGCGCCCTGGGCCTGCCAGCCTCTAGCTCTATGTGGTCTAGAAGGCCCCCTGACCCGTGCGCTTTAATATTTTATTGTTTCAAATCTAGGGGACTAGCTAGCTACACACCGCACAGCAAAACCGTAGTACTTAAGGTTGTAGTCATTGGCGGGGTAGGCCCCTGAACTATCTAAGCTCAGGTCGCGGGCGTATAGCTCTTCGGATTGAGTAGAGGACCAGTAAATGCCGCCGTAGCCCTGATCGCCAAACGTACTTAAATAGCCCCAGTAGCCACTACGCTGCCCAAGCCAAGTAGAACGCAGACCCTCGTCAGTGTTGGCCGCACCATTATTGACAGCGTTATTGAGTGCGGTAAACTCACCCCCGCTACCACCCGTCGGCAACCTCCAACCCGCTGGACAGACGGTAACACTAGGATTAGATGCTGGCGTACTAGAACTAGTACAGGCAGCGGTGCTTGCCTGCCCACCCATTGCACCACACCAGTTATATAGGTAGCCGTATTGACCTGTGCCGTTAGTTGAAGTCGATGGGTTGATTGGTTCGGTGGTGGGGCTAGAACCAGGCGGAATATAGTAGCGTGGTTGTGTGTAGGTAGCCGAGCTGCTGCCGCCATTCGTAAGAGTTCTAGTATCGTTATAAGTATTGGTACCTCCACCGCCGTAAGCTAAGTTAGTTAACATCCAACACTTACCATCATCCAGTTCTTGTACCCAGTAGGTATGGTTGTCCCTTGCATCAACGGCACGGGTGCGCTCGGTTGGGCAGTTGGCGGATGTGATTTGTTGGATGTGGACACCGTCAGCTATGGTGTCGCTGCCTCCACCACCACCACCGTCTCCCACTCCAGGTGCAGTACCCTCATGCCCACTACACGGACCATCCTGTATAGCCCCTCCATTAATCCTATGGAAGGCTCCTACATCAGTCTGGGTGTGAGTAGCAGTAATACAGTAGGTGTTAGTACCTTCTGTGTAGGTATAGTCATAGTGAGTAGTACTGCTTTTCTTAAGTGAGGTAGCGCTACTTGGGTATCTACCATCTGTAGCGTTTAGTTGTCCTAGTTGTGAGGCTGCAGTGGCTAGGTCGCTTTTTAAAGAGCTCTGACGAGCTCTTGTTTGGATGCCGTTATAGGCAACAATAGTAATGGCGGCTAGTATGCCTATTACTACTATGACTATTAGGAGTTCTACTATGGTGAAGGCTTGGTGGGGATTGGGGGATGGGGATTGGGAAATGGGAGTGGAATTGGGAGTTTGAAATTGGGAGTTGGGAGTTCGGTGGGTGGAGTTAGGAGTTTGGGTGTTTTTATAGTTTTGTTTTACCCTTATAGTGTTCATGCTTTGTATTTAAGCACTTGCCTCTGTGGATTACAAGGGGGTTGGGTTGGTTTCAACATAGAGCTTTTGTAGTTTTATATTGTAAAAAGAATTTATACTTAACTTTCTTTTGCTGCCAAAAGGAACAACCCCCCTTGTTCTTTTGTGCCAACAAAAGAACCAAAAGTTCCCGGGACGCTCCAAAAACACGACATAACATAAACAGCCAGTTCATTGTATTCTGCGTAACTCGCTTGAAGCTCAAACATACTCGAATAGTCAAGAACCAGCCGTCTATGTTATTCGGTTTTTAGAGAAGTCCCGAACCCCAGTATTAAACCCGGTGCCTGCTCAAAACCCAGCCTACAGCTTTCGCTTGTGGGGTCTGGGGCATCTGAACTAACCGGAAAAAGAGTTCCTAAAAGATCCTTGCTAGCCGAGTATGTTTGAGTGGCATACGAGTTACGCAGGCAACAAAGAGCTTTAGGAACTCTATTTAGCGCGGTAGTTCAGCCAAGCCCCAGTGATTTTGTTTCTTTTGGCAGCAAAAGAAAAGATGGTACTTTTGTTAGTGCAAAAGAACAAGGGGAATTTGGTTCTTTTTGAAAAAAGAAAAATAAACCTACCCATCTACCTCTAAATGCAACATCCGCCCCTCAACACTCCTCCGCCCCTGCCATTCATTCAGTAGTGGCTGGAACCACACCGTCACCCGCTCACCGGGCTCAATAAAAAAGCTTTCGGGCGCGTTAAACGCAATCATCTGCATAGCTCTACGGCTAGAATCCTGCAGCTCTAGTTTCACGTGCTGATTTTCGGCACCCATTTTACGTAAATTAATCACCAGCGCATCGCTGATTTTTAAAACTGGCTCTGGGTTGCCGCTACCGAATGGCTCCAGTAGGTCCAGTAGTGAAAGCAACTCCTCGTTCACGCCATCAAAATTAGGCATTTCTAGATCTGCTTTTGGCAGTAGCAACGCCTGTTGATTGAAAAGCTTCTGTGATCGATAAAACTCATTTACACGCTTCCGAAAAGCCGCGATATTTTTAGTTGGTAGCGTCACGCCGGCTGCTAGCTTGTGCCCGCCACCTTTTGTAATAATATCGCTACTTGCCTGTATGGCATCGGCAGCACTGAAATCCCCATAACTACGAGCTGAGCCTTTGCTTTCTTCCCCCATTTCCTGCAGTACATAGGTCGGTTTTTTATATTTTTCTAGTAGTTTCGCCGCTACGATACCGATGATGCCGTGATTCCAGTCCGGATGACTGACAACTAGTACAGGATCGTTTATATACATTTCAGCTTGGTCAACGGCAGCTTTATAAATTTCATCCTGATCAGAGCGCCTGGTGGTGTTTAGTGCGTCTAAGGCCTGAGCCTTCTCTAGCGCCAGCATGGGATCGTCGGCCGTTAGCATGTCTAGGGCGTGGCGTGCAGTTTCCAGTCGCCCAGCAGCGTTCATGCGTGGACCTAAAGCAAAGCCTAGGCTACGCGCATTAACCACGTGTGGCTGAACCCTAGAGACCGCCATCAGCGCCCTCAGTCCAGGACGACGGGTTTTTGCCATCACCCTAAGGCCCCAGTACACATTGGTGCGATTTTCATCAACCAGCGACACAATATCACAAACCGTACCGAGTGCCACTAAATCCAGTAGCCACTTCTCTTGCCCCTCCGGTAGACCATCTAGCCTGGTCTGCATAGCCTGTACTAGCTTGAACGCTACGCCCACCCCAGCTAAATCGAGGAAGGGGTAAAGCTGAGGGGAGGAGGTGGCATTTTTTAAAATAAAGCCATCATATAGGTTCGGGTGGTCGCGCAGGAGTCGCTTGGGATTAATTGTCGCGACAGCTGGCGGCGGCGTCTCGGCCACATTATGATGATCGGTGACGATAACGTCTACACCGTGTTTATTGGCGCGAGCGATTTCTTTGTGGCTTAGGCTGCCGCAGTCAACAGTTACGATTAGATCTGCTCCGCTACTCGCTATCTGATCGATGGCATCACTAGTCAGCCCGTAACCTTCGACAAAACGATTCGGAATAAACGCTTCAACATGCTTAAAACCAAATGACTTGAAGGCGTCCATCAATACCGTCGTGGCAGTCAGCCCATCGATATCATAATCGCCGTATATCGTTATACTTTCTTGCTTTTTGTGCGCCTCCACTAGACGATCCACAGCTTGTTCCATGTCGGGCAGAAGATACGGATCGTGGCGAACTGAATAGTTGGGCTTTAAAAAAGACTGTTTCAAGTCTCCTTTTAGTCCGCGTGCCGCTAGGATTTTATCAAAGATACCACGCGCTACTGTCATACTTCGGCAGATGGTCGCCTAGGGCGACTAGAATGCTGCTGAGACTTGATAACAATCCCTTGCAGCTCTTTGAAAATAGCAAACTGTTTGTTGGTTGAATAAATCTTGGTGTTACCCTGCTTTTCACTTTTTAAAAAACCAACTTTTTCCAGCCGTTTAAGTTCGCGCTGAATGTTGCCTGGGTCTTCTTTTATCAGCTTAGCTAGGCCCCTAACGTGAGTGTGAAAATCTGGATACTTTGCGTATACTACTACAATTTTTCTACGCACTCTCGATGTAATAAAAACGTCTAACATAGGCCTTCCTTTCCGATTATTCCGCTATTTCCTGTTGCTTTTTATTCTACACTTTTTTAGACGTAAGTTCAAGCTGCGTTAGCGCCAATTTAGTACAATTTCATTAATTTTTTTAATTGTATCTTCGTGGGATGGAATGTCATTATCATCGTAGTAATGATTAATTCCCATGAAGTTGGCTTTGACATCTAAAATATGTAGATCGTCCGCCATAATGTGAAGCTTATCAACTGCAGGGATGCTAGCTACAGGGGCCGCGATAACTAATTTTTTTATCCGCACTGGCTTTAAAAAGTCCACCGCCACATCCAGCGACGCACCGTTGTCTATACCGTCTGAGACTAAGATTATAGTATGGTCACGCAGCATGTCATGGTCGATTAATCCACCATCACCTAGCAAACGATTAATCTTTTGAAAAGCTATTCGCTTTTGCTCTTCTAGGTAGCCGTGAAACTCTTGAACGTAGCCTTCGATTTGGCCAGCAGTAAACATGCCGTTATACGTGAAATTGCCGCTTTCAGATACTGCCCCAAAGCTTACCCCCTCGCCTGGAACTTCAATTTCTTCGACTAAAAGCATAGTCAAGATGCAGTGAAGTCGGGCAGCAATTTGCTCGCCCACCAAAACCGCGCCATCACTTAGCGCAATAACTGCACAATTTTCATAGCGATACTTTTCTACTAGCTGGTCGGCGAGCGCCTGACCAGCCTGGGCACGGCTTTCAAAATACATATCTACTAGTCTAGCAGTATAATGAGTATTATGCACTACTACGAGGTTGCCCCAAACCAAATTGCCCGCGCGGGTAGCGATACGTTCACCTATCACTCGCGTGAGGACCTGTCTATTGGGCAGATTGTATCAGTGCCACTTGGTAAAAAAAGTGTAATTGGAGTTGTCTTTAGACGTGCTGAAAAACCAAATTTTGACACCAGGCCAATTGATAAAGTACTAATACCTACCCCGCTGCCTGCTAGCCTAATTCGGCTGGCTGATTGGCTGTCAGAATACTACGTCACCCCACTAGCCACTGTTTTGCAAACTATCCTCCCAAAAGGTATGCAAAAAAAACGACGAACACAAAAATTACAGCGAAATCCTGTTTCGCGTGAGCGAACAAATATTGTACTCAATAACAAACAACGGCAAGCTGTCACTACTGTTACTGCCAGCCAGTCCAGCACGATACTGCTTCATGGCATCACTGGTTCCGGTAAAACTGCCGTCTATATAGAGTCCGCCAAGACCGTCCTAGCCCGTGGTAAATCAGTCATTTTATTGGTGCCTGAAATTGCCCTAACCTCCCAACTGGTAGATGAATTTTCACATCATTTTACAGATATTATCCTAACTCATTCGCGCCAAACTGAAGCCCAGCGCCACGTCACGTGGCAGCAAGCACTAGAATCTAGTAAGCCTCGCGTCGCAATAGGTCCCCGCTCGGCACTCTTTTTACCTTTAAAGGATGTCGGACTAATTGTAGTAGACGAAGCGCATGAGCCGAGCTTCAAGCAAGAGCAGTCGCCGCGCTACTCGGCAATACGCGCAGCAACAATGCTAGGGAGATTCCACAGTGCGCCAGTTGTGCTGGGCAGCGCCACTCCCAGCATCACCGACTACTACCTGTCAAAATCGACCAATGGTAAGATTTTGGCCCTAGATACTTCGGCTCGAAAAGACACTGTTAAGCCGACCGTAATACTCATCGACATGACAAAACGATCCAACTTCAAAAAGCACCGTTTTTTGTCAGATAGCCTATTGCAGGAAATGTCCATAACCCTAGAATCTGGCAAGCAGTGCTTGATATTCCATAACCGTCGCGGTAGCGCCAGTACTACTCTATGTGAAAACTGCGGCTGGATAGCCGGCTGCCCGCGCTGCTTTGTTCCCCTGACCCTGCATACTGACACCCACCAAATGATGTGCCATATTTGCGGATTACATGGCAGCATACCCTCCTCGTGCCCCGAGTGCCATGAAGCCGACATCATTCATAAAGGTATCGGCACAAAGGTAATAGAAAGTGAGCTGCGTAAAATTTTTTCAGACAAAACCATCGTACGTTTTGATGCTGACACTGCCAGGCACGATAGTGTCGAAGCGCGCTACAGCGAGCTGTACAAAGGCTCTATCGATATCGCCATTGGCACCCAGGTGCTAGCAAAGGGTTTAGACCTACCCGAACTGCGCACTGTTGGGGTTGTACAGGCTGATGCTGGCCTAAGCCTGCCAGACTATGGCTCCAGTGAGCGAACCTTTCAGCTGCTCGCTCAAGTTCTAGGACGAGTTGGACGGTCTAAGCACCCGACAACTGTAGTGGCTCAAAGCTACCAGCCCTCACATCCGAGCGTTACATTTGGCATGAACCAGGACTATGGCGGCTTTTATCAGTACGCGCTAGCAGAACGAAAACATAGCAACTTTCCGCCATTTTCGTACCTTTTAAAGCTCACCAATGTATATAAAACAGAGAGTACTGCTATAAATAATGCACGTAAGCTAGCATCAACACTCCGCAGCACTAACATACCCGACATTCAAATTCTTGGACCAGCCCCAGCATTCTACGAACGCCAACATGACACATACCGCTGGCAACTGATTATAAAAAGCCCAAAAAGGCAGCAGCTAATTAAGGTGTTAGAACACCTACCAGCTGCGCACTGGCAGTTTGAGCTTGACCCTACTAGTCTGCTTTAAAATGACGAGAAGCTGCGTATGATCATAAAAATAGCCTACGTTTGCTATACTAATTAGTAATGAAAAAAGAAAACATCATCACCCTGCCAAATGCTCACTTACGGCAAAAGTCTGATCGAATCCATGTAATCACTGATGAAACCCGTCAACTAGTCGATGATATGACCAGTGCAGCTTTGGACTGGGAAGATTCGCGCCCACATGAAATCAGCGCTGCGCTTGCCGCCGTTCAGATTGACCGCATGCAGCGAGCTGTTATCGTCCGGAGCGATTTCGAAGATAAGAAAGCTAGACAATTTACAACCCTAGTAAACCCAGAGATCGTTAAGTACGAAGGCGAAGTAATAGAAGACTTTGAGGGCTGCCTGAGTGTTAGCAAAGTTTATGGTAAGGTTCCCCGCCATTCTAAAATCCGCGTAAAGGCGCTTGATGTCGATGGCAACGAAGTAAGGTTCAAGGCCGAAGGCTTCCTAGCACGCGTCATCCAACACGAAATTGATCACACCAACGGAATTTTGTTCATTGACCATATCAAAGATGATGAATCAGCATTCTATACACTCGACGAGAAAGGCGAACTGCAACCATTAAATTATGAAAAGCACATCAAAGACTCTAGTATTCTTTGGGACTGAAGATTTCAGCCTCGTATCACTTCGACACCTGGTAGATGTTGGCTATAATGTAGTAGCGGTTGTCACTAAGCCAGATAGCAAAAAAGGGCGCGGGCATCGCCTAAGCACATCCAAGGTAAAAGATTTCGCTACGGAGCGCGGCATACCTGTCTGGCAGCCAGAAAACCTAGGCGACATAGAAGATGACATTAGCAATTTAGACAACCCTGCCGGCGTCCTAGTTAGTTACGGCCGTATTATCCCGAAATCTATAATTGACTTATTCACTCCTGGGATCATTAACGTCCATCCATCACTGCTCCCTCACTACCGAGGTCCATCCCCTATTGAAGCGGCGATAAAAAACGGCGATAAGACGACTGGTGTATCAATAATGAAGCTATCACCCGACATGGACGCTGGCCCATTGTACGCACAGGAAGCGCTGCGACTGCAAGACCATGAAACTCAACCAGAACTACATGACAAGCTAGGGGCGATGGGTGCAAAACTACTCGCAAAAACCCTGCCAGATATATTAAATGGCAAAATAAAACCAACCGAACAAGACCACACGCAGGCCACCTATTGCCAACTCCTTACGAAAAATGACTCGGAACTAAACCCCAAGACAATGGGTGCGTTCGAGTGCGAGAGAAAAATCCGCGCCCACCTAACCTACCCGAAAAGCCGGCTATATTTGTACGGTCAAAGCCGTATTATCACTAAAGCCCACGTTTCACGCCACGCCAGGACGGCGCTAGACTTTCTATGTCAGGACGGCGCCTACCTCTGCATTGATGAGCTCATAGGCCCCAGTGGTCGCCGCATGACTGCCCGAGATTTTATAAACGGTTACGTACGCTAGCGACTTCCTAGTTAGCCTGAGGAAATTTTATTGACTTTGACTATTCAGGATCTTATCGGCGTTACTAGAGATTTCTTTTTTAAGCTCTGTTAGCACTTCGGCTACAACTTGACGATAGTCGGGACGGTTCACTTCTAGCCATTTCGTAGCAGCAAACTCAGCCTTTAGGTTGAGATCATCCGCATTCATTTTAGTAGCTTCCTGCATGCGCTTATACATATCATCATTCATGTAGTCAGGCACAAACATTGCCAACCAACCATCAACCGTTTTCTGATCGCGATCAGTAATTCTTTCAAACTCTTCTAGCTGGGCGTCGGTGAGGCCTTCTGATAGTTTGACGCCTACCCGCTGCTCTAGCTGCTCGTAAATATGCTGCAGAAACGGTTCTTTTTCATTTTCTGGCATATTCTGCAGCCCTACGTCTGCTAAGAATTTATCGTCTAATTGAAACATGTAGTCTCCTGCCTGCTTAGTTGTGGTAGTTAATTATATTTCTATAATACCACGACACTAGCTGAGGCTGGTGCGATCTGCGATAAACTGCTGAACTTCCGTAGGCAAGCTGCCGGGTCGAGCAATACCAACATGCCCGTCATTCATGCGGTAAAAATCATTTGGGAATTTATTAAGTAGCTCGTCTTCCATGCCATACCACTCGCTGACACTTACACCAAGTTCATTCATCAGACGCTCACCGCCACCACCATCTGGGATATTGAATGCATCGACGTACTGTTCGAGGCCCGCTTCTGGATTACCGTCGCCAGAACCCTCTCCGCCACCTTCAACACCATCACCGTCATTATCTCCCGAATTGTCGCCCTCTGCTTGTTCCTGCCGGTCCGGGTCTCGATCAGACCCATCTCTACCATCTTCGCCGCCACTATTAATTGCAAACAAAGTTGCTCCTGCGGCCAATACAGCAAAAGCCCCCAGAACTGCGACCGCCTTCTTACGTCCAGCTAGCTCTTCATTGCTACGATTACGCTTTTCTGCTCGTCTTTTACGCCAATCACTTAAGCTAAATCTTTCACTTAGCAACTTTCTTTGTGGCTCATCATCGTCTTGGTCCAGCCGCTCACTAACGTGAGGGCCGTATACTGGTGCATCATCGGATGTGGGGGCAGTTATCTCATCAACATGAGGGCCGTAAACTGGTGCGTCACCAGGAGTATCTGCTGTGCCCGGGGATGGCTCACCGCTATCATCTTCTGCGCCAGAGCCTAACTCACGCTTACTGCTAGTCGGCTGCAAAGTTTCATCAGTCGCGTCAACAATCACGTCAACAGCCCGCATATCAGCATCTGATACTTCAGAGTAATCAACTAAAAGTTCGTTCAATTTGTCTTCTTTATCCTTTATGGCCTGCTCTGTAGCTCCACTAGTACGTAATCTAGCAATATCATTAGCCATCATCATCATGCGTCGAAGCCTAGGGTCATTTTTCAGCTTAGACTGCAGTTCTTCTGCAGACTTTTCCTGTTTGGCGTCATAGGCTTCATTTGCCTCAAAAGCTTCGACGTGAGCACGGTCAACAGTGCTTTCAAGCTCACCACTATCGTAACGATCTAGAACACGGTCAAGGGTTTTGTTGGCAATGTCAGTCCCCTTTAGGTCATACTGGTTTTGTTGTTCATCCTCTTCTTGACGCTCTGCTAGCATTGCTAGGTGCTTGTCGTAAGCATCTGCCTCTTCAAGACGCTTCAAGTCTTCAGCTTCAAAGCCTTCTGCACCGGCATCACCAATGAGAGACTGAAAGTAAGCATCTGCTTCATGCTTCTGCTTGTTGTCTTCGAAGTTAGCGCGGCGGGTTGAGATTGGGTTTTCCATAGGATTATTCTCCATAATTTGATTTGTTTTTTGTTTTTATTATTTAACTATGTATATACTAGCACATTTACTTAATTAATGCAAGCATTATGACAGTTTATTGCTAGTAATACAAAAAGCCGGTTTAGTACCGACTTTTTGCGAAATTAGTTTACGCTGCCTACTGTACATTTATAACGATGGCGGTTTTGTCGTCTATTTTCCTGCTCAACCTTAGCGCGCGCTCCGCAGAGGCTTGGGCTGTAGATTGACTGAATACATCCTGAAACTCCTCATCAGTAAAGAATTGAGGCTCATAATCACCAGTTATCCCGTCCGAACAAAGGAGGAGCTTGGCACCACGCGGAACACTAGCAACGACAATGTGGTCCCTCCGCCCATCAACCGTGTCCATGCCCAAACTATTCGAGACGAAGTGACCAGTTGACTGATCTTCGGTAATACTCATAATCTCGCCGTCTGGTGTATATGCAATGAGCCGTGTGTCACCAGCGTGAGCTACCGCCATTATGAGGCTATTAGGGTCGTCTTCGGACTCGAACAACTTAACAAAAGTTGCTACAGCAGCACCACCTTCACCATTGTCCCTGACCGCGATTCGCGCTTCATTTAGCGCCCCACGCATACCTTTATTCACCTGCTCAAGGTTATGAAATTCAAGATCCTCTAGAGCCGTGTGTCCAGCTTGCGCCCCCACGCGAGCCGCAATATCACCATTGCTATAGCCGCCCATGCCGTCAGCAACGACAAAGATGCCGTTTTCCCTATCGGTAATTAAGTAGTCCTCGCTTGAAGTCCCCTCTTCTTCTCCCCCTTCACCGCGATAAGCAGCAGGGACACTTATAGTACCTATGTCGAGTGAAATGGGTTCAAGTTCAGCACTACGAACTCCTTGTTCGTTCGAATCTCCAGGCTGCTCATTCGAATTAGGGACTAGGCGTACATTCTGAGATTGACTTTCGACAACTGCTCCTAGGGTAAGTTCGCTATCTTGATCCGCTTCTTGCTGCGCATTTTCTCTTTCTTGGCGTCTTCCTTCGGCATACCTGGTTTTATCCTTTAGCCATTTACCTGTTCTTCGCACTGCCCATGATAAGGCGGTAAAATCATTTTTCAGGAAAGGTTTTACGCCTTTAAGTATTTTTCTACCGCGAGGTTCTTGATCTTTATCACCACCTGAAGTTTGCTCGGCTTCAGCCTCTTGTCCTTGAACATTTGGAGTGCCGTCATCTGCTAGTACCTCGGGTGTATCAGAATCTACATCGAGGTTATCGCCCGCCTGCTCACTCTCATCACTGTTCCCTTGCGCTTCAGCTGCTTGAGTTTTACCCCTATCCGACACAGTCTGCTCTTGAGCAGCACTTTCTGCAGCAGCTTTAGCGGTCGCCTCAAATTCACTTGCCAAGTTACGAAGAAAGTTTCCTAATTCTTGTAGTTTTTCTTTTTTTGCAGCGTTTTTATCCTCTCCATTGTTAGGATTCACAATGTTACCCGAACTATCGCTACTACCGGTCAAATCCACAATAACATCAATAGCTCGTGGGTCGGCGTTTTCAGTGGCAGCATACTTTAAGAGAATACCTTCTAGGATGTCTTCTTTTAATGAAATGGTTTCTTGGTCGGCACCGTCGGCTCGAAGCTGAGCAATTCGCTCTGCTAGTAGGCTAAGCTTGCGAAGCTGGGGGTCATTTTGAATCTTGTCCATTAGCTCTTTAGCGTCTGCTTCTCTCGCTTCGTCGAAAGCCTCGTTATACTCGAGGGCTTCGGCATACATGGCAACGTCAAGGTATTCAAGCTCACCACTATCGTAACGATCTAGAACACGGTCAAGGGTTTTGTTGGCA
>CAZEGC010000009.1:0-6906 GCA_964511635.1 uncultured Candidatus Saccharibacteria bacterium | reverse complement strand
CTTCTGCTTGTTGTCTTCGAAGTTAGCGCGGCGGGTTGAGATTGGGTTTTCCATAATTGCCTCACACATTATTTTAAACAATAAAGCTAATTTAACATATTTTAATCAAATATGCAAGTACTACAGCATCTTTTTGTTTACTTACAACTTACGCTTAACTAGTTCCCTGGTAAAGAATTCGAGCTTGTCGCCCTCTTCGAGCAGTAGCTTTTTCTGCGTTTTTAGACTAAGTCCACACATTTCGCCTTCGAAAACTTCCTTTGCTTCCTGTTGCTGGCGTTGGACTTTTGCTACTTCTACTTCGGCAATCTGTTCATCGCCGCGCTTAACGCGGGCTAGCACACCTGGAGTTACCTTGCCCCCTGTGACTTCACCACCAGCGATCACTTCATCACGCAGAGTCCTGAAGATGCCTTTAATTGTCAGCTTTCCTATCTCTGTTTCAACTACTTCAGGGGCCAGTAAGTTTTCCATCGACTGACGAGCATCGTCAAGTAGTTCATAAATGACCTTAAAGACTCTGACCTGCACTTTTTCCCGAGCTGCTAGGCGCTTGGCCGCCGGTGACATCTCGACGTTAAAACCGTAAATGATAGTATTTTCACCTGCTGCTTTTTGAATATCGGTTTCATTGATACCACCGACTCCGGATCCAATTATCCTTAGATTAACGGCGCCATCAGTATCAACTAGTTTTAGACTATCGATTACAGACGTAAGCGAACCTTGAACATCAGCTTTTACAAGTACGTTCAGATCTTGGGCTTCGTTCTTTTGGCTCATCATCTTCAGTAAATCTGCACCCGTTACATTCGCCTGAGCTAGATCACGTTCACGCTCGGCCTTATGGGCTGCCACCTTTGAGCGTGCTTCTTTTTCTGACTTTACAACATTAAATACATCACCGAACTGCGGTAGCTCTTTGAAGCCAGTAACTGTTACCGGAGTAGAGGGTCCGGCCTCTTTGATTGGCTTACTGGCAAAATCCAGCAATGTTCGTACCTTACCGTAAGACGTGCCAGCCACTAAAAAGTGCCCGGGTCGCAAAGAGCCATGCTCAACCAAGAGTCCGACCACTGATCCTCGCCCCTGCTCCATGTGAGCCTCAATCACTAGGCCCTCTGCTGGGATGTCTGCCTCTGCTTTTAGCTCCTCTAGGTCAGCCACCAAAAGTACCATGTCTAGCAGCTTATCAATTCCTTCGCTTTTTATGGCGCTAACTTCAACCATTATGGTGTCGCCGCCCCACTCTTCTGGATTAAGGTTATATTCGCTAGCAAGCTGCGCTTTGACGCGATTTGAATCAGCAGTATCTTTGTCAATTTTATTTATTGCTACGACAATTTTTGCATTTGCATTTTGAGCAAATTTAATTGCCTCGACAGTTTGCGGCTTGACGCCGTCATCAGCTGCCACTACGATTATCACTACGTCAGTTAAGGTGGCGCCGTGTTGACGAAGTGCCGCAAAGGCTTCATGTCCTGGTGTATCAAGCAATGTAATTGCCCGGTCATTTCTGATAGTTTGATACGCGCTAATATGCTGAGTAATACCACCAGCCTCGTCATCGACGACCTTCATTCCCAAGATCGCATCAAGCAAGGTCGTTTTACCGTGATCAACGTGACCCATGACGGCAACTATCGGCGGACGCTCCCTAGCGCTCTCTGACAATTCACGCTTGGCGTGCTCGGTACTGGCAGATTCTTTACGCTGCAAGTCTACATCTATCCCCAGCTCCTCTACGATAATTTGAGCTGTTTCAAAATCTATCCGTTGATTAATTGTGGCTACAATGCCATTTTTAAACAATTCTCCGACAAGTGTTGTAATTGGCAGATTGAGCGTTTCAGCTAGCTCGCCCACAGTGATCGAATCAGAAATCACTACTAATTTTTGCTGACTCATATGGATCTAGCTCCTTTCTGCCTGAACCTCGGGCGATAAATTAATGATATTGATAGTTGCGACCTTTGCAGTAGTCAATTGCTCCGTTATTTGTTCTTACCAAGACTAAGTGAGATCTTTCGATTGTCCTTGTCGATGTCGAGCACAACGAATTCTTTTCGCTCATTTAGCGTAAAGACCTTCTCGGGGTCGGCGCTATCGCCTCCACCTAGTTCACTGATGTGGACTAGTGCTTCAACTGCTGGGCTGATTTGCACAAATGCTCCAAATGGAGTGATTCGAGTTACTGTGCCTTCAACCTTATCGCCCTTTTTAAATTGCTCTACTTCTGTAAACCAGGGGTCTTCACTAAGCTGCTTAATGCTAAGACTTAGTCGGTCCTTATCAATCGATATGATCTTTGCTTCGATTGATTCACCAGACTTTATGTAATCACTAGGGTTATTGACACGCTCCCAGCTTATTTCCGAAATGTGTATTAAGCCTTCGATGCCATCCACATTTACGAATACACCGAAATCAACCACACCAGTCACGACACCCTTAACGGTGTCACCAATTGACAGACTCTCGAATCGCTCTACTAGGCCTTCCTTGACAGCTTCTTTTTCACTAAAGATTAGCTTGTTGGCTTTTTTATCCGCATCTAGAATGCGAACTTGCATCGATTTTCCGGTTAGCGCGTTCAGGCGTTGTAGAATTTCATCCTTGTCACTGCTACCTACGCGAGGATAGTGCTCTGCAGATAACTGCGAAACCGGCAAGAAACCTCGCACACCTTCGAATTCTACCAGCAAGCCGCCCCGATTAGCGTCGTACGGTGAGACCTCGATAGTTTCACCATTTTCCATATACTTTACAATTTCATCCCAGCCGCGATCTTTGGCAGCCTTCCTGAGTGAAAGTAGCGAATATCCGTTTTCTAGCTCTGAATCAACCACGCTAGCGGTTACTTCATCGCCTTCATTTAAATTACGAGAAAACCCAACCTCGCGGCGCGGAACAAACCCGACACCTTGAGCTCCTAGATCTATCAGTACTTCATGCTTTCGGACAGACAGAACCGTCCCGGTGGTGATTTCACCTTGCGTTAATTGCTTGACACTAGTGTCAGTACTAGCGAGCAATTCATCCATTGTTATTGCGGCTTTAGCCATAAGTCTTGTTAAGACTCCTTCCTTAAATTGTATTTCTTGAGGGCACGCGTAAAGTATCACGTGCCACCTAGATTACCCCTATTGTACCTCAGACAGGATAACGCGTCAAAGAAAGTGGTCTAATTCCAATGAATTTTACGCGACTGGATGTAGCTAGAACCTACGAAGGCTAATGCAGCTAGAACTGCTATTGATGTCAATGTTTCAGCTGGTCCTGTTTCAGGCATTTCACCAGGTGCACTAGCGTCTGCCTCTGGACTCCCGTCATTACCTTGCTGGGCCGAAGTGTCGGCACTATCATCCCTGGACTCGCCAACCTGCACCTCATCTTCGCTCTCACTCTCCACGCTCGATCCATCCCCGTCAGGAGTCGGCTCGTCTGTTGCATTCTCCTCTAGGGGCACTTGCCCACTATCACTAGCAAAGCGAATATCTTCCCCAAACTGACGGACCCCTAAAATGCCTCCGATCAATAGCCCAACTAGGACCAGTGATACAACTACAAAGACTAGTATTGAACCACCCTGGTTGCTACTACTTCGAGACTCCATACTTTTTCCTCAAAAAATTACTTTCACAATAGTATATAATTTTTTTCAACCGAGCACAAGTTTTCTAAACTTGTGCTACACTATAGTCATGTTAATAGCGGTAGATACTGGTGGGACAAAAACTCTCGTAGCTGGCTTCAATAGCGACGGAGAAATTATAAAAAGCGAAAAATTTCCTACCTCAAAAAATCAGTCCAAATACCTTGAGCAACTTACTGGTTCAATTAAAAACATCCTAGGCAACAAGGAAACTGCAGATGCCATAGTCGTCGCCCTTCCGGGTATAATCAAAGAAGGTGTCGCCATCTGGTGTAATAATTTGAAATGGTCCAACTTTGATGTCGCTACACCTCTTAAAAAAGCGTTTCCCGGTATCGATGTCTTGGTTGAAAATGATGCAAATTTAGCAGGCTTAGCTGAAACACGCACCCTAGACCCTATGCCAGTTTCGTCGCTTTACGTGACTATCAGCACTGGCATCGGTACGGGCATGATTACTAATGGCAAAATAGATCCAGGACTGCGCAATAGCGAAGGCGGCCATGCACTAGTAGAATATGACGGCATAGTGCGCCAGTGGGAGACTTTTGCATCAGGTCAAGCTATTTATAAAACTTACGGCAAATATGCCCGTGACATTCACAGTAAACGCGCCTGGGAGCATATTGCCGATCGCATTTCACGTGGTTTTATTGCGGTCATACCTATAATTCAACCCGATATAATTATTATAGGTGGCAGTATCGGAACCTACTTTGAAAGATATTCTAAGTTGTTAAACGATATTTTAATTGAAAGATTACCGCCACATATCGTAACACCAAAAATTATTGCAGCTTCTCACCCCGAAGAGGCGGTAATATATGGATGCTACTATTATGCCCTCGATAACCTCGTTAGTTAAGCAGCTAGCTGCCGACTATGCGTCGCTAGTCTTCTGCACTAGCCATGAATTTAGCTGGAGCCCGCATACAAGCACGGTCTACTACGACCCATCAGGTGAATACGCCCAACAGAAGTTACTGCACGAGCTAGCCCACGCCCTGCTAGGTCACAAAGGCTACACCCGCGACGTACAACTGCTGGCAATCGAACGTGACGCGTGGCACTATGCTAGAACTAGACTTGCGAAAAAATATAACGTACCCATATCCGAGGACGTGGCTGAAAGTTTACTAGACAGCTACCGCGACTGGCTGCATATGCGCAGCTGTTGCCCTAGCTGCGAGCTGAACGGCGTGCAGACCGCTAAGAATCGCTATGAATGCCTGGCCTGCACTGGTGCGTGGCATGTAAATGAAGCCAAAGCCTGCGCACTTAGGCGCTACCCTATAGCTAGGTAATATTTGAATATAAAAGATCCCGCAATAATTTGCGGGATCTTTTGGTTGATAGCTAATCTAGCCTTCAGTTGTTGTATCGGCTTTTTTGCGCCGCCTAGAAATACGACCACCTTTGGCGCCAGCAATTCGAGCTAGCTGTGGGTTGGCGGCAAATCCACCAGTTTTACCATTACGGCCACCTTTAGCGCCTATGCGAGCGTAAAAATCAGCACCGTGTTTTTGCTTGTTTTTTAGTGCGGCCTTCTTGCCACCCTCTTTGGTTCCTGCCATTTACATCTTTTCCTCTCTATTAAAAAGATTTCCACCGGACTAAGCCGATAAAAACCCTCACTATTACCTCACACATGCTATGTGTATGATTTAATACTAACACTTCTTGTGCTTTTTGTCAATATTTACATAAGCTATTTTTATTGTAAATAAGTATTTGCATATATGCGCCTGGTGCGATATTATAAATATAGTCTATTTCGAATTTATCATTCGTAATGCTATATAGGCTAAGGCACCTGTTTGAATCCTAAATTTAGATTCAAACCAAAACGACCCTATCTGCGAGATGGGTCGTTTTTTCCTAATAATAGTTTTCTATCCGCTGAAATCGTAAAAGGCCCGAGCGCTGAGGTTGTCGGCAGAGTGGCACAAGGCTGCTAGCGGTTGATCGGCACGTTCACCGGGGATATAATCTTCATCCCTCACCCCTTCGACAAATTTCAAAGCGTTCTCCATAGTAGGGGTAATATTAAATCCAAAGCTAGCAATCACACCATCGCGAAAATCTTTGCGTTCGGCCTTGGTCATCCCTAACAATTTACGCACACTTCCATCCGGCTGCATCTCATACATAAATGGTTTTTCAATATCATGCAGGAACATGACTGTTAGTGCATCACTTAACGTAAACCGCTCCTCCTCGGGAAGTGTTTCTATCAAGCCCACTTCTGTCATGAGGTTAAAATCTCTAGCAACAAGCATCATAGTCTGACGAATATGCTCTCTATATCCACCTTCCCATGCGTGGTGCGCCTCGCGTGAGCCTGGCGCAGTATTGATACGGCGAGCGTTCCCTTTATCATCAAGGAATCTTTTAACTGCCTCTGCATTTTGACCTTCTATCAAATCAAGCCATTCCTCAAATGTTCGATCGATAGACCGCTGTTTACGCTCTGGTTCAAAATCAAGATATTGCATGCTAGCACTCCTCCTTAACATTGCTATGATAGCATGACGAATTATACGATAGCTAGCGCACCCATATAGCAACCAAAAGAAAAAGACCCTCCTATTAGGGGGGTCTTTTTATAATTCGGCACCGTGCTAGTTTCCCACTTGCGCAGTATAATCGCCGCTGCTAGGCTTAACTTCTGTGTTCGGAATGGTAACAGGTGTTTCCCCAGCGCCATGGGCACCGAAGGATGGCTTCATACTGACACTTTTATAGCTACTATTATTTCAGTAGTGGGTCATGAAACCATTCTTCGGCGTCCAAACAGGACACGGTTTTATCGATAAATCATTCAAAAGATCGACGTTGGTGACGTTTCAAGCATTGCTTGATATTCACCAAATACTAGTCAAGTCTACCTCGCTACCGTTGTTAATGCAAGCATTAACAGTGGTAACAAGGACATAAAAAGGCAATGGGACTATTAGTATGCTTCGGCTACACGTGTTGCCACGCTTACACCTTGCACCTATCAAACTGATCGTCTTTCAGTGTCCTCATAGGGAAATCTTATCTTCAAGTTGGCTTCGCGCTTAATATGCTTTCAGCGCTTATCCATTCCGAATATAGCTACCGGGCAATGCGGCAGGTGGCCACAACCCGTACACCAGAGATTCGTCCGCCCCGGTCCTCTCGTACTAGGGGTAGATCTCGTCAAATTTCCTATCGTCCATACCGGATATAAACCGAACTGTCTCACGACGTTCTGAACCCAGCTCGCG
>CAZEGC010000008.1:0-31965 GCA_964511635.1 uncultured Candidatus Saccharibacteria bacterium | reverse complement strand
TTACGACTGACTGGGACGACGTGGTCGAACCAAGCGAACTAAATTATATTTTGGGTAATCCGCCGTTCATAGGCCAGACCTACCAAAGCAAAGAACAGAAACAGGAGGTCGCTAACGTACTGAGTGGTATTAAAAGGACTGGTGTGCTTGATTTTGTCTCTGCCTGGTACGGCAAGGCTGCGGACTACATGAACCAAAATCCAAAAGTTCAAACCGCACTTGTATCAACAAATTCAATTACCCAGGGTGAGCAGGTTGCCGTGCTATGGAAGCACTTACTGAGACAGGGTGTAAAAATAAACTTTGCTCACCGAACATTCAGATGGACAAACGATGCCAGGGGTATTGCTGCTGTTCACTGCGTGATAATCGGCTTTGCACTGTTCGACAAGCATGACAAACGACTATTTGAGTATGATGATATCAATGGTGAGCCAATAGAGGTTATCGCTAAGAATATTAGTCCGTACTTGGTTGATGCGCCTTCTGTAGTTATTAAAAATCGCACTACACCTCTGTCTGACGTCCCAAAGATGGCATGGGGGAACAAGCCAACAGACGGTGGGTTTTTACTACTATCAGAAGAGGAGCGAGCAAAGTCAGTTAGTAATGAGCCCTTCATTTCAAAGTTTATTAAGCGCTATATTGGTGGTGGCGATTTTATAAACAACCATACCCGCTACTGCCTGTGGCTTAAAGACGCCGAACCATCAGAATTGAAAAACTCAGTATTCTTGTCGTCTCGAATTGAAGCAGTTCGTCAATTCCGACTCTCTAGCAGTGCCGCAACAACGCGCGATTATGCTATGTATCCGACACTCTTTCGTCAAACATCACAACCCAACCAAGGATATCTCGCAATTCCTGAGGTGTCGTCCGAGCGTCGAACCTACGTGCCAATGGAGTTCTTCGAATCAGATATAATCTGTAGTAATACGGTCCAGTTTATCGCTGGTGCCAGCTTGTATCACTTCGGCATTCTCACCAGCCGAATGCACATGGCCTGGATGCGCACCGTTGCGGGTCGTCTCAAAAGTGATTATCGCTACAGCAAAGATATCGTATATAACAACTACGTCTGGCCAGAAGCTACCGAAGCTAAGCAGGCCGAAATCGAAAAGCTCGCCCAAGCCACCCTCGACGCCCGCGCGCAGTTCCCAGACAGCTCACTAGCCGACCTATATGACCCACTCACCATGCCGCCGAGCCTAGCCAAAGCTCACAAAACCCTCGACCGCGCCGTCGACCGCCTCTACCGCGCCGAACCCTTTGCCACCGATGCCGACAGAGTAGCGATGCTCTTTGAGAAATACAAGAAGACTACCGGCTGATGGATGGGCTGATTGACACAGTGTCGCATATCTTAAATCTTGAAAACTTAGCTCAGACTCTTGATATTGCCATAAAGTTACTTCTTCCCATTGAATAGCTCGCGACTACTGTGGTAATCACTGCAGGAGGTTTCTGGTTCTACAGAAAATGAATTGCGAAGACCACTTGCAGTTATATGGCATGGTGTAAGTAGTAGACAAATGGGTGGCCACGCCTATATTGGCGTGTCTGTCTATGTGAAGAATTGCGGGAACGTAGCTCTGTCAATTGGACCAGAGCGGAAAGCTAGTTCACCCAGTGTAGTGATGAGCGAAGAGTTCGACCCCTACCTAAGTAATGTCCAGGAGCCACAGGATAAATCTCCGGAATACAAACTTGAACTATTGGGGTAAGGAGAAATAAAAGGATGAACCTTTTGAACTCCTTTTAAGCTTGAGAACATGACTTTTGGATGCTCATATGGACACACACCATAGGGCAACTTCGACTAATGTATAATATAGATATGAAAGAAGATCAGTTTACAAAGCTATTTAAGTATGTGCAGGGTATAGATCAGAAAGTTGACGTTGTTAAAGACAATATGGCGACACGAAGTGATTTAAATCGCCTAACTGAAACAATCGACAACTTTTTTGCATCGATAGTGGGTGATGATTTTTTTCTACATGAAATGACTACTGCTGCAGTAGGGTGTATAGACGCACTGCGTGCGATGTAGTCTGCTAGAAACTAAATAGTTAGCGCTTTTTGATCATTATCCGCAGGTTGGATATGTAGCTAGCTGGGTTGACGTGGCGATGCTTTTTTAAATATGCCAGGTGAATTTGTACAAATGGCATGAAATTATCAGGGTAGTCATCCGCGGCGGGACTATAGCTACCCTCAGTGATCAACCCCGGATCACGCTGCATGGCTTCGAGGTTCTCGGTAACTTCATCGATGGTCATCGTGCTTGCCATACGCTACCTGCCTATTGATATAAGTTTTTTGTTTAGTTTTAGATGGCCGGTGTAGTTTGACATAGTAGATTCTTTCTAGAGTGCTGACATTACAGCACATACTACCTTCTAGTATGCGCTAATAAACCATTAGTAGCAAGTTTGCTAGTAGCAACTACAGCGAACACGAAGAGTGGGCATTGTGAATGCTACTTGCAGCCCGAGCGATGACATCAATACCCCCGATTAACTGACCTTGCTTTTTACAGGGGCGAGACGTATAATTGTAACTTGAAACAAATCAAGGTTGGGAGATCACGTAAAATTACTGCTGATCGCTTGCACCACAGAAAGGATACTTAAAAAATGGCAAAAAAAGCCGACTTACTAAATAGGGCTCAAACGCTCGGTCTAGAAGTTACAGAAAAGAATACGATTGCCCAAATCGAAGAAGCTATCAAGGCTGCAGAAACAGTCGACACAGAAGCAGAAGCGATAGTGGAAGAAAAGAAAGAAGTAGCTACCGCCAAGGCCGGTAAGCGCAGCGCTAAGGCCATCGCCGAGGCCGAAGCAAAAGCCGAAAAAGAAGCTCGCAAAGAGGCTGGCGATACCTCACCGACTGACGAAGCTGCCGAAGCAAACGTCAAAAAAGGCCCAAAGCCGATTACTCGTCCGCGCATTGAACGCCGTGGCAAGAAGTACCAAGAGGTAGCTAAACTAATCGAAAAAGATAAAGTCTACAACCTCGAAGAGGCAATGGAACTCGCTAGCAAAACTAGTCCTAGCAAGTTTGACGCTAGTGTCGAAGTGCACGTTCGCCTAGGTGTTGATCCCCGCCAAGCTGATCAGAACATACGTGCTACTGTCAGCCTGCCACATGGAACTGGTAAAACTGTCCGTGTAGCTGTATTTGCTCCGGACTCAGAGCACGCTGCTGCTAAAAAAGCTGGTGCAGATGTTATTGGTGATGAGGACTTCCTAAAACAGCTAGAAAAAGAAGAGCTAAACTTTGACGTGCTCGTTTCAACCCCTCAGTACATGCCAAAGCTTGCTAAGTACGCTCGACTACTTGGTCCACGTGGACTAATGCCAAACCCTAAATCAGGTACTGTATCGACCGATGTTTCAAAGGCCGTCACCGAAGCCAAGGCTGGCAAGGTAGAATACCGCGTCGACAAACAGGCCACCATACACCTGTCGGTTGGCAAAGTTTCATTCGGTAAAGATAAACTCGTAGAAAACGTACGAACTTTCTTTGACAGTCTACAGTCACAAAAACCGTCTGGCCTAAAAGGCGCATACGTAAGGTCAACTTTTGTAACCACGACTATGGGCCCTGGGATTAAAGTAGAGAACGTCGTAAACTAACAGCCCGAAATAGGCTGGCGACTGACGCCCCCTATAAGCTTCACGGCTATAGGGGGTTTTTATGGTATAGTTTTATTTAGGTGGGTAAACCAGTCGGGTTTGCTCTTTACAAACGGAGGCGCCAAATGGCGTACAAGGCAGAAGTGGTGGCCGACTCAGTCAGTCAGTTCGGCGTCCGACTAACGACAATCGAGGCAACGCTGCCGCGCATTGTCCTGGCGGAGCTGAACACGCACCGCATGTTCAGTCGTAATTCGGCTAGCACGCGTGCAATCCCTGCGATGACCCAGCTGCGCAACATCCTAGAAAACCCGTTCATTCCCGAACGGTTTGGCATCAACCAGCCCGGCATGCAGTCGCAGGAGTGGCTGAAGGGTGCCAAGCACGAGGAAGCGCGTGAGATCTGGCTGCAAAACCGTGACCGCGCCGTAACAGGTGTCGTGGAGCTGCTGCTCGGTGTCGACCTAGCCCAAGAGGTTCTCGGCTATGAGGCCGATCGAGAGTACGTATCGGCTGATGTGCTGATCGACAAATTAAGCGAAGTCGATTCACTGATCCCAAAGAGCAGTGACGATCCTGACCGGTTCATCGATCCAAGGCTGCTGAATGTTCATAAGCAGCTGGCTGGACGCGGGCTAGAGGCATACATGTGGCACACGGTCGTTATCACAGCGACCGAGTGGAGTAACTTCCTGGCACTGCGTGACCATCCAGCGGCACAGGGTGAGATAGCCAAGGCTGCA
The DNA here is from genome assembly GCA_964511635.1 of uncultured Candidatus Saccharibacteria bacterium. Classification (GTDB taxonomy): domain Bacteria; phylum Patescibacteriota; class Saccharimonadia; order Saccharimonadales; family Saccharimonadaceae; genus CAZEGC01. Next base: position 27,581 of record CAZEGC010000008.1, on the reverse strand, counting down.
CGCTTGATACGTCAAGCTCTCGAAAGGTCCACCCCGCGTCTAATCCGCGAAGGCGAGTGGCATACGCCGTATGTCGATGACAGCGAAGACCTATCGCCGCGCGTGAGGGTTATGGCATCCACCGCCAGGTGTGCTGCCGTTAGCTACAACCGCCAGCGGGCGAAAGTTCTCGAGCGCGAAATCGATCGGTATAACGACCTACTCACCAGTGGGCACATGTCACCATTCGAACACCCAGCCACACCGTTTACAGCAGCCGAGTTCGCCTTGCGCGAAAGTGCAAAGGTCATGTCGGCCAGTATAGCTGCCAGGACGCCTGGCGTCGATGAGGATCTAGTGGCTCGAATAGTGTCGACGCTCGAGTGCGACGGTAACTTCCGCGGCTGGACACAGCACCGCAAGCAAATCCCCCACGAGGCTGACTTCGATCAGCTTTCCTGACGTAAGGAGAAGTGAAAACCCCCAACCCCTGACGGGTCGGCTCGATGAACTGTTTCAAGTTCGTCGCCGGCCCGTCGGGAAGAAAACGAAATTATATAATAATCACTACCCGATACTTAGGCGCGTGATACAATTGGCCTAATAACGAATGCTAGTGAGGATATATGGGAGTATACAGTAACACTGAAATTAAAGCTGCAATTGAAAGCGGCTCTATCGTCTGCGTACCATATAACGAGTCCTATGTATCCGAAGCTAGCCTTGACTTTACACTAGGTCATTATTTCTACAAACAGGAATATCAAGAAGACGCCAGTGTCTATAATCCGTTTGACGAAAGCGATGTCGCTCGGTACTTCAAAGGTCCGCTCGAGGCCATGCCGCACAAAGAGTGGTGTGATAAATACGGCTACAAGCTTTTTAAAAATATTCCTGAAAACCATCCGATTATCGTGCTACGTCCAGGTGAAAGAATCCTCGCCCACACCCATGAATTCGTGGGCATTCGCCCAGAGGGCGGCGCTAGTGAAGTGAAGTCCCGCTCTAGCTGGGGGCGCAATGGTGTAGCTATTTGTTTTGACGCTGGCTGGATAGACCCAGGCTACATTAATCGTATTACACTAGAAATCTACAACTTAAATCAACACGAGTCTGTCGTACTACCGGTAGGCGAGCGCGTCGGGCAGTTAATATTCCACCATACTGGGCCAGTTGAAGGTGATTATAGCGATGGCCGTGGCGGCGTTAGTGGCAAATATCAACACACTAGCGACCTGGATAAGTTAATTAACACATGGTCGCCGCAGCAGATGTTGCCGCGCGCGTACAAAGACGTCCGCAAACTACCACAAGCCATTGAAAGACTCCCTAAAGGCATCAAATAATAGGTCACATTGATAAAAATCAATCCCTACACTCTGGCAATACGAATGTACTTAGACGCTGATAGTGGCTGTGCATTATATGACAGGCCTGTATTCTCGTCCTGAATGATTCGCTGCGGAACGCCCTCTAGCTCTGGCGGCAGTAATATAAACGTATGCCTACCAATTAGTTCTAAGTGCACGCCGGCCATATAAATATCAGCTTCTTTTGACTTTAAGACCGTAATTCCCGAAGGTGTTCGCTTTGGTCGAGCACTGCGGTTTTTCTCATCAGTAGGCACTCGCACACACTTAAATCCATCTGTATCGTGAGCGTGTTTTATTAAATCCTTAGTAAAATCCCTATCACCTCGATGCATAGCGCCCTGGTTCAAAGGTTCAGTTTGACGCATGACTTCTAGCGACTCAAGTTCAGGCAGCATAGCTAGCAGCTCAAGCGACTGCGTAATACTGGCAGTGCCGCCGCGAACATTTCTGATAACTTCCGCGATCGACTCGTGTACAAAATCAATTCCGCCCATACACTGATCCATGCGGTCACGTCTTTGAAGACTTTTTTGAAGCGGATTAATAAACTGGTGATGTAGTTCATATTCCATCAGCTGCCTGTAGCTATCAGGCAAGTTATACCTTCGATAGACATCCTCTAGCCTGGTACTAATTAATAATTGCCGTTCCTTAAGATAGGGGGTGCTCTCTCGCTCCCCGGATGGCCCACCAGAAACACGTTCGTCTAGTATCGATACATTTCGAGCATCTAGCGGTATTGGTGCCAAATCGTCCATCGGACTTTTCGGACTGTCACTAGTAATCTCAATCTCTGAATACAGCGCATAATCAATCCACTCATACTGATCAGGAAGACCATCAGACTCTAGCCGACTAAATGGCTGAGTTTCTGGAATGTTGGGTGCAGAGATTCTTTCATTCATACGGTATTATATTATATCACAGTTCTAGCAGTTTGTCTAGCTGCGCGACCGTGTATTGATTGTGGCTAGCGATTAGTGTATAATCCTTTAGGACATTACCAGAGACAGTAGCGGTCAACAGGCTTAATCATGCTACCGAGGATGTAAATAAACAATTTCATTCGTGTAAGTCTTTGGTAGTGCGAGAATCAAAGACTTTTTTGTTTGATTAGTTCGCCCCTGCAAAGACGGTGAACCGAATACACCAACTTGCTTGGCCTGAATTGGCCTGAATTGGTCTGAATTGGTCTGAATTGGCCTAGCTTGGCCTGAATTGGTCTGACTTAGCCTGGACTGGCCTGACTTGGTCTAACTTGGTCTGAAGATTCTCACATTACCGAACATTAACAATTTGGTCGAATGAAAACTCTTATCAAAGAGACAACAATCAAAGGAGTATTTTATGGCAATTTCACGCGATAAAAAACAAGCTTTGGTTGCAGAATTAGCAGATCTGTTCACTAGCGCAAAAGGTTCGGTTGCGGCGGCCTACACGGGACTCCGCGTAGCTGACATGCAAGAACTCCGCAGAAACGCTCGCGAAGAAAACGTGACTATAAAGGTAGTTAAAAATCGACTTGTACGTGTTGCCCTAAGTCAGAGCGACAAATACAAAGACGCCGACACTTCACTACTTGAAGGTCAGCTAGTCTACGCGTTTTCAAGTGAAGATGAGGTTGCACCAGTCCAGGTTCTGGCAGCATTTGCCAAGAACCACCCACAACTAGAACTGGTTGCTGGGTTTGACGGTGAAGGTCGTGCGCTTGATACGGCGACAGTAAAAGCGCTTGCAGTGCTACCGACCAAGGACCAGCTCCGAGGTCAGGTTGCCAGTGTTATCGCAGCCCCACTTACACAGTTCTTGGGTGTTGCAAACGGCGCTCAGCGCGGCTTCGCACAAGTATTGTCACAGCGTGCACAGCAACTCTAATTTTGCTAATCAAAGTACTATATAAGAAACCTAAGGAGATTTAAAATGGCTGATACAGAAGTAAAGCTATCTGCGGCTCAGCAGAAAATCGTTGATGAACTCAACAAACTCTCAGCTCTTGAGCTGAGTCAAGTAGTTAAACACCTCGAAGATGAATGGGGTGTTAGCGCTGCAGCTCCAGCTGCAGTTATGGCTGCACCAGCTGGCGGCGACGCCGGTGCGGGCGCAGAAGAAGAAAAAACTGAATTCACAGTTACCCTAAAAGAAGCTGGTGGACAAAAGGTTGCCGTTATCAAGGCAGTCAAGGAAATCACTGGACTTGGCCTAGGTGAAGCAAAGGCAATCGTTGACGGCGCCCCAGCTCCTGTTAAGGAAAAGGTATCAAAAGACGAAGCTGAAGCAGCTAAAAAGAGCCTTGAAGAGGCTGGCGCAACAGTCGAGCTTAGCTAATATCAAGTCATTCGATCAAATGTTTTTGGCTGATCGCACTATGTATCATACATGGTGCGATTTTGTTTTAACAATATATACAACGATATTGCACTCATATCATATAATCATGTGGATAATGTGAAATATTTTACGATTGACAACGAAGAACGCTGCCAGTATTAAAATGTCAATAAAAAGTAAGCATAACTAGTGTAGTTATTGACACAACCTCCACTAGCTGCTATATATAGATATAATATCACAAAAAACAGACAAAGGATTTATGCGAGACATGTCTGAACTGCCAGAAAAACAAGTAAAGCGGCTGACATCACTCATCCACGAAGCTGAGACTAATTTAGCTGCTGCAAAAGAGCTGCTAATTAGCATGCTCGGAGATGATGGTATCATTTCAACCCCCCAAAACACACGCCAAGAAGACGTTAGCGGTAAAGTTATCGAAGGGGTTTTCGATGGTCAAACCATGGTGGGTCCTGATGGGAAAAGCTACCCAGTACCCGCTAACTACGCCAGTAAGTCTAAATTGGTTGAGGGTGACATTCTAAAACTAACAATTACCGATGATGGTGGCTTTATATATAAGCAAATTGGCCCAACCCCTAGGCGTCAAATTATCGGCACCCTGGTTCAGCACGATGGAGCTTATTACGTAGAGGCAAACGGCCGTGAATACCGAATACTACTAGCTAGCGTAACCTACTTTAGAATCAATATTGGTGATCAAGTGACCATTATCATTCCAGAAGACAACCCTGATGCTACCTGGGCTGCAGTCGAAGCTGCGCTTTAGCGATAAATATCAAATAAAATCTAAGAGTTAAACATGCAGAATGCTTTATTTATTGGAATAGGGTATTCGCCTAGCCTAAAGCCTGAACTGCAGGCTTTTAATGATGCGGGCGAATTACTGAAGTTTTCCTTAATTGTCAAAAGTCCGGCGACTATCACGTTTGATAAGTCGCATCGCTACTGTAGTGGCTGGCGTGACATATTAACTGGTGAAAAGCATGCCTGCGCTGAGGGTAGCCTCACGGATAAGCATGAACAATGCATTGTCTGCATGAAGAAAACTGGCTTCAATCCGGCTTTTTATCACTCAAATACTATTTCACCCGAACAAGAAGAGCGAAACAAAGAGCCACACACGCTGTACTTAGCTCACTTTGGAGCTAGCACCCTAAAAGTCGGCATCACCCATGAAAAGCGCGGTATCAGGAGGCTTCTCGAGCAAGGTGCTCGAAGTGCACTTTTTTTAGCAACCTTCAGATCAGCCAACATTGCCCGGCAGCATGAAGCAAAAATCGCTAAAATACCAGGCATCAAAGAAGCTGTTTTGGCCCAGCAGAAAATCGAACTTCTATCTAGTAACTTTGACGAAAATCGATCAGCCAGTTTACTAATGGCAACCAAAGAAACTATCGAGAAAGAGTTAAACACTAGCTATGAAGGCGAGCCTGTATTTTTTGACAAGTATTATTTCGAGACTCCAGGCGCTAAGTCGCTCGACCCCCAGGACGTGTCGCAACTAGCGTGCATCAGTGGACGGGTGTATGCAGTGATCGGTACAAATTTGTGTACAATGTATGACGATCGACTGCTTGTCCTGCCTCTGAAACGGCTCGTAGGCTATAGATTAACCATATCGAGCAACATTGAGCCACTATCCTTGCCGCCAGTCCAGGCATCTTTGCTGTAATCGACATCTATTTACCAGTGGTCTATAATTAACCAAGAATATTAAAATACGGTGGCTTCGTGATACCCGGGGGTAGATATAAATGGCAAGTAAATTTCATTTTAAGTATGGTGCTATGAATAGCGGTAAAAGCGATACTTTGATTAAAACCGCCTATAACTACACCGAACAAGGTCTGCACGTTGCGACCATCAAGCCGGCGATAGACACAAAAGGGGACAGAATGATCGTTGCGCGGGGTGGCGCCAGTCGAGAGGTAGATATTCTAGCGGCCCCAGATGACAATGTCCGCCATCAGGTGGCTGCTTATATAGGCAAAAAAGCTCTGGATTTATTAAACGTAGTACTGGTAGATGAGTCGCAGTTTTTAACGCGAAGTCAAGTTGATCAGCTTTATGACGTTGCAAAGGTTGACGATATATCGGTGATTGCATTCGGCCTACGGACGGATTTTCGCACCGAGTCATTCCCAGGAAGCATGCGCTTGATGGAGTTAGCCGATAATATTGAAAAAATCCCGACCATGTGTGTTTGCGGCTCGCAGGCAGAATTTAACTGTCGCCAGATTAACGGTGAATTTGTCTTCGAAGGCGAGCAGGTTGCAATTGATGGCGAGGACGAAATAACCTACACATCACTTTGCGGACTATGCCTAGCGAAGGCAAAAGCAGCTACCAGCCAATAAGGTCCATAAACACAACACTAGATAACAAAAAACAGCGTACAATAGGAAATAGAATGAGGGTAGATTAAATGGCGCGCGCGCTTTATCGTAAGTACCGCAGCAAAAATTTAAAAGAAGTCGTCGGGCAACGTCACATCACCGATATTTTAGAACGCTCCCTAAAGCAGAAACGCACCGCACACGCCTATCTGTTCACTGGCCCCCGCGGGGTGGGCAAGACTTCGGTGGCTCGAATCATGGCGCATGCAATTAGCGAGCTACCATATGATGAAAACGCACCTCAACTCGATATTATTGAAATCGATGCGGCAAGCAACAACGGCGTCGACGACATTAGGGAGCTACGTGAAAAAGTTCAATCGCTTCCAGTATCAGGCAAAAAGAAAGTCTACATTATAGATGAAGTCCACATGCTATCTAAGCCTGCATTTAATGCTCTACTAAAAACGCTCGAAGAGCCGCCTGAACACGCTGCTTTTATCTTTGCAACCACAAATGAAGAAAAGCTTCCACCTACCATCATAAGCCGGACTCAACGGTTTGTTTTTCGCACCATTCCAGCCGATGAAGTGTCTAGTCACCTCAGGATGATTGCTGACAAGGAAAAAATCAAAATTGATGACGTAGCACTGAGCATAATCGCTAGCCGCGGTGAGGGTAGTTTTCGCGATAGCATTAGTTTACTTGACCAGCTGTCGAGCCTAGCTACCGATAAATCTGGAATAACTGGAAAACTAGTAGAAAACACCCTGGGGCTAGCGCCGCAAGAATCTATTAAAAAGCTCCTGGCTTCAATTGAGTCTCGGGACACAGAATCAATTATCACGATACTTGAACAGGTTAACAGTAGTGGCATTCAGCCAGCCGTATTTACGACACAGCTAGTTGGTGAAATCCGACTCCTCCTAGCTGGCCAACCTGAACTAGCGGTTCTGCTTGATGAACTACTTGAAGTCTCAAGATCACACCATCCGGCGCTTAAATTACTAGCTGTGTTAGTGCGCTACGCTAGCCCGAAGAAGCCATCAAAATCCGCTGCGCTAAGCTACAATCCGCCCGCTATATCGGCTCCGATAAAAGAACTTGAAAAGCAGGCAGTAAAGTCTAAGCCAAAGGAAATTAACAAACAAGTAGCTACTGAGCCCGCCGCCCAGAAACCCAAAGCAGCTAGCAGTAAAAACAGTAGGACCAAAAGTAACACCAACCAAAACCTGGGGAAATCACTTGATTGGGATAAATTAATAGAATATACACGCGCTAACCATGTGGCGGTATTTAGCGTACTTAGTAAATGTGTCCATGAAAATACAAATGGCAAATTAACGCTCTATACTAAAAATGCTTTTTATAAAAAGAAACTCGATGATGTCAAATATCGAGCAATACTTTCTCAGTGCCTGCAGGAAGTTGGAGCAGACGATATGGAAATAGAAACTATTCCTAGCGGTCCACCACCAAAAGACACCACAGCAGCAGCAGTTGCTGCTATCATGGGTGGAGGAGAAGAAGTCAATGTCAGCTAAAGATGTTCAAGCCGGAAAAGTTCCACCACAAAATATTGATGCCGAAAAAAGCTTACTTGGGGCGGTTTTAATAGACGAAGAGGTGCTAGCCGACGTATCGCAGCACGTCAAACCAGCTGATTTTTATGATAAACGTCACGCGACCATATTTGGTGGCATGATGCGACTTTATGAACGTCACAAGCCAGTTGACCTATTGACTCTGACTGATGAATTAAAGAAAAAAGATGAACTGGATATAATTGGTGGATCGGTTTACCTAAGCGAACTTACTAATTACGTACCAACCGCGGCCCATGCCGAAACTTACGCCGAAATGGTGTCTCAAAGCGCAGTCCGACGGCGCTTAATCAAAGCCAGTGCTGACATTTCAGAACTAGGTTATGACCATGACAATACCGTACAGGAGCTGCTCGAAAAAGCCGAGGCTGAACTTTTTTCAGTTAGCGATCAATCCCTAAAGCAGGACCTAGTTAGCATTGAAAGTATTCTAACTGAGAGCTTTGATCGCATGGAAGAACTACATCGCAACAAAGGGTCACTTCGCGGCATCAAAACGGGCTACAGAGACTTGGATAATATGACAGCCGGTTTGCAACGATCCGATTTAATTATCCTGGCTGCACGACCTGCTATGGGTAAAACTACACTTGTTACAAACCTGGCATATAACGTTGCTACCATCGCTAAACAATCGGTTCTATTTTTCAGCCTGGAAATGAGCAAAGAGCAGCTGGTTGACCGTATGCTGGCGGACGCTTCAGGTGTTGACGCCTGGAATATCCGTACCGGTAATTTGAGTGATGATGATTTTGGCAAATTAAGCGAAGCCATGGGGGAAATGGCCGAAGCCCCAATCTACATCGACGACACACCAGGGCTATCGGTTTTAGAAATGCGCACCAAGGCCAGGCGGGCAGCGCACGAATCACCCCTAGGGCTAGTAATCGTCGACTACCTGCAATTAATGCAGGCCGCAGGCCGCAGCGACGGCAATCGAGTTCAAGAAGTTAGCGAAATCAGCCGTGGCCTAAAACTAATCGCTAGAGAATTGAACGTTCCAGTGATTGCGCTTTCCCAGCTTTCGCGTAGCGTTGAAAGTCGCAGTCCACAAGTACCCCAGCTGGCTGACCTACGTGAATCTGGTTCTATTGAGCAAGACGCAGACATTGTAATGTTCATTTATCGTGAAGCTTACTATAATCCCGAAACCGACCGTGAAAATATTACCGATCTAATTGTCGCCAAGCACCGTAATGGTCCGGTTGGCAAAATCGAACTTTACTTCCACCCAGAGCGACTGCGTTTTATGTCCCTTGACAAGCGGCACAATGACTAAGGTCGAACATGATATAATCGGTATAGCTTTATGAGTAAACTAAAAATTACTGACTTTTTTCTATATCGTTGGCGTTACCAAATTGGCTATATCGTTGCTACTGTCATCCTGCTGCTGCTATTAATGATTAGTGTCTTTTACGCCCCCGGAGAACTGACGCAGGCTGAAATTGATACTGCCGTTATAAGTGGCGAGCTTAGCCTGTCTTCGCCGAGCACATTAACAACCCTGAACTTGCCGTATCATTTGCTGCAGCGCGCTAGCTTGTCACTTTTTGGGGTATCTATTTTTAGTATAAAACTACCGTCAGCCTTGCTGGCTCTGCTGGCCGCCATCGGTATGACACTTCTACTTCGAAAGTGGGTCCGATATAACGTGGCGGTACTTGCGTCGCTAATTGCAATTACTAACGGTCAATTCATATTTTTTGCCCAGGACGGCACACCACAAATCCTATACATCCTACTACCTGCCTGGATACTGCTAGCCGCAACTCACTTTTTCCGCCAAGAAGGCAAGGTTTGGCTCTGGAGCCTTACATTAGGACTCTTAGTGGGTATCTCGCTACATCAGCCACTTGGCATTTACCCAGTTGCGGCTCTAGCCTTAGTAACGCTTATTCATCCCCGAACACGTTACTTGCTTAAAAATATACCTAAAAAACAGCTACTAGCTGCTAGCATACCGGCCCTGCTGCTTATAGCTCCTATTTTATATGGGGTCTATTTAGACACAGATTTAGCCAGGTCACTGATCGGCGTTGACTTCGGTCAAATCGATTTTAGCGCTAGCCTGCAGCAACTAGTCGCATACTTCCTTCCAATCGGGCCGACGGCGATTAATGGACAAATGATGCCGATTTTTAGCTTTGGTGCGCTAGGGTTGATGCTACTTGGGGCACTGCGCCTAATAAAGGCCAAGTTCGCCGCCAGAAGCTATATCGTCGGACTATGGGCTATTACGCTAATACCAGTACTACTTGTCAGCCCATCAGACTATTCTAGTATGCTGTTCGTTCCTTCGCTGCTACTGATAGCTTTTGGGGTAGGCTACTTACTGCAATCATGGTACGGGCTCTTCCCGAAAAATCCATACGCTCGAATTGGCGGTCTTATTCCACTGGCTACTCTAGTGGTGGCATTGATGTTTTCTGGTGCTGAACGCTATGTCTACAGCTACCAGTACAACCCCGAAGTGATGAAACACTTTTCTAGTGACCTACCGATAATTAGAGGTGAACTAAATAAAAATGATAACATTTCACGCTTTCTAGTATCAAAAAATGAAGCGCCGTTTTATCAATTATTTACCCGCTACGATTCACTGGCAGCCGGCATTGAAGTCACTACCAGCCTAGATGACGCCAGCAGGGCAAACTTCATAGCCACTAAAAAGGCTGCTGACCAAATACAAAACGAGGCTGATTTGGATTTAAATAAAATCATCACGTCACCTAGGAGCACTCAGGCTGACCGCTTTTACCGCTACAAAAATAGCTCGAATTAGCGTACAATGATTAGAAGTAAATACGGAGGAATTATTCATGGCGTTAGACCAGATGAAAATGATAAATCAGATGCGAAAAGCGCAAAAAGACCTAGCCAAAGAAATTATTGAAGTCGAAGCGGGGGACGGGGCAGTCGTCGTTCAAATCACTGGCGAACTAAAGATCAAAAATGTCACCATTGATCCAGAACAAGTTGACCTAGATGACATTTCGGAACTAGAGCACTGGGTTCAAATTGCCGTTCGTGATGGCCTAGCTAAGGCTCAGGAAGTTGCTGCCGAAAAAATGAAGCCACTCATGGGTGGTCTCGGCAATTTCGGAATGTAGTAAAAGAAAAACTGGGATAATACGTGCAAAGACTGCTGCCATCAGCGCTAGAAGGCGTGATAGAAGAGCTGGGACGACTACCCGGTGTAGGTGCCCGCACAGCTGAACGCTATGCGTACTATTTACTGCGCGCCGACGAACATGCAAACAATAAGCTAGCCGATGCAATCAGAGACTTACATGCAAAAGTCCGGCACTGTCCAGTTACATTTGCGCTAATTGACAGCACCGAGGACGTGTCGCCACTCTATAGCGACGCTAGCCGCGATAAAAAGCTAATAGCAGTCGTCGAAGAGCCGCTTGATATCATTGCACTAGAGCGCACAGGCCAATTCAAGGGAACGTACCATGTTCTAGGAGGCGCCATATCACCAATTGACGGCGTAGGCCCAGAACAGCTCCATATTCCAGAACTCATAAAAAGAATAGATACCGATAACGTCCAGGAAATTATAATAGCTACTAACGCTAGTGTCGAAGGCGAATCAACGGCATTATTTTTACAGAAATACATCAAAGACCACGGCGTAGAGGTAAAAATGAGTCGCTTGGCGCGCGGAATTCCCGTTGGAGTTGACTTAGAGTACGCCGACCAAATCACACTCTCACATGCCCTCGAGGGAAGGCGAGCGCTATAGTCATGCATGATCAAGTAATAGAAGCGATCAATCACGCTAGCAAAATAGTCGTCATCCAGGCCGAGAATCCAGATGGAGACAGCCTAGGGAGCGCCCTGGCACTTGAAGAGATTCTGGGTGATTTAAATAAACAAGTTCACTTGCACTGCCCAGTCGATATCCCTAAGTATTTACGCTACTATAACGGCTGGGATAGAGTAACTTCAGACCTAGATACTAGCGCCGACCTAGCGGTGATTGTTGACACTAGCGCTGAAGTATTGCTTTCAAAGGTACTGGAAATCCCAGGAGCTAGACACTTCCTGGAATCCACCAAGGTAGTAGTGCTTGACCATCATAGTACTAGTGAATCTAGTCTGAATTTTGATCACTCGCTGTTAGTTGATGACGTTGCGGCTACTGGACAGCTAATTTATGACCTAGCTGCAAAAGCTGGCTGGCCAATAAACCCTCAGGCTGCAAGCCACCTATTATCGTCTATTTTATCTGACACCTTAGGGCTAACGACCCAGAATGTCGACGAGTCAACTTTTAGGACTGCCGGCAAACTTACGTCACTCGGTGCATCTGTATCCGAAATTGAATCCCGTAGGCGTGAATTTATGAAAAAATCCAAAACTATCCTAGCCTATAAAGGCCGCCTAATTGAAAGAATCGAGTACCTACTAGAAGGTCGATTAGCCTTAGTCCATATACCCTGGGATGAGATCCGAGAATACAGCGACCAATACAATCCGAGCGTACTCGTGCTGGATGAAATGCGACTAGTAGAGGGCGTCGAAATTGGTGTGGCCATAAAAACCTATCCTGATGGAAAACTAACCGGAAAACTTCGTAGCAATCTTCCGGTATCGGCCAGTATCGCAGGCTACTTTGGAGGCGGCGGGCATGAGTACGCAGCTGGCTTTCGAGTGTATGAATCGCTTGACAAGGTGACTCAGGAGTTAGTCGATATAACTGATAAAACCCTAAACGCTTACCAGGAAAAACAAAATGAAACTTTTTAACAGTGCCACTAGAAAAATAGAAGACCTAACGCCAATTGAACCGGGTAAAATTAAACTATACACCTGTGGACCAACGGTATATGATCATCCGCACATTGGCAACTGGACAGCTAATATCTACTGGGACATACTGGTCCGAACACTCAGGCAAAATGACTTAGATGTCGAGCGTGTCATGAACATTACCGATGTTGGTCACCTAACAAGTGACGCCGACGAAGGCGAAGACAAGCTAGAAAAAGGCGCTAGGCGCGAAAACAAAACCGCCTGGCAAGTAGCAAAAATATATACTGACAGCTTCATGGAGGGCATGGACCAATTAAACATGACTCGCCCCACTCATATTGCAAAAGCAACTGACTTTATAGCTGAGCAGTTAGGTTTAGTCCGCACCCTAAAAGAAAAGGGTTACACCTATCAAACAAGTGATGGTATTTATTTTGACACCAGTAAATTTCCTCGCTACCGTGAATTTGCACGCCTAGATATAGAAGGACTAAGGGCCGGCGCTAGAGTGAGTCGCAGCACCGAGAAAAAAAATTCTAGTGACTTTGCACTCTGGAAATTCACTCCACTAGGCTCAAAGCGTGACATGGAGTGGGAAACTCCATCCGACCTGCTCGAAAAAAATGCACCAGTTGCCACCGAAGACCCTACCATGGGCTTTCCCGGCTGGCATCTTGAGTGCAGCGCCATGGCCCTAGATATACTCGGTGAAACGCTCGATATCCATACTGGTGGCATTGATCATATCCCGGTCCATCACACTAACGAAATAGCCCAATCTGAAGCCGCTACCGATAAAACATTTGCCAACATATGGTTACATAGCAACCATCTAAAAGTTAATGGCGTCAAAATTAGCAAAAGCCTAGGTAACGGCTACACTCTACGCGACCTGGAGCAAAAGGGCTTCTCACCACTTGATTTCCGGCTCTTTGTACTGCAAAGCCACTACAGCACCGAAAGTAATTTTACTTTTGAGAATCTAGCGGCTGCCAGTAGCCGACTAAAAAAATGGAAAAATGCAGCTGCTATTAGGTGGCAAATCTATAAAACAGTCGACTCCGCGAACGAGGACCAGATAATAGACTTTAGAGCCACTAGCCAGGCCTTAGTTGAAGCCGCCTCTAATAATCTTGATACGCCCGCCGCGCTGCGACTGATTGATGAGGCCTTTTCCAGAATTACTCCGCTAGGTATTAATAAAATTCATCGAAACTCATTAGTCACACTACTACAGACAATTGACGATCTACTGGGACTAAAACTTATCGACTCAACGCCTGATGTGTCAGATGAAATAAAAGAATTAATTTTGCAACGAAACGCAGCTCGTGAAAATCAAGACTGGCAGCAATCGGATAAAATTCGTAACCAGCTAACAGGTAGCGGTATTATGCTTCACGATTCCGGCCCTCGGACCATATGGGAGTATATCGACTAGCTGTCGCTACTGGCTGTTTTGGCGATTTTTTTAGTTAACTTACGTAGCGGTGGACGACCCTTGCGGCGTTCTTTGCGTGCTTTTTTGATGTATTCTTCAAGTAAAATTTTGATGCAGCCTGCAATTGGAATTGATATTAATCCACCAACAATACCTGTCATATAAATACCAATCGTAACCGCGACTAGCACCGTCAAGGGTGACAAGGCCAAGACTTTTGACTGAATGGCAGGAGATATGACGTTGTTTTCAAACTGCTGATAAATCACAAAGTAGATTAGGAATATCAAAGTTGCAGTCCAGTCGTTAAATCCTAACAAGATTGCCGCTAGCACCCCTCCGATCGTGGCACCAAACATTGGGATAACACCAGTTATAGCCACCAGTACTGCAATCGGTATTGAAAGGTTAGCTGGGATGTCGAAAAATAGGCTGAGCACAAACACCGCTAAGCCTGATCCGGTACCTGCAGTTAGTGCGACTAGCAGCTGACCGTTCACAAATCCGGTCACTACGTTATACATCCTAGTAGTGAGCGAACGGTGGTAATCCATTCTTTCTTGATTGCGATATAACTTCCAAATTCGACGCATCCATTCCGGGCCTTCGACCAGCATCAAAAAGGTTAGTACCAACACTACAAGCGAAGCTGCCAACCCTGCAAATAGTGACCCGGCTCCAGTGATTAAATTGCGCCCAATATTACCAGCCCATGAGGCGGCATTTTCTTCGACAGCAATTAGCGCCTGATCAACCTGATCCCTTATGCCGTACCTCTCGATAACAGCGTCAAAACCACCATACTGCTGGGAAATCTCCTCAGCTATGTCTGGGACATCTTGAACGAAACTGGCAGTTTGTTCAATAATTGGTGGCACCACTAGAAAAATAAAGCCAGTCAAAAAACCTACCACTGCCACGTAGGCCAGGGCAGTGCCGGCAATCCGGCTTTTTCCGGGCAGCAAACTTGCTAGCTTATTAACTGGCGGGTTAAGTACCAATGCTAGAAAGAAAGACATTCCGATAATAATAAAAGCCGTCCTAGCACTATAAAGCGCCACCCCAGCCGCCATAAAACCAATCACGACTAACCAGAACCGTACGAAAGTTTTTGTGTCAATTTCAATGCGTACTTTCATCTTGTCCATAATTATACCCTATTTTTGAAATTGTTGTGCAAGTAGCTTACCGCTATTAATTGACCCGCCTCGACAACAAGCTTATGCATGGGGTATAGTGAAGTTATGCAAGCGGTAATAAATGAACTTAAAGAGATTTTTGAGGGCGAAGTAAAGACCTCTCCAACTATAAAACATCAATACAGCCACGATGCTAGCATCTACGAAATGACTCCCGAGGCTGTTTTAATGCCAAAAAACGTCAAAGACATCAAAAACTTAATTAAAATCACTAACAAAAACAAGCACGCCTACCCATCACTGTCCATTACACCCCGCGGAGCTGGAACCGACATGTCAGGGGCTGCAATCGGTAGCTCGCTAACTATTGATCTGACTAAACATTTTAATAAAATTCATTCAGTTACTAGTAAGAGCGTCCACCTAGAGCCAGGGGTCTACATGCGTGATTTAGACCCGCTAACTGATGATAAGCATGCAATGCTAGGTTGCGTACCGGCTAGCAGGGCTCTTTGTACAATCGGCGGCATGGTAGGCAACAACTCAGGAGGTGAGCAGTCGCTCAGGTATGGTAACACCCAGAATTTCGTCCGTGAAATGAAGGTGGTTTTTGCTGATGGTAATGAATATACCGTAAAGCCTATCAACAAGCGTGAACTTGACATCAAGATCCACAAAGGTGACTTTGAAGGTGAGCTGTATCGCCGCGTGTACGAATTAATTGAAAATAATTACGATGCCATCCGCAACGCCCGACCGCATGTCAATAAAAATTCCATGGGCTACAATCTGTGGGACGTATGGGACAGGGATACGGGTATATTCGATCTGACTCAACTACTCACAGGGTCGCAGGGCACGCTCGGTATTATTACTGACCTTAAAATGCGCCTGGTACCAAAAGCCAAGCACTCCGGGCTACTAGTACTGTATCTACCGAACCTAAAGCAGCTAGGTGACATTATTCCTACTGTAATGGACCATAATCCAGCTACCTTTGAAGGCTTTGATGATATTACATTTGAACTTGGCATAAAGTACTTCCGTATTTTCAAAAAACAAATCGGACTAAAAGAATGGACCAAGCAACAGGTTGCCCTACTAGGATCAGTTGCGAAGTTCAAGGGGCATTTACCAAATATGGTTTTAATGGTCGAGTTCGAAGGTGACACCCCAGCGGAGGTTCTGGCAAAGATCAACGACCTTAAGTCTGACCTAAAGAAGTACCGTATGCGAATGGAAGTAGAGGGCGACGCAGAGTCCAGCAGCTACTTCTGGCAAATTCGCCGAGCAAGTCTAGCCTTGTTGCGTCAGCGCATCAAAAGTAAATATGCTTCACCTTTTATTGACGACCTAACTGTCCAGCCAAAGTATATGCCCGAATTCCTACCGCGACTTCGTAAAATTATTCGAAAATACAAGCTACCAGCCACCATCGCCGGGCACTTTGGAGACGGCAACCTGCATATCATCCCGCTAATGAGCATCGCAGACCCCAAGGAACAGGCCAAGCTCGAACCTACCATGCGCGAAGTAGTGCCACTCGTACTGGAGTATGAAGGCACCCTGGCAGGTGAGCACAATGATGGCATGATACGTGGCCCATGGCTACCGGCAGTCTTTGGTGACGAAGTTTTCCAGCTATTTAGATCAACCAAGGAAATTTTTGATCCAAACTACATCTTTAACCCCCACAAGAAAACCGATGCTTCATGGGAATTTAGCATGAACCACATTCGCACCACTAATTCAAACGAACTAATAAAATAATTATTTGCATTAGATTACTTGAAATTGTATAGTAATAGTACTATGAGTAGTGTGGCAAAATTACCCACTGGTATCAAGGCAGCTAGCGAAGTACTGGGCGACAAATGGACACCTCAACTTTTGTATTTTTTCGCAAGCCAATCTTCGGTTAGATTCTGCCAGCTACAAACTAGCGTCGGCGGGATTAATCCACGCACTCTGTCAGCCAGACTAACCGAACTAGAGGCTCGTGGAATAATCGAAAAAGTACCTCTATCAAATACCCGGTGCGAGTACCGCATCACTGCCAAAGGCCGTGATCTGCTGCCAGTCATCCAGTTGATGGAAAAGTGGACCAAAAAGTACGCCTAAATATAGCCTTCACCCACAAGGCAGCCGCACCTAGGTAAGCAAAATATCGTATACTGGTACTTATAATGAGAGTATTAGTAGTCGAAGATGAAAGAAAAATCGCTAGAGCCATCAAGCGCGCCCTAGAACAGGAGCACTATGCCGTTGATATCTGTCACGACGGGGACGAGGGGTACGGTATGGCCGAAAGCGAACCTTATGACGTATTGATAATTGATAGAATGCTGCCTGGTAGCAAAGACGGGCTCGAGATCGTAAAGACCCTTCGCGATAAGCGTATCCAGACACCGATTCTCCTATTAACAGCCCTCGGCAGTGTCAGCGACAAGACGGCCGGACTCGACAGCGGGGCTGACGACTATCTAACAAAGCCCTTCGCGATTGAAGAGCTCTTAGCGCGCGTACGAGCCCTGATCAGACGCCCCAAAGACCAGCAAGGGCTAGTCTTAAAAGCTGGCGACCTAGAACTTGATACCACTTCTTTTTCGGTTAAGCGAGCTGGCCAGAATATACCACTAACTAGCCGCGAGTATTCATTGCTTGAATATATGTTGCGCAACCAGGGTCGCCCTTTAACAAAGGATATGATAATTTCTCACGTGTGGGACTACGACGCTGATATTTTGCCAAACACAGTTGAGGTTTACGTTAAATATTTGCGAAACAAAATTGATGAGCCGTTCAGTTACCCGTTAATTCATACCGTCCGTGGATTTGGCTATAAATTAGAAGCCTCGAAATAACATGCTAGTAAAAAATTTATTCCTATCAGCAACCGTTAAACTAACTGCCTGGTATTTGCTCATTATCATGGTGATCAGTCTAGTGTTTAGCGCTGCAATTTATCAAATCGTTAGCAACGAACTAAATATACGCCTGCAGCAACTGCAAACTGGCATAGAACAAGCCCCCAACGCCACATTCACACCAGGATTTAATATAACGCGGGTTCGCACCACTCAGCTTCATGAAGCTCAAACTAGCTTACTAGCTGGCCTGGCGTACGTTAATTTAGTGGTGTTTTTTCTAGGTGGGGTCGGCAGCTACCTGCTAGCTAGACGCGCACTTGAGCCTATCCGGCGCGCCCACGATGCCCAGGCTCGTTTTGCAAGCGATGCCAGTCATGAACTACGCACGCCGCTAGCTGCCATGAAGGCCGAACTAGAAGTCGCCCTAAGAAGTCCCAGACTATCTAACGGCGAAGTAAAGGAACTGCTAACCAGTAACCTAGAGGAAGTTGATCGCCTGACCTACCTAACTCATACTCTTCTTTCGCTATCTAGGCTCGATAGAAACGAAATAGAAATAACGAAACTACCAGTTAGTCAAACAATTAAGACTGTTGCCGGCCGATTTCCTGGTGATAAAAAACGCCTAAACTTGAACCTGCCAAAAAAACCTATTTTTATTAATGCTAATCCGCTTCAGATAGAAGAGCTGTTTACTATCCTAATCGACAACGCACTAAAATATAGTCCACCAAAGTCAAAAGTAAACATATCCATAAAAAGGCAAGCTCGCCATGTTCACATCCAAATAAGCAATGCAGGCAAAGGCATATCGCCAGACGAACTACCACTAATTTTTGAACGATTTTACCGGGCTGACTCTGCCAGGACGCATACTAGTTATAACGATGGATTCGGCTTAGGTCTGTCGTTAGCCAAAGAAATAGTTAGAATACATAACGGTGAGATTATAGTTTCTAGCGAAATCGACAAGCAGACAACTTTCACAATAGTATTTCCCCTACACACTAACTAGTAGTAGTGAATTTTTTCACGTCTAGTTTTAAGTCCGTTATCAGAAACTTTTAGCATAGTGAAAGCGTAGCCTTTTTAGCTGGCTACTTTTATCCCACAGCTAAGAACAAAAGAAAACCAAAGGGGGTTATCAAATGAAAATCAAGAACCAAACTATACACCAAGAATCAAGTACAGTTTACCTGAGTAAAAAAGGCCTAAAAGATCTTGAAAAATCAATTACTCAACTTGAAAAAGATCACGAACGAGCCTTAAGTGAACTGAAGTCCATTGACGACATCGACAGCCACGAGGGGCGCTTAACCCGAATTGAAAAGCTCGCGCAAATCGACAAGCTCGAAAAGGAACTAGCCGAAAACAGAGCCCTGTTACTAAAAGCCAAGCTACTACCTCGAAAACGTGACGCCCTCCGAGTTGCCCTAGGTTCAGTCGTAGAGCTCGCCGACAGCAGCGGGCGCATGATGAGATACACCCTAGTTAATAGCTTTGAAGCCAACCCAAGTGACGGTCGAATTTCCGTTGAAAGCCCGCTGGGTCGCAATCTGCTAGGAAAAACGATCAAGCAAACAGTAGAGTGGGGCAATGGACTACGCACTCACCGCATGAAACTAGTCAATATCGCCTAAAAGTAAATCCTATAATAAACCAACCAAAATATCCCCGTTTGCTGGGGATATTTTTGCTATAATAGCCCTAATGCTTATTTACAATAAACCGATACACAAGGTCTTAAAAGAACTAGAAACATCTGAGCGGGGCATATCAGGCTCCGAAGTGATAAAGCGTCAAGCGCACTACGGAAAAAACGTCATCAAAGTTACGACCGTACCATTGTGGCGAAAATTAATTGAACCATTCGCTAATGTATTTATACTGATCTTGATTTTCGCTGTGATTATTAGTTTTCTTCATGGCGACATGTTAGATGCATACATAATCTTAGCCATTATTGTTATAACTGCCCTCATATACTACCTGCAGCGCTTTTCAACCGAGCGCATTATGCGCACTCTTCAAAAGCATCAAGCCCAGGCAGTCGAGACACTTAGAAACAATAAGTTAATCAGGGTCGACAGCGCTGAACTTGTACCGGGCGACGTTATAATTTTAGGTGAAGGTGAAAAAATCCCAGCTGACGCCAGGTTAATTGAAGCTAGCAACGTTCGAACTGACGAAGCTCTGTTAACGGGCGAAAGCACCCCAATTTCTAAAAAAGTTGATAGCTTACGCGGTGAAAAAGAAGTATATAAACAAGCTAATATGCTGTTTCAAGGCTCATTTATTGTCTCGGGCACGGCAACCGCTGTCGTAGTTAGAACTGGAAATGAAACTGAATTTGGTCAAATCGCAGCTCTTGCTAAAAATACCAATACCGAAAGTCCGGTTCAGAAAAAAATCGACAAATTAATCACGCAAATAATTGCCGTTGTGTTCGCGGTAGCAATAGTAATATTCGCCCTAGCCATACTACGCGGCATGGAGTTAACAGAAAGCTTTAAATTCATCATTGCTCTTTCGGTTTCAGCTGTACCAGAAAGTTTACCGGTAGCAATTTCGGTAGTGCTAGCCATCGGTATGCGCAGGATGGCCCACAAAAAAGCCCTAGTTCGAAACATGGGCGCAATTGAGTCGATCGGCGTTATCACCACCATAGCTACCGACAAGACCGGCACCCTAACTAAAAATAAGCTCACGGTTCAAGAAACTTGGCAGCCAGAAGGTAGTCGAGCTAATCTGATGGATATCGCCAGTCAGTCTATTAATCAAAGTGAACGTAAGTCTCATGATCCGCTTGATATCGCGATGCTTGAATACACCAGCAAACTTCGCACGGATGGCACTAGGGGCGAGCCACTAGCAGCGCTGTCGTTTGACCAAGCCCATGCTATGAGCGGCAATATCTGGCACCATGGTAAAGAATACGAGCTGTCCGTAAAAGGTGCTCCCGAACAGCTGCTAGCAAGAAGCGATATTACCGATAACGAACTTGAAGAGGCAACCACCGCTCTGCATCATCTAACTAGTCAGGGTTACCGCGTCCTAGCGATTGGAAAAGTTAAATTAAAAAACCAAATCAAAACTTTTAGTGAGCTGACCAAAAAAGACCGGATAGAATTTGCAGGCTTCCTGGCAGTGGCCGACGTACTTCGACCTGAAGCCAAACGTGCTGTAAATGCAGCCCAAGAAGCGGGTGTCACCGTACGTATGATTACAGGAGACCACTTTGAGACTGCCTATCATATTGGGCGGCAGATCGGCATGGTTCAGGATCGTTCGCAGGTATTTGATAGTCGCAAAATGGAAGCCATGACTGACGAAGAGCTAAGCGATATTATCGATAGCACACGTGTTTTTTCACGCGTCGCACCAGAGCATAAATATCGAATCTTAGCCCTTTTAAAACAGCACCATATCACCGCCATGACAGGTGACGGAGTTAATGACGTGCCAGCTTTAGCAAATGCGCACGTCGGAATTGCCATGGGTAGCGGGTCGCACATCGCCAAAGATGCCGGCGACATTGTACTACTTGATGATAATTTCAAAAGTATCATTGAAGCCATGCGCGAAGGTCGGACTATTTTTACCAACATTCGCCGCATGCTTTTTTATCTTTTATCCACCAATTCCGGTGAAGTTCTAACAATGCTAGGGGCCCTAGTCGTCGGCTTACCCGTACCGCTACTACCTGTGCAAATTTTATGGGTCAACCTGGTAACTGACACTTCAATGGTTATTCCGCTAGGGTTAGAACCAGGGGAAAAGAATGTCATGAAAAGACGACCCAACCACCCAAACTCACCAATCCTATCAAAGTTCATGATATCCCGTATGGTTTTAGTTGCGTCCTGCATGGCGGTGATAACCCTGGGCTTTTACGCTCTATTTGAAGCCCGATACGGCCACGAATACGCCCGCACCATTGCCTTCAACACCCTTGTCGTTATGCAGTGGGCTAATGCATTTAACGCCAGAAGTGATTATGAGTCTGTCTTTAGCAGGTTAAGGATAATGAACGCTAAGTTCTATGCCGGCCTAGCCCTAGCGGTCATACTTCAGCTACTAGCTCTGTTTAGCCCGTTAGGCGACCTGCTGCACATTGAGGCCGTCAACCTAAACGAACTAACCCTAACTGGCACCGTAGCCTTCATAGTGACAGTAGCAGTAGTCGAAATTCATAAACACTTCGGTCGCAACGTCCTCAAGCGAAGCGACACTTAAAAAACGGCTAATGCTTGCGGCCTAACGCTCTACTGCTGCGTCGGGTTAAGTTCTCGCCAGCCCTGCTAGCTAGCCGCCACTGCAAATAAGCTGCTAGAATTATTAGCATCGATAGCGGCCAGACGTTACGCCAAGCTGGCGTCGTAAAGTCGAAGAAATCGCGCGTCACGCCAAAGCCAAAACTAACAATTACTACAAATATCACGCAGAGTATGTATAACACCTGGGACAATCTAGCAGTGCGGGTATGCTTCACTCCTAACATGCGTGGCACTAAAAAAACTAAATAAACCCCAAAAAATGTGGCTATGATAACTGTAGTTGTTGCGACTCCATGCAAAAAATTTGGATGCAAGTTGGTCAAAATAGCATAGGACGCTGATACGACTAATCCTGAAATAGCTGCAATTCCGGCCACCGCGAACAATGTATCACGCCAAAAAAACCTGGGATTAATCCGATGTTTAGGCAGTGGCGGAAATAGCGTCCACATTATAGTCGGCATTGTCACCAGGAAAATGTTCATAAACGTTACGTGACGTGGCTCGAATGGGTACACCGCCCCAAAAACTGTAGTTAAAACTAGTAAAACCAAACTATAAATAATGCGATGGAAAAATAAAGTAGCAATAATTTCTATCGCTTGCATTAAACGGTTCCCTAGGCGCATGCCAAGCGGCAGGGTAGTGAACGAATTATTCAGTAGAATCATATCAGCCACTCTCCGGCTAACACTCGCTCCGGCGAACATGGCGATTCCTAGATCTGCTTTTTTAAGCGCCAACGCATCGTTCACTCCATCGCCCACCATACCGGTAAAATTATGGCCGCGTTGGTATAAACTAATTATCTTTTCTTTCTGGTCCGGTAACACCCTGGCAAAGATTGTATTGTCCTTGACGGCACGTCGCCAATTACTGGCACTTAACTTATCTAGCTCGGCTCCGGTGATTACCTGTGTGTAGCCAGAAATTCCAGCCTTTTTCGCTACATATGAAACTGTTTTTGGATTGTCGCCACTAATTACTTTGACTTTTACGCCGCGAGACTGCAGGTACTCAACTGTTTTTTCTACTCCTTCGCGCAGTTCGTTGCCAAGCACCACGATACCCACCAAGGTGCTAGCACCTTTTTCAAGCGACTTAAGGCTACGCTTTGCAAATGCATTTTCTGATATTGCCACTGCCAAAACTCGAAGACCACTTTCAGTTAATCTATCAATTTTTTTAGTGTCTTTAGGCGAGAACGTAGCAAAGTCTGCAATCACTTCTGGCGCTCCCATGATGACTATTTTTGTTTTGCCGCTAACGACGTACTTCACAGCGCTATACTTTCTATCTGAAGAAAAAGCCAGCACGTCTTTTATTTCATAATCAAATGATGGGGTGGGTAGCTGATTAGTTATTGCGAGCCCTGTAGCGTTTTTGCCGCTCGCTTCGCGTGCAATTATTGCAACCATATCGCTAAAGTCTGCCTTCTTCAAGCTACTACCCAGTACTTCGATTGAATTTAGCGTCAAATTCGGCTCAGTAAGCGTACCTGTTTTATCAACTGCTAGGACGTTCAAAAGAGCCATCGACTCAATTGCCGAGGTTTTCTGTGGTAGCATGTTTACCCGGGCTAGCTTCAACGAGCCAAAAGCCAGTAGTAGTGAGCTAGCTAGCAGCAAGCCTTCTGGTACCAGTGTTACAGCGGCCGAGGTGATAGTTTTAAAGATCCGAACCGCCTCTTGATCTTGGAAATAATAAACCACAAATATTGTCGCTGCAACCAGTAAGGCTGCATACGTTGTAACTGATATTGTTCGCTGGATGACTAGTTGAAGCGGTGTATATTTAGGCTCGTACCTACGAAGCTCTGAAGTCATGTTGCCGGCTCTAGTATCAACTCCTGTTGCTGAAATCCGCATCAATGCAGACCCAGAAGCGACCGTCGTAGTTGCATACCCTATATCATCGTCATGCTTTTCAATCGCGACTGACTCGCCGCTTAACATACTCTCGTCAATCTCCAGACCTCGACTTTCATATATGATACCGTCAGCTGGAACTTCATCACCACTGACAAGCTCAATAATATCGCCGGGCGCCAGGTCATGGTAGTCGATATTTTCATGTGTCCCATCGGCAAATCTCTTCCTAGCTTTTGGTGCGCTTAAAAGCTCTAACTTTTTTAAAGCCTGACGAGCGCGAATTTCCTGAATAATTGCAATTACCACGTTAAGTGTGATTACCGATGAAATGAACATAGCGTCGCGTCGCTCGCCAAGCGCTAGTAGCGTAATTGATAGTGAAAAAATCGCCAGTACAATTGGTGTAAAAATATTACGCCGTAAAATTGGCAGAAAATCGTCCATAACCGTATTATAAATGCATTACCATAAGCTTAACTAATTATTTTTTTACAATTAATGTTAAAAATCTTACGGTTAATAGCTACTACATCATCTAGAGTTGAACCACAACACCATACAAACCAAATAAAGGAGGTTCAATATATGGCTGAATATCGATACGATGAAACTAGACGGGAAGGTGGCACAAGTGGCGGAATGATCGCAGCTGTAGTAGCGCTCATTATTGCACTAGTTGCGCTAGGACTGGCTGCATTTGCGCTAATGCGGGCCAATGAGGCAATTGATAACACTACGACTGACACCACCACTAATGAACTCCAAACGGAAAATGATGAAGCTCCAATCATCTTCCCGCCAGTCCAGGACGAAGGTGACGATCAAGTCGATGACGAAGCGAGTGACGATGCAACTGAAAATAATGACGGCGTCATGCCAGAAGCAAACGACCCTAACGTTCAGTAAAACTAGCCCTCGCGTCGTCGTCGTCGTTAATCCCAGCTAAACAAAAATAACCACCCCTGGCTGCGTGTCTCGGGTGGTTATTTAATTTACTCTATTAATACACGCCTAGAAGTGAGTCGTTAAAATCAGACCTAGCTCGCAGGGCGCACGAGCCTAGGCTCAGAGGCGTTAATTTTTCGACTGATTTCAACTAGCCTGCTGGCAACCAAGTCTGGATGAACTTGGGGTGCCAGGTGACCTAGATCAGAGCGCTCGTGTGTCTCGCAGTGATCTACCAGATGACCCACTTCACTTTTGGTAGTTTTATTTTGAATCAAATAATCCGAGCTGAAGTTTAAAATCGCTGTCCTAACACCACATTCACCCAACCGGACCAAAGACGGACGAATGTCGCACTTAGCAACAGCGACCCCCTCGGCAAGTGTCCGGGCAGGATTTCTAAGTACATAATGAAGTGCGTCGCGGGCAAACCGTAGCTCGTCCTCAATCGCTACCTGTCGCATTCGGGGTAAAAACTCCTTGGCAAAAAATTTCGGTAGTCTTTTAATCAGTAGTGTTGGTGAGTGGTCTTCTAGACCAGCCGAAGCAACCAGAGACACTGATCGCACCTTGTCGCTATGACGCTCTGCTACCCGGCTAGCCACCCAGCCGCCCATGGAATGCCCAGCTAAATCAAATGTATCAACGCCATGGCTTATGCGTAAATCATTCATTATCCCGTAAACTGCCCGCGACGGAAGGGCAGAGGGTTTTAGAAAATAACTAGGATGCGTAGCCGCTGCGATCGAATGACACCTCAAAGGTCGTAGGGTAATCGCAGGCTTACCGCTTTGCACCAGACTCTCTCGTAGCCTGCGATAAGCTGGCTTTATACCGCCGTACCCAGGAATAATCAAAAAAGGCACCTCATCGGTAACCTCTTCTAATGGATATTCATATGTGTAGCGTAGCGGTGCACCAACAACTTCAGTTATCCCTTGTAGGCGCTCGGTGGCTTGGAGTTTTGGCTGCCCGACCGCATGAAACCGCACTCTATCGCGAGTTCCTTCGGGTGAAGTAGGCATCGTTTCCGGCATCTTTGGCTCCAATACGCTAATGGTATTTTCCTACAGTATATCGAGCGCGTGATAGATTGTAAACAAATCTTTTTTTTGTATTTTTTACAATTAGTGTTACCATAAAAACCATAAAATCAAAACAAAAGGAGCAAATATGTTCATGGTACTACTATTTGGCGCATTAGGCGGAGTAGCTCGGGGTTTAGTCGGCTACACTAAATACTTAACTTCGTACAAAGACGTCAAGTTTGACCCAAAATACTTTGGCATGAACGTGTTGGTGTCGATGGTGGTCGGCCTAGGTACCGTCTGGGCGCTTGATGGGTCAGGCTTGGCGCATGACTTCACTCAAGGCTTTAGCCTAAACCCAGCCGTCGCTTTAATAATAGGGTACGCTGGCGGCGATGCAATCGAAAATATATATAAAATTATCCTTAAAAAACCAATCTTAGTCCCAACCGCCAAATAACTAGCCTGGGTAAAGCCAGGCGTTATTAATTGCGCATGACAAGCGTTCAACTATATAGACACGTCCTATCTTCTGTATATGATGCACTCCCTATGGCCGCACACTCGTCAACACCGCCAAGCAGCAGCGATGCAGCACTACACACACAAAGCTAAAAAGGTTATACTGTAAAAAAGATTTGGAGTAAGTGTGTCAGAAGATCAAAAGAGGCAGCTGCAGTCTAGCCTGTGGGATATTGCCAACGAACTACGTGGCAAGATGGATGCCGATGAGTTTCGTGACTATATCCTAGGTTTTATTTTCTATAAATATCTATCAGAAAAGCTTGCACTTTATGCCGATGACCTACTCGAAGACGAAGGCGTTAAGTACCGCGATGTGGCCGATACGGATTTTGAATTAATAGATGAGATTAAAAAAGCCACACTTGATCATTTAGGTTATTTTTTGATGCCGAGTGAGCTATTCGTCAAAATGACCGAGCGCACCGAACTCGATGACTACATAGAAGACCTAGAGCGCATACTCACTAACATCGAGCGCAGCACCATGGGCACTGACAGCGAAGATGATTTCGACAAGCTGTTTTCTGAACTCGACCTAAACGCCAATAAGCTCGGTAAAACTGTCAGCGCCAGGGCAGAACTGATTGCCAAAGTCCTCAAGCACCTTGGTAAAATTGACTTCCAGCTAGAAAACAGCGAGATCGACATCCTAGGCGACGCCTACGAATACCTAATCGGCCAGTTCGCTAGCGGTGCCGGCAAAAAGGCCGGTGAGTTTTACACCCCGCAAGAAGTTAGCGAGGTGCTGGCTCGCACTGTTACCTTGGGCAAAAAGCGTCTCAAAAGTGTTTATGACCCAGCCTGCGGTTCAGGTTCGCTACTGCTCCGCATTGGTCGGTATGCGGAAATAGAGCGCTACTTCGGCCAAGAAATGAACAACACCACCTACAACCTAGCTCGCATGAACATGATTCTGCACGATGTTCATTTTAGCGATTTCGATATCAAGCAAGATGACACACTCAAACACCCAGAGCATCTAGAATATAAATTTGAAGCCGTTGTAGCCAATCCGCCATTTAGTGCCAAGTGGGAGGGCGACAAAAACCCACTCAACGCCCAAGACGAACGCTTTAG
>CAZEGC010000007.1:0-34111 GCA_964511635.1 uncultured Candidatus Saccharibacteria bacterium | reverse complement strand
TGACAGCTGGGTTGCTGCCAGACGTTGCCGCAACTGGCCGACTGATAATTGCTAGGGGCAACTAGCCGCCGCCATAGTGAGTTACCTTGCACAAAGTAGACTATATTTACCATAACTGGAGTGTTGCTGGGAACCGACATACTGTCACATGCGTGCGGCTGATTAGCGTAGTATATTGGAGCAGCGTCAATCGTGTGTGGGTCTTTTTGAGTTGCATGAGAAAGCAGTATCAGGGCATCGCCATTTGAGTGCGATACATTCTCAAAGGCAGTCGATGTACCGTTTCTACCCTGTGGCACCGGAACAGTAAACGAGTTAGTGGCTAGGATTTGCTCACTGATTTTAATATCTTCCTCGATCCGGTTAAGTGCGTCCTGGACGTCGTAGGTTAAAGAGTTGATGCCGCGAGTCATCATAACTTGACCAGTCATAGTCACGATAAGCGCAATAAAGCCAGAAATAGCCAATATGACTACTGGTGCAATAACCAGTATTTCTGCTAGTGTAAATCCAGTTTGATTATTTTTGCACATACGTACCATGCGTTACCTCTTTGCGTTGTTGGTATGGGCCATATATAATGCGCACTTTGACAAGAGCAATATAGCCAGTGCCACTACAGCCATAGGGTGCGGAAATAGTAGTTTCAATTTGAGCGTTCGGTAGGTCAGAGTTAGTTATATTGGTAGTGTTATTTGATGGCGACGAAGGGCAGGATGATATCTCGTCAGCTCGCCTACGTAAATAATCATGGGCAAGGTTGCTAGCAGCAGCACGCTGGCGCATTTGGGCACCGTCACGAATAACAGAGGTGTAGAGCTGATGTCCGGTCGTAATAAAAGCTACCGCTACGAACAGCGTCACTAGCAGCTCAACAGTAGTAAATCCTTCTTTATGGCTATACATTATCGTCGACTAGTTATACGTTCAATTGAATTATCAGACTCTTTTCTAAAAAATATATTGAATTTCTCGCACGGCTCAGACGGTGGAGGGGTGGCGCCGGATGTCGGCAAAAAGCCATCACATAAGTTATCGTTACGCGTAAGGGGCTGATATATGTACTGGCTGACTGTAGGCTGCGGTGATACGCCTGAAGTTGTTTGAGTAGCGTTAGTGGCAGGCTTCAAGCTGATAGTGCCCTCTTCTTCATCTGGTGCAGTGAGTATTTTTGTATCTATGCCAGGGAATAGGATTTCTGAGAGCTCTTGATTGATCGATGGACTCATTGCCGATATCGCTAAAGTGCCTGGATATGTACGCCTGGCTTCTGCGCCGTATCCATCTGTGGTCCAGCCTGTGTTGTAGAAATCTTCAAAGGCTATAGCTATACTTTCAACATTTGAGGCCCTTTGAGAATCGCGGGCATTAACCATTTGTCCGCGCAAGCTAACGGTCCCGAGTGTCAGCAGTATGCCAAGGGCGACCATAGTTATAAGAAGTTCCGTCAACGTGAATCCATGCGACTGTTTCATTGTGTTTTTTAGCATAAGTTATTTATAGGGTAATTACAAGCGTGCTTAGCGTATCTCAAGCGGCTCTTGTTCAATGGCTATATGGAACTTATCGCGAACGGCTCCGGCAATTTTGCTACGTGCCGCTGCCAAGTCGCTGTACGAGCTGGCTGATTCATTAATCAGGACTAATGCATTTTTATCATTAACGCGAATTCCACGTATCAGTTCACCCTTAAACCCTAGCTGTTCAATTAGCCAGCCAGTTGGAATTTTATATTGCTTACCCCCCATATCGTATCCAGGCATTTTTGGATATTGCTGTTTTAGTTCGTCATATTGCCACTTGTCTATAATGGCGTTTTTAAAAAATGATCCAGCGTTGGGCTTGATGCTTGGGTCTGGAAGTTTTTCGGAGCGAATGGCAATAACTGCATCACGTACAGTTTGTGGAGTAAATATGGTGATATTACGGGCGTCAAAGTATTCCTGCAAGGCTGCATAAAACGGTGGGGTTGGGGGGGATTTATATAGACGAAGCGTTACGCTAGTGATGACATATCGACCAGCTTGGGTGGTGCGAAAAATACTGCTTCGGTAAGTTAGGTTGCACTCAGAATTAGTAAGTGTTTTAAAGTTATCGTCGCTACTGTCGTAAACCTCTACAGAAATTAATGCATCGCCCACCTCTTGACCGTAGGCGCCTATATTTTGAACCGGCGCTGCCCCCACTGTGCCTGGAATAGCAGACATAGCCTCAATGCCGCTAAGGTTCATTTTAACTGTTCTTAGTACCGTATCGTCCCAATTTTCACCCGCCCCGACCTTGATAGTCACACTAGTAAGGTCTTCGTTAATGACTTCAAAGCCTGGAATTCGGTTTAAAATTACAATTCCTGGGAAATTGGTGTCAGTAGCGATAACATTACTGCCGCCACCCAGGATAAATATGGGTAAATTTTGCTTCTTGGCGTTTTGATAAATAACTGACACGTCTGTTGCCGAGCGTGCTTCTGTCATAAAGCGAGTATTGCCACCTAGTCGCATAGTGGTGTAGTTCTTTAAGGGAATGTTGGTGTGTATGTCCATGCTTTTAGCTATTATACTACGCGAGCGGCTGCACTTCGTGATATAATTACCCCTAGATATGCACCCGTAGCTCAGTGGATTAGAGCACTGGTCTTCGGAACCAGGTGTCGCACGTTCGAATCGTGCCGGGTGTACCATGGAAAATAATAAAACTGCCGCTTGCCGGTAGTTTATTTATTTATGCTAGCGCATGCAAGTAGCGGTTTGAGAGTAGTTCAATCAAAGCTAGAGCCATCACGTCGGAGGCATGTAAGAATAAACCATTTAAAAAACGTGACTAGCTCTACGTAGTGGGCGCGCCGCCGTTAGCCGTAGGTGGGGGAGGCTAACCAGCCGCTGCGCCCACTTTAGTGTCTACTCTTTGGTTAACCCTGTTACGTTGCAGGGTGTAGCGCATGGCGATGGATTTTGAACTATAATATGCCACGATCCTTACTTCCTCCTGTCGCCCCTAATATGGTAGTAATTATATAGTCAGATTATGTATTTGGCTGTTAGATTCCTAACCGTATGCATAAAATTACGATATTTTTTCAAATCGTGGGACTGGCTCGCCATCTACGTCCACAGTTTCAAGCCAACTTACCAGAGTTCTAGTGAAGACGAGGCGCTCCCCGTACTCGGCCTGATACACGACACAAACTGATTCATCCGCCTCTTGGATGGCTAGGCTTAAGACTGTGTAGGCTGCCTTGGCTAAATTTTTATAATGTCGATACATGGCGCCTACTTCAACTAATTCATGCGCTTTTTGGAGTTTATTTGCTAGTTCTTGCTGGTCTTTGCTCATAACCTAATTATACTAAAAGACCCCATATATTTACAGGTTAGTCAACTTTTGCTACAATTAGCTCTTGTTACGGGCCAGTAGCTCAGCTGGTTAGAGCACCTGCCTCTTAAGCAGGGTGTCGAGGGTTCAAGTCCCTCCTGGCCCTCCAAATAAAATGTCCAGCCTTTAGTGCTGGATATTTTATTTGGCTGTCTGAAGTGTCTTGAATTCTTGACGGGCCGCACAGCGGTGTCGAGGGTGAGGATTGCCAGTGGCAATCCGCAAGGGAATGTTCCGATGCAAGCTATGCTTGCAATCGTGAACTTCCGGGGTCGCGGGACGTGACCAAGTCCCTCCTGGCCTCTCAATATAGTCACACCTAAAAACTCCTTCCTGTGGAGTTTTTTGTTATTATGTAGGTATGACGAATAATGACAAACTGATTTTAGGAGCCTTTTCACTTTTAGGCCTGATAGTCGGATTTGTAATCGGCTATTTAACACTTGATAGTGTGGTCTCTGGCGTAATTCTCGGCGCAGGACTAGGTCTAGCATTTGGTGCAAGTACGAAAGTTGCTCGTAGCAGAAAATAAGACCTCAATCTACTCAACTGGTACTCCTTAAAGTTTTAATCTTAGTTGCAATAACATCCACCATGAAGGATGGGCCCTCTAAAGCATATGATCTTTCTAGGATAGTTGCGATAGCGTCTACTGCGACCCTTCAGTTACGTTATAAAATATACTTTTTAGATAGCGTCTTCGTTCTAGTGAGGCCTCTTTTGCTATACTGACAGTTATGAAATATGGTTTATTCGGTAGCTTTATAGCAGTAGACGGCAAAAGAAACGAACTGCTTCAGGTATTACTTGAAGCAAGCGAATTATTGAAACAAAATAATGATTGTATTCATTATCTTGTGAGCACATCAGAAGACCCTAATACTGTTTGGGTATACGAAACATGGACCAATAAAGAAGCCCATGATAAAGCTCTTGAGCCAGAAAATATTAGATTGTTAATTCAAAAGGCTATGCCATTTATTAAAAGTGTTAGTGATGGCTCGGTTGAATTATCGACTATTGGCGGCAAAGGTACCTAGTCAGTTTTTATGGGTACTTAATGCTGACTCGGCAGTGCCAGGCTACTATGTAGATGTGAAATATTTACCAGCCTGAAGTGATGTAGACCCCTACACTAGATGTATGACGACTCTACCAAATAAAGAAAAATCACTTTGGCGTGAATCATACGGCGACGTGACAAGATACCCTGAAGCTACTGAGGACACATATGCAGACGTTGTTATTATAGGTGCGGGTATCACAGGACTTACGGCAGCATACTTGCTAAAACAGGCAGGACTCAGTGTGGTTGTGCTTGAGAAAGAGACAGTTGGCAGTGGCACAACTGGCCGAACAACCGGAAAAGTCACCTCACAGCATAATACTATTTATGCTGACATGAAGCAGAGGCTAGGTGAAAAGCTTGCGCTCCATTATGCTCAAGCGAATCAAACGGCTGTTGAAATGATTGAGAAAATTATAAAAGCTGAAGCTATTGAGTGCGACTGGCAAAAGGATGATAGCTATATATTTACAGCCGACCGGGATAGGGTACCGCTCCTCGTGCGCGAGGCGGAGGTGGCTGCAAGCCTTGGTCTTCCAGCATCATTTGAATTATCAACGCCGCTACCATTTGAAGTTGAAGGCGCGGTTAAATTTACAGACCAAGCTAAAATGGATGCACAAAAGTATTTACTGGGACTTGCGAGATTGGTTCACGACAACGGCAGCAGCGTGCACGAAAATAGTAAAGTCATTACGTTTCGTGACGGCGACGAACCGTATGTACGGACACTGCAGGCAAAAATTACGGCAAAATGCATTATCGTAGCGACAAAAATACCATCATTTCCTCTAGCGGCACGAGCTGGGTACGCTGCACTTGAGTATCCGACCGAATCTTTTAGTGTCGCTGCACCGTTAGACAGTGAGCTACGCGGAATGTATATTTCACCTGACAGCGACCATCATTCAATTTTACCAATTGAAGTTTCGGGTAGGCCATATCTAATAGTGGTAGGCGCAGGTGGAAACATAGCAGGTATGCGATTTGGCAAACGAGCGCGTTACGCACGACTCTCAAATTATGCTTCGAAGCATTTTCAGGTCGGGAGTATTACAAATATGTGGTCTGATATGGATTATTTACCATATGACTATTATCCACTTGTCGGTAAGGTCTACCCCTGGTCAAAAAATATGTATAGCGCCACTGGTTTTATGAAGTGGGGGCTGACCAATGGTACTGCAGCTGCGATGATTCTGCGTGATTTAATCTTGGGCCATAAAAACGTGTGGATAGAAAGTTTCACCACGACACGCACTCGACCGATTCGTTCGATACCACGAGCCATCGTGAGGCATTTTAGTTAATCACTTTGTTTACGTCCCGGTGTTGCGACGTTCTCTTTTGGAATGCGTAGCGTGGTATTTTCAAGTATCGTTGGTAGCGTGGAGGAGGATAGATCCTCGGTGGTGGGTTGGGAAAGAAGCGCGGCAGGGGCATCTTGCAAGTACATCTCGAAGCTGCCGAGACAGGACCCTCCCAGAGGGTCCGCCCTTCTAGGCCACAAGTGCCTACTGGATGAAACCAAGTCTCAACTAGCAGATTTGTAATTTTGTCATCTGTTAAGGGTCTGACCTTTTGGTGTGAGTGGTGGATGCTGGTTCGATCGGTGCCTGGGCGCGTGATAATCTTTAACTGCGCAGGCTGATCAATAACTTGCCACCAACCACCCCCCCATATATACTAAACTCCAAGCATGAGCAGGCAGGGTAATTCTAGGGGTAATTGCTAGAAGTGAATTCCGGTAGTTACTTAAGGTTGCACCCCCACTAGATAGGCCCCGAGGATTGACACTCACCCCGAATAGACATAAGCTAAGTGTATGGCTTTGGTTAAAAAAGCAAGCTTTATAATAAGCGCTTCGCTAATCGGAGGGTTATTTATAGGTACGCTAGAGGCGGACGCACTCGTTAGGAGGACTACTGAGTCACTTCGTAATGTCGGGGAGCATGTCGCCAGCGAGCTTAGGTTGCCAGAGGTAGTAACGCCACTTGAAAAAGTTGCTGAACGACTCAAGCAGGCTGAGGAGCGTCGCCAACAGGCAAGGGAAAGATACTTTAATGGCGCAAATCATGATGCAGGTAGCGAAGGAACAAATCAGGAGCAGGCTAACTCAGGCACTGAATTGATTCAGCAGCAAGAAATTACTACTTCTAATGAGTTGCCTCGTAGTCAAGAAAAAAACAAACTCGCAGGTGACAAATTGGTCGCTTGCAAGCAGCGCGAACAATCCATACTAAAAGTCGTAAATAGCGTTCATGACAAGAGTCAACGTCAGTTTGATGTACTGCAAGAAATTGATAATCGTCTACAGTCCTACTATTCGTCTTTGGGGTTGGTGGGGTCGGATCTAGATGTATACATTGAGGAGCTAGCCACTAGGCGAGCTATTGCGGGGGCCGACCTATTATATGTAAAAGAAACAGCCAGCGATTTTAATTGTAACGGGAACAATCCCCGCGAATTTGGTTCTTATTTTAAGGCTACCCACGGTGATTATATAGCTAGCGTACATGATTATCGCTTAAGTCTAAAAGAGATGATTTCGCGCCTCAAAGAAGCCAGCCGGACTAATTCGACTACTCGAGAGGTACGAAATCACTAGAATGAGCGATAAAAAGAAATTTTTTAAACTACGTGGGGCCACATCTATAATTGTGATTTTAGTCATCGCATTTATAGGTCTGCTCGGCTATACGATTTATGAACTTATAAATATTGACCCAACCGTCACGCCAACCCAGCAAATGGACGGCGAGGTAAGCGTCGATAATGTACCCGAAATAAAGACTGAGGATGATCTGGAAACTGCTAGTGAATTGCTAGAAAGGCTAGATTTTGAAGCCGATGAGGAGTATGAGCAGCTAGAAAATGAACTAAGTGACCTTTAGTGGGTCGCCTTGGCGATGGTTGGCTCTCTATAGGGCGGAAGGGGCTACCACTTTAGGGTGGGCCTTTTCCTGACGGCCTTAATGTGGGTGCAAGTCAGTTAGCACTCACGCCGTCAGGCTGAAAGAGGTTTTATCTAAGCTCTAGGCTGCTGCTGATCGTGTGCTGGCGGGTTGGCCTGGGCCATGTTTTCGCTAATTGGATTTTGTGGCTGGGTACTTTCGCTCGTAGGCTCGCTAACTGGGGCTTGCGCTTCATCTGGTGCAGCAAGTTGAGTATTATCCATTGGTTGGGCTTGCTGGGCAAATGAGTCTGGGGTCTGTGATGGCTGCAAGGGGTCGGTACTATCAGGCTGAATAGGGGCTTCGACATATGGTGTAGCCTGGGGCGCTTGAGGCTCACTAGGTGACTGCGGCGAGCTAGGGAGAGGGCTTGCTATATCTGATTGGTTTTGTGACGGCTGGCTACTTGGGGGCTGCATTTCGGGGGCTGTGTCTACAGCTGGCGATGCATCAGTGGGTGGAACAAACGGGACACTGCCACTATTTGGAGCCATAGCTTGAGGGTTAGCGTTTGTGCTGTCGCCCTGCCAGGTTGACTTATCGAAAGCTAAAATAAGAGCCCAAGCCGGAGTAAATAGTATTGCCAGCAGCACGAATGCATCAGATTTACCAAATCTAAGTCCAATTCTATGCATGGCAATATATGTATATACCAAAGCCACGATATTAATAACAGGCACTAATGTTAAAACAGCCCAGAAGCCTTTTTGTCCTCCGAGTTCTATCATCTTCCAGTTGTTGTAAATTGGAATCCACGCTGCGCTACCTGATTGGCCAGCTTTTTTAAATATTCGACTGAGTGTGATGCCGGTGAAAACATATGAGACTAAGAGTACTACTAGGACAAATAGGAGTAAAGCTGCAAGTACACCTGCAGCATCTGTAGCAGCGGTTGCTGCTTCTGTGGATTGATAAACTACTTCGTCTGATACCGTAGGGCTAACGGTTTCACTTAGATTAACTGTGTCGGCCTGTGCAAGTAGTGATAGGATTTTCATGTTTTCTCCTTTTTATTTCTTTCTTGGATTGTAGCATAGATTACAATTTTGGTATTCTAGGTATTAATGAAAGAATTAAATGGATTAGAGCTATCCAGCTTTATTAAGCAGCGACAGGCACGGCAAGTCCGTGCTCTTCGTCAGTCCTGGCGAGTAGTGCCGCGATTGGCAATTATTCAGACTAAAGATGATCCGACCATTGATATGTACGTACGGCTAAAAAAGCAGTACGCCGAAGATATTCTGATTGATGTTGATGTGCATAGGGTGGCGCAAGAGGACGTTTCCAGTTTGATTACTAGCCTGAATAACGACGAGCTTATACATGGCATAGTCCTTCAGCTGCCACTTGATGATCCAAGCGAGACCGAGGCTTTAGTTGATACTATTTCCCCCAGTAAGGACGTAGATGGCCTGGGGCAGGATGCTGATTATGATGCAGCTACTCCAACAGCGATTAACTGGCTGCTGGCGGGTTACGGCGTAGAGCTTAGTGGCAAAGACTTGGTAGTAATAGGTGGCGGTAGGTTGGTGGGTGCGCCACTGGTTAAAGTGTGGCAGGATTCGGGATTAAACGTACGACTAGTTGATGAACACGTAGAAAATAGTAATGAAATTATACAAAAAGCAGATGTGATAGTTACGGCTACCGGTGTGCCTGGTTTGGTTACTAGCGACATGATAAAGTCAGGGGCTGTTGTCGTGGATGCTGGGACTGCCTCAGACAAAGGGAGGGTAGTGGGCGACGTAGCGGATGACGTCCGCAATAGAAGTGACCTAACAATCACGCCAGTAAAAGGTGGGGTAGGACCGCTGACGATAGCTGCACTGTTAGATAATGTAGTCCGAGCAGCCAGGGCGGCCGCAGATATTAGCGGTCAAAAAGACCTAGGCTAGATTAAGCGCTTCTTTGACGTGGTTTACTACCTGCCGCGGTGTGAAATCAGCTTTTACTATATAGCTATGAACCCCAAGTTTATTTAGGCTTTTTGGTGATTCTTCCTGTCCCATGTTGGTTAACACGATGACGGGTATATTTTTACCCCAGTCATTTTTTCGAATCTCTGTGAGTGCTTCATCGCCGGTCATTTCAGGCATTTGGATATCTAAAAGTATAATATCAGGCTTGAAGCTCTCTACTAATGCGACTCCGCGTTTGCCGTTATCTGCCAATTTGACATCAAACCCGTCTGATTCAAATTTCATGCGGTACATCTGATTTATAACTGGGTCATCTTCGATGATTGCTATTTTCGTCATACTTTTATAGTACAATGAATCAAAGGTAAAAAATAGCATCAGCAAAGAATAGAACTACTATGACCCCTAGGACTCTAGAAACAGGTAAAGATTTTCAAACAAAAGATGAATATGAAATCACACTAGACGGTAAGCTAACTGCAGAGCAGTTTAGCGAATGGCTAGAAGCTCGGCAAGCCTTTATGGAAATGATGGGGTGGAAATTTGGCCCCGATAATGATGAGTATGACGAGGATCCCAAAACTTTTCACATTTTGAACATAAAACCCGGAAACCATATGCAGGCTGGATTAAGGCTAACTCCTCGCCAGTCGATAGATGAAACCTTAAGCTTTGGTATGATGCCGCTCCATTTAAAAGAAGAAGCATTACTCAAAGTTGGCAACATGGGGCCAGTGTGGGATTTGACAAGGTTAGTGCCCGGCAAGGCTGGGTTAGCTGATCCAGTCGGGGTATTTAGCGAGCTATTTGCGGCAGGCTTTGCCATGATACAGCAGCACTATGATTCTGATCCACG
Source organism: uncultured Candidatus Saccharibacteria bacterium (assembly GCA_964511635.1). Classification (GTDB taxonomy): domain Bacteria; phylum Patescibacteriota; class Saccharimonadia; order Saccharimonadales; family Saccharimonadaceae; genus CAZEGC01. Next base: position 23,944 of record CAZEGC010000007.1, on the reverse strand, counting down.
CTGGATTTTTGCAACCTCTGCGCCTTTTTTTGATATTTTCAAAGATAACGGTATAGAGTTTACGGAAGTAGTAAGAGGTAGATTTAATCCAGATGATAGCTACGATTCGGTATTTTGCTATGCTGATCCGCTAGAGCGCACGCAGTTTCTTATCGATAATCGTGCTGAGTACCCGGTAGCCTACCGTAATGTCATGGCGGGTATTGATAGGGTGCGGCAAGGAAATATGTAGGAATGTACTACTTATCGTTCGCACTGGCCATTGTCGCAGCCGTCTCTACTATATTAATAGGAGTTACGGTGTGGCTAGGCGAGCAGCGGAGTTCGCTTCATCGTTCATTTGTTTTACTGTCTCTATACATTTGTGGCTGGATACTAACAAATGTTGCCTTTTCTGCTATAGGTGACCCTGACATTAAATTTAACTTAGCATTAATGAGCTATGCCTTCGCAATGGGGGTGGCAGTGCAGCTTTATGTGTTTAGCCTGACGCTTGCATCAAAGTTTAATGGCCTAGCTACTAGGTTTGGCGTAGTGATGGGCTACGTGATTGCCGTACTTTCGGCCCTGCCTGGCGTAGTTGGTACTGGGGTTCAGGGCGATCGAATCGTGACCAATGCAGCGCCGCTGGCTTTATACGGCTTGACTCTGGTGGCGTTTTTAGCGTTTGCATGTGCAGCGCTAGTGTCTTATAGGAAATCTCAGGTGACTTCTTCCGCATCTTTTGTAAACGTCGTTTTTGCCGGCATGGCTATATCGTCTATCTTTGGCGCAGCTTTTAATCTTGTTTTGCCTCTAAATAATATTTACGATTATACTCTTCTAGGCCCTGCTAGCGCGGTTATATTCGTCCTAATGATAGCTTATGCAATTATTAGATACGGCCTGTTTGATATACGATTTGCTGCCGTCAGGACGCTTGCCTATATCTTGGCTCTCTCAACTCTTGCAGTTATATACTACCTACTCGCATACCTCGTTTCGTTCGCCCTTATGCGAGGGGATGGCGAGGCATCATCTGTTAGTGTCAGTCCAATTGACGTTATGCTGGCACTACTACTAGCATTTATCTTTCAGCCGGTTAAGCGTTTCTTTGATAAGGTCACAGACGGGGCTTTTTTTAGACATCAATATGACCCAGAAGAATTTTACGGACGGTTCAGCAGTGCGCTGGCTTCCACTACTGACTTAAGGGTTCTGCTGGAGCGGGCGGCATCCGAAATAGAAAGGTCATTTAAGGCCGAGCAAGTATTCTTCTTATATCGTCAGCACGGCCGCTATACATCAGCTGGTACGAAAAAACATAGCAAAATGCCGCTAAAAGATGCCCAGGCGCTAGATGAATATGTTAATAATAAATCCCCAGAAGTAATCGTTTCTGATTTACTAAAAAGCAATGAGGCGACAAAGCGACTCATGCATAGTCATCGTATAGACTTACTGCTGCCACTGGTTAATGACAGTCAAATTGTTGGCTACTTAGCCCTTGGTGAGCACAAGACGAGTAAATACACTAACCGAGATATCCGCACAATCATGACAATTTCTGATGAATTAGTTATAGCGGTTCAAAACAGCCTTTCAATTCAGGCAGTAAAAGAATTAAATGCCACTTTGCAGCAGCGCATAAGCGAGGCTACAAAGGAGCTTCGGCGGACCAACGCCAGGCTGCGCCATCTAGATGCAACAAAGGATGAATTTATAAGTATGGCGTCGCATCAACTACGTACTCCACTTACAAGCGTTAAAGGCTATCTAAGCATGCTGCTCGAGGGTGATGCTGGAAAAATTAGCGTAGTCCAAAAAAAGTTTTTAGAAGAAGCTTTCTCAAGCAGCGAACGGATGGTGCATTTAATTGGGGACTTTTTAAATGTATCGCGCCTGCAAACTGGAAAGTTTGTAATTGATAAAAAAATCACCAACCTTGATCGCATAGTTGAGCAAGAAGTAGATAATTTAAGCAGAACTGCTGCTAGTCGTGAAATAAAATTAGAATATGAAAAGCCTATAAGCTTCCCGGAGGCCTTGCTGGACGAAGCTAAAATTCGTCAAGTCGTTATGAATTTTCTAGACAACGCAATTTATTATTCGCCGGCAGGTGCTTCTGTTAGGGCTCACCTAAGCCTGGATGGCAACGATATTACCTTTAAGGTTGTTGATAGCGGAATTGGAGTGCCAAAGGATGAACAGGCGGGATTATTCGGTAAATTTTATCGAGCCTCGAACGCCAGGCGCCAAAGGCCAGACGGCACTGGCGTCGGGCTTTTTCTGGCCAAAAAAGTAGTCAATGCCCATGGCGGAGAGATTATATTCGAGTCAACCGAAAAAAAAGGCTCGACTTTCGGGTTTAAATTGCCACTCATTGGCAGTAGTGATGATTAATTGCCAACTATTCTAACGATTTCAATAATTATCAAAATAATAACGAATACAACCGCGCCAGCTATTAATACTGGCTTAAGAATCCTTTTTCGATCAAACCACCACTGGCCAAGGCGACTCCGATTGGCGGCACTAATACGCGTTATGTTCGGCTTTTGGACTGCCGCGTCTTGACCGCGGTAGGGTTTATTGCGTTTCTTCTTAACTTTTGCCATGTTGATTAGATTATAGCACAAGGAAATAGCCAAAATACAAGCCTGCTTGCCGTAAAGACAAAACAAAAACACCCCCAGCATTGAAGCTGGGGGTGTAGTTATTCTGAGGCTGACGCTTCAGGGTAGGTGAGCGGTCAGACTCGGATTATTTTTTGAATTTTGCAAGAAATTCACGACTACTTGTAGCGTAGTAGCTAATTCCAGCTGCAGCTGTACCAGCTCCAATTAGCGACAAGATTGCGCCACCGGCACCAGTTTGTGGTAGTTCGGTTGGAACTTCTTTGTCGTCTTCTGGCTGTTCAGGAACTTCTGGGGTTTTCTTACAGTCGTCAAGATTTCTAGAGTGCTTACTGGCGTCAAACTCATCCTCACTAATTGTGATGATGCGGTTTGTTTTCAGTTCACATACCTTAATCTTTTCTGGAACTTCTTCACATTCTTTTTCAACGACAACCTTAGCGTCATCTTCGACTGCGTAGCCGCCGGTGGTTACTCGCCCTTTATTAACGAGTTTATTGACTCCACACTCAGGTAGTTTGTCGTTTGAGGCGACCTTGGCGCTAAAGATGGTCCAGGCACCAGCTTGCGGTAGGTATGAGCCTACGTTGATACCGGTTCCATTTGTCAGGTTGCCATCATTACTAGTTACGTTGTAGTTGCCACGTGCGTTACCCCACTTAGTAGAGCCAGGAACGTAAGTTAGGCCCTTAGGTAGCATGTCTCGGAACGTGACATCGTCGTGCTGCACATCGCCAGTGTTTCGGTACTGAAGAACGAAGTCGACAGTCTCACCTGGCTTAGCTTTGTATTCCTCTACCCACTTATTCTCACCGTGCTTGCTAACTTTTTTATCTAGCGTAAAGTCGGTAGTTTGTTGGATCTGAGGCTTAACTTTGAAAGTTACATATCCAGCGTATTCAAAACATCCTGGTATGGTTCCATCCATCTTTTCGTAACCAAGTTTAGCACCAGCGCTTGTAAAGATACTCTCAGGTAGATCAAATGTTTTCACATTGTTTTCGTATTTTAGAGAGCCTGATACGTATGACAAGTTAAAGTTTTTGTCACTGGTAAATTTAGCGTGGTCGTAAACTTCTTTTGGTGAAGCATTGCTTGCGCTCAAGAAACCATTAACTTGAATCGACTTAGCTGTTTCGGTAGGAAGGTTAAATTTCGCTGTAACGTCTTTTGCTATACCTTTTCCGCTAGCGTTAAGACTGTCGGCGGCATTGTTATGAACATACATACGAACGTAGTACTCTTTGCCTTCTTGTACCTTCATGTTGTCATGCCAAACGTTGTTTGAACCAACTTCGCGGATACCCACAAAGTTACGTTCATCGCCAATGTTTGGATTATCTGTGATCGAGTTGAATGTTACGTGTTTAGCCGGGTTGGCGATTGTATAGGTGGGACGGTTTGGTCCCCATGCGAATAGGGCGGCTGGCACTATGACTGCGGCGGCAATCATTGCGACCACTGCACTAGTGCGCTTTGGTGCGTTCCGCATAGCGGTGAGTAGTTTACCCATAATAGTTTCTCCTTGTGGTTGATGTGTTCTACTGAGCATCATCAATAATAATTAGATTAAGTAATAAAATTTATACTAAAAAGCAAATATTGTAATGGTTTAGTTGCCGGGTTGTTAACGTGCCTCGAGAAGCTTGTTAGGGTAATCAGGTTATAACTTAGTGTGCTAAATTTATGTGATTTCCGAGGAAACCTGTGCTCGACTGGAGTTAAACTCGACAGGAACTAGGTCTCCTCGGATGTACATGAAGCGTGAAGCATGTGAGCCCGGTGCCCCGGGAGCGTATCGACCGAAGTCGAGTCCGCTCCCGGGGCCTTCCCCCAGGCACGTGCTAGCTTCAGCACATACCTGGGGCGCAACCGCTGCCTTCATCCGGGGCGACTGGGTCGTCCGGAGTGGGCGCCTCTGGTTCGGGCGGGGGCGGTGGGGTAGGATCGGGCTGCAATGGCTTGCCGCCCGAGTCGCTGTTGCCACCACCGCTTGGCGGCGGTGTGGGTGCCGGTTCCGGCGGGTTGTCCCGCGGCTTTTCCGGGGGCCGCTCCATGTCTTCTGGAGCGATGTACTCCCCGGGGCCCGGGTCCGCATTCGGACCACTGCCTCGCGGTGCATTACCGCGAGGGCCCGGGTCTACCGAGGCGTCCTTCTTTTCGGGACGCTCTGGCTTCTCGGGACGCTCCGGCTTCTGCGGCTTCTCAGGCCGCTCCGGCTTCTCCGGTGGCGGGTTGTCCGTCGGACCCTTCGGCACGTTGCCTGGAACGTAAATCCAGACGACGTTTCCGCAGCGGACCATCATGATTAGCTTCGATCCATCTGCGAAAGTCCGGATGACCGATGTACGGTCACCACGGATGCCGGGTACACTGGCCACCACGGCAGTATCGCCGTTTATGCCAGTGTTGGTGCCAGTGGCGGGTGCCTCGCCAATTTCAAGCTCGACACCCTTGGCCGTAATCGCACCCTCGTACTTAGCGTAGAGCATGCGACCTTCCTCGCTGAGGCAGCCACCGTCCTCGATACCCCCATCGACCAACGACTGCCAGTCATTGGGGTCATCGTGGAGGCCAGCTCCGTGTGCCCATGACGCAAGCGTCTGGGCGTTGGAACCTGCGAGCTCCAACTCAGCCTGGTTTATGGCCTGAACCCTCTCATCGTTCGACAGCGAAGCGTCGCTGATGATTGGGCGAATCTCGCTCTCGTACCGTGGATCCACCTTGGAGGTGGACGCACGGTCGAGTGCGACCTGCCTGAATGCCGCGGGGCACTCATCTGTGGCCTCTGCGACAACTTCATCGGCATCGGCGCACTCGTCCGTTGAGGCGGCCAAGACCGCCTCGGAGCTGCTGTCGTCGCCGCTGCAGTCCACAGTGGTAGCTGCTGCGGCGACGGTCTTCTCCTGGCTGCATCCAGCCAAAAGGGGTACGATGAGCAGCGCCGCGAGGACGCCGCCCGTGAACTTGCGGTGCCAGCTCATGAGTGCCTCCTTAGGGCGCTCATCGGTACGTTTTGCCGGGCGGCGAGGCGTACCTTGAGGTTACCTCGATCGATAGTGATGGCTTATCGATCAGCAGCCCGTCGGATTTCCCGACGTATTAGTTGCTTTTTGCTTCATGTAATCATTCGTTCGTCTCTTTAGGTGAATAAACCCCCAAGAGACAATCAAATGGCCGCTAGAGTGCAGCCAGGAAAGCGTGATCAGTTTAGCTATGCTTGGACTAGAATTGAAATCATGCTCACTTGGCTGCACTTTGCGGGTAATTACAAATAGTACAGTAAGTTATAACCTGATTATTAACGTCCTCATACTTGGTAAGATAATTTCACACCTCCCAGGTGGAACCTCACACTCACCAGTGATGTATTTAATGTATCATAAAAAGCTTCTTATGTCAATATATATATAATAAAAAAGTATTAACACAAGCATTTTTACTGATAGAGTTTGCATAAAGCATGGAATTTGCTACAATAGCCTTTGTTTTAACAGCTACGGCCTCATCGTCTAACGGTTAGGACACCAGGTTTTCATCCTGGCAATCCGGGTTCGATTCCCGGTGAGGTCACCATAGAAAATAGCTCAAGGCTTTTTAAAGTCTTGAGCTATTTTCTTTATACGAGTCTACTCGTTGGAATTGAACGCCGCAGGGTTCGAATTCTGTCAAATCTTTGATTTGCACAGAATCTAGCTGATGCTGTAGCTAGTAGCGAAGCGGATAGCTATAGCATCTTGCGTTGGATTCGGTGAGGTCACCAAGAAAATCGGCTCACCCAAGCGGTGGGCCTATTTTCTTGCCTGATCTACACACTGGCGGATGGGCTATTTTCGCGGATATCTATAGGCAATTATCTCAATCCGTCAAGCAAGCCTAGTTTTGTACGCGTATCACTGCAGTAATCCTTCGGTGTGGCATAAAGCATATTGACACTGTTAAATATTTCACATTAAATACAAGTAGCGCCAGGGGAGATACCCGAAGCTCCGCAGCAACATGCTGCTTGAGGCAGGCGTTGTACCTAGGGGATCTGTATGCCAGTTGGAACACTCCAGCAACAAAAAGAAGGCCTTATCCAGGACGCAAGGCGCGTTCTGGCGGGGGAGGCTTTCTACCGACCCACCAACCGTCAAGTCGACAGGATGGATGAGTATCTGTATCACGTTGTCCGCAAGACGAGTGACGGATGGAGGGCTGGGAGTCTGCTCGAGGCTCTTGACGCGTTGCTTGTCAAGATCAACGCCATGCATTCAATGCGTGGAATGGGCCACAAGAGGGAGGAGCGTGAGCTAATCATCCTCGTGGCATTCGTGCGGCAATTGAAGAGCCGCCGGATCCAGCTGAGCATAGAGGAGGGGGTGACAGTTTTGCGAGCCAACACCCGCAAGCAATCTGGTCCTGCTAGCACGCGCCGTAGGCGCGAGCAGAAGCCGGTACGTCGGCCTTCGCAGGTGCGAATCCCAGCCTGAAAGGAGGTGATCTAACATCTCCCAGCTAGGGGTGTGCAGGGTAGACGAGGTCGATTGTGACCGCGTCCAATGCGCGCCCCTAGCTGTGGCCAAATCATCTTTCCCCTAGGTTCTTCATTTTTTAGAATGCTACAATAGTTATATATGGCAACAATATTTAAAAGGTCAAAAATACTCGCTACTGTCGGACCAGCAACCAGTAGCAAGGAGATGATAGAGGAACTTATCGAGCGGGGCGTCAATGGGTTCCGTTTGAACTTTAGTCACGGCACACACGATGAGCGCGATGAGCAGATTGAATGGATTCGTGAAGCTAGTAGAAAACTAAAAAAACCTGTGGCAATTTTGCAGGATTTACAAGGCCCAAAGATACGACTCGGCACACTAGCCCATGAAGTAACGGTAAGAAAGGGCGATATTTTAACGCTAGCGTATAACGTGCCTCACGATGGCTTAACGCTACCGGTTCAATTTAACTTGGCAGAAAAAGTCCAACCTGGCGAGTCGCTGTATATATTTGATGGCAAAGTAAAGACTGAAATTATAGATATAATATCTGACACAGCAATCACTGTTAGGGTAAATAACGATGGCGTACTAGCCAGTAAAAAAGGCATTAACTTACCTGATACTGATTTCGGTGGGGACGTACTAACGGAAAAAGATATTAGCGATGTTGAATTTGGTGCTACCCGTGATATTGACTACGTAGCACTTAGCTTTGTCCACTCCTCTGAGGACATTCATATGCTACGCCAAATGCTAGTAGGGCTCGGCTCATCTGCTCACATTATTTCAAAAATTGAAACAAAAGCTGCCATTTCTGACGAAGAACTAGAAAGAATCGTTCGAGCGAGCGACGGAGTTATGGTAGCAAGAGGTGATCTTGCGGTAGAGGTGGGTGCTGAGATTGTGCCTGTTATGCAACGTCGAATTATAGATTTATGTCGAAAACACGGAAAGCTTAGCATAGTAGCTACGCAAATGATGGCTAGCATGGTAGATTCGCCTGAGCCAACACGAGCAGAAACCAGCGATGTTGCCGGTGCTGTTATATCTGGAACTGATGCAGTGATGTTAAGTGAAGAAACTGCGGCCGGAAAGTACCCCCTAGAGGCCGTAGCAGCCATGAAGCGGGTAATTATGTACACTCAGGAGCATGTTGAGATTAACGCTGCTAGCGAGGCCTTACAGACCCCGCACGCTCGGCGTAATGCTGTTAGCATTGCTGCGGTTAAGATAGCTAGTGATCTTAACGCGAGGGCTATTATTGCTGAAACCAAAACTGGAGCAACAGCTGCAAATATTGCCGCCCACAGGCCTAGCATGCCAATTGTTAGTGTCACTAGCGAGCCTAGAGCTGCCCAGCAGCTAGCTTTGAGCTATGCTAATAAAAGCTTTCTTCGTCCGGATGGGGAAAAAGCAGGGTTAATGCTTGCAAAATCTCTAAAGGAAGATGGCTTCTTTGACGGTTCTGGTGAACCTGTTACGGTAGTGATTGTCAGTGGGCGACAGCCAGGCGTAACAGGAGAAACCGATACAATTCGTGTGCGCATGCTAGAATAAAATAGAATAATTTAATTATCGGTGGGATAAATGACTTTTTTCAAACAAACAATCAAGGATGTTCATCTAGACAACAAAACGGTTCTGGTGCGAGCTGATTACAACGTTCCATTAGGAAAAAATGGTGAGATTAGTGATGATCTGCGTATTAGAGCTAGCCTGCCAACTATAAAGTATTTGATCAATCAGGGCTGCAGGGTGGCGATTATTTCTCACTTAGGGCGCCCCGAGGGAAGGGACGCAAAGTACAGTCTAGAGCCAGTGGCACTTCGACTGGCCGAGATGCTAAACCATCCGGTAAAGTTTGTTGATCAGGTCTATGGCGACAAAGTGAAGCAGGCTATGAAAACCTTGCCCTTCGGGGGCGTTGTGCTACTTGAAAATGTACGTTTTCACAAAGAAGACAAAAGTGGTGATATTGAGTTTGCTAAAAAAATTGCAAGATCTGTCGGTGCTAGTTATATAGTCAAGGATGAATTCGGTGTGGCGCATCGCAGCGATGCTAGTGTTGAATCTATTATGCTATGTGCCCCGAGCGTGGCGGGGCTGCTGATGGAGCGCGAATATACTACGATAACTAAAGCCATGAAATCACCTCAGCGACCGTTAGTAGCGATTCTAGGTGGTGCAAAGGTTAGCGATAAAATTCAAGTTATCGAAAGATTTGTTGAGGTGGCAGATAAAATTATTATTGGTGGAGCTATGGCGAACACATTCTTGGCCGCCAAGGGTCTCCCGACTGGTGCTAGCAAAATTGAAAAAGACCAATCAGAGGTAGTCGATCATATATATGCTGCTATAAAAAAGAAAACAAATGATCCAGATTTTTTACTACTTCCTAGTGACGTGGCAGTGGCAAAATCAATTGATGACACAAGTGAGCGCACGGTAAAGTCAGTCAAGTCAGTCGAGGATGATGATATTTCGCTAGATATTGGTGATGAAACTATCGAGCGTTACGTACGAGAAATTGAAAAAGCTGGCACAGTTATTTGGAATGGCCCACTCGGATACACCGAGCTACCGTCTTTTGCTCATGGGTCTGCCAGGGCAGCGCTAGCTCTCGCTACTAATCCCAGCATTACCTCTATTATTGGTGGCGGCGACACGGCTGATTTTGTTTTGAAATGGGACGCTCGCATGGGCGGTAGTTTTACTCATGTCTCAACTGGCGGGGGCGCCAGTCTAGAATTAATGGCTGGAAATAGACTGCCAGGTGTCGAAGGTCTTCTGGACGCCCGAACTTAAATACGCTACACTAAAAAGCAATAAAACATAAGCATCATTAAAGGCTATCACAAGTGCGGAAAACTCTCATTATCGGCAACTGGAAAATGAATCTGAATATGCATGATGCTAGTCTGTATGCCCACAAACTGTCCGATAAAATAACCGCTCACCGTAATGTAGAGGTTGTTTTAGCTCCGACAATGTTTACTCTTCAGTCGCTATCGCTGCAAGTTAATAATCGTAAATTTAAACTAGCAGCTCAGAACTTTTACTGGCGGGATCATGGTGCCTACACGGGTGAAGTTTCCGCCACTCAGCTTCGGGGTATTGTGCAGTATGGTTTGGTTGGCCATTCTGAAAGACGACATATATTTCACGAAAGTGACAAAGACATTCGTGCCAAGGTACAGGCTGCTATTCGCAATCACATAACCCCGATTCTGTGTATAGGTGAGACCGCGGGTGAGCGTGCTAATGGTGAGACTGACGATATTTTACATGATCAGCTGCTGGGCGGCCTTGCCAATGTAACGGCCGAAGAGCTGGAGGGTGTTGTGATTGCGTATGAGCCGGTCTGGGCAATTGGTACGGGTGACAATGCAAAGCCGATAGATGTCGAAAGAGCTATCAAGACTATCAGAAGCCAGATCAAACACTTATATGGCAAAAAAGCCAGTGAAATCATCCGAGTTCTTTATGGGGGCAGTGTCACGCCTAGTAGTGCTGGTGACTATCTAGCGGCAGCTGGCGTGGATGGTTTACTGGTGGGCGGTGCTAGCTTGGATGCACATGCTTTTTCCGATATTGTAACAAAGGCACATAAATCGAATAATAATTAGGGTGGGAATGTGAAAGATATCGATTTTGATGAACTAGACAGGGCCGTTAACTCGTTAATGGAGGGTGTAAGTAGGGATAATTCTAGTAGCTCTGGCGCGGGCAGTAGTTCGGGTCCAGCAGCTGCAAGCTCTACGGCACGCTCTGGAAGTGTCAGTAACTTAAACAGAGAGACAGAGCTTGTTATAAAGCCAGCTAGCGGTGCGGCACTCAGGTCATTTGGCCAGAGTGCGAACTCGGATTCTAGGCCTACTCCACCTGCTTCGAGCCGTAGCGCATCAGGACGCAGAAGTGGACGCTTCATGGACGTACTCCACCCCTCTTCAGACATGACCACTCCGACACCTACTAGTAATCAGCCTTCTCGCGAGGGTGCATATATTCAGCCGAGCTCCACGAACACTCAAGCGCCCACAGGTCAATCTGTTCAGGCTACTCCTGAGCCACTACCCGCAAATGACAATCAAGCTCGTGTATCGCTAGATAATCAGGGGGTAATTAATGACTTATCGCCATCACCTGTTAGTGACTGGCCAGATCCAATTGATGGCCTCTCAGCTGGTCAGGCTGCCGAAAACGATACGGCTCAAGTCGTCGCTAGCCCTGCTAGCTCTAATGGGCGCCCTGATGATCCTGGTATCAGTCCAGATTTGCCGACGCCAGATTCTACTCAAGTGGATGGAGGCGGTGACACCGTCAAAGATAGCGCTAGCGATGCCCCAGATGTAGCTTCAAATGTTACCAACGAAGACAACGAAGATATGGCAATGGAATCGCCATTTATACCCGGAGCAGGTGCAAAAGTTGAAAAACGACCTCTTGGCAAGCCAGCGCTTGGTTCCAGTGATTCGATCAATTCAAGCGATGGAGGCGATGAAGGCGATGAAGGCCTTGCTACTAGTGACGCTCAGTCACCCCCTACTGTCACCACGCCACCTCAAGCTACGAAGTCTCAAAGACCTGGTGGATCGGTGGAAGAAGATAGCCAGCTGCCAGTCGACCCTCGGGCTACAAATGCATTACCACCTGAACTAAGCAGCGACCTCATGGCAATCGAGTCAGATAGTAGCCTGAACGCCGTAGACACGGAAGAGGTGAAGCCTAATCCATCTACCAGTATGACTAGCAAGCCAGACATCACCCCGGCAGCACCAGCTGCGGCAGCCACTGGCTCGCCTTCTATCGCGCAGCAGTACGAAGAGCGACCAAGTACTGGCGACAAGCAGTCGGGCTCGATTTATGATACCCATGAATACCACAAGCCATTAGCTCATCCGGACAAGAAGTCATCCGGTTGGTTATGGATTGTATGGATTTTGCTACTTTTACTGCTTGGAGCAGGTGGCGGCGCCCTGGTGTATTTGTACGTACTTTAACGTATAGTAGTTAGTAATGGATTTACTAGAGGGTTTAAATACGACTCAAAAAGAGGCGGTTCAAGTTATGAGTGGGCCATTGCTGCTACTGGCCGGTGCTGGCAGTGGTAAAACTAAGACATTAACTCACCGCATAGCTTATTTGATTGCTAATGAAGGTATCTGGCCAAATGAAATACTGGCAGTAACTTTTACTAATAAAGCCGCCAAAGAAATGCGACAACGGCTCGGAGAGTTATTGAATCAGCCGTATGAACGCCGCGATTTTATGCCCTGGATGGGAACTTTTCATGGAATTTGTGTAAGACTACTAAAAATAGAAGGCCAGGTGATTGGCTTGTCGCCTAATTTTGTAATTTATGACGAAGATGACAGGCAGGGTTTGATAAAGCAAGCCATGAAGCAGCTCAAAATTAACGATAAACAAATAAAGCCACGGGCCGTGAGTGGAATAATCAGCAATTCAAAGAATGAGCTAGTAGGTCCAGAGGAATTTGCTAGCAGTGCAAACTACCCTTTCTTGCAGCAAGTGGCTAAAATTTATGAACGCTACGAGCATTTGCGCCGTGAATCCCAAGCCCTAGACTTCGATGACTTATTGATAGAAACTGTAAGGCTACTGCGCGACGTACCTGAAGTTCGACGTAAGTGGCAGGCTAAGTTCAAACATATTTTAATTGACGAATACCAGGATACCAATGCAGCGCAGTATCAAATTGTAAAGTACTTAGTTAATGAGGATAGAAATATTTGTGTAGTTGGGGACGACTGGCAAAGTATTTATAGCTGGCGTGGTGCAGACTTTACTAATATATTAAATTTTGAGCGCGATTTTCCCGGGGCCAAAGTAGTTAAACTAGAGCAAAACTATCGCAGCACCAACGCAATCCTAGCGGCCGCCCACAATGTTATTAGTAAAAATACTCAGCGGACAGACAAAAAACTTTGGACTGACCTGGGTGAAGGCAAGCCAGTGACTGTGCAGGCTGTATATGACGAGGGCGAAGAAGCGCACCTCGTTGCAAGTCATATTTCAGCCAAGGTCACAGCAGGCGAAAGAGCGTTTAGCGATTTTGCAATTTTATATAGGACGAATGCTCAGAGCTTCAACCTAGAACGGGCATTAATGAGGCTGCGGGTGCCCTACCAAATCGTAGGTGGGGTAAGGTTTTTTGACCGTAAAGAAATTAAAGACATCGTAGCCTACCTAAGGTTAGTTTATCAGCCCAGTGATCGTATGAGCTTTAGTCGGATTGCTAACGTACCAGTCCGGGGTATCGGGGCGACAAGTCTAGAAAAGTTTTTGACGTGGCAAAGTACTAACGGTATGGATATCATATCTTCGCTTATAAATGTTGAGCAAACTTCAACTATCACCGCAAGGGCTAAAAAAGCGCTCTTAAGACTCGGTGATAATTTAAGAATCTTACAAGCAATGGTTGAATCTGAAACCTCACCATCAGACATCATCGAGAAGCTATTAGCGCTGACAGAGTACCGAGATTACATACGTGATGGTACCCCACAGGCAGATGACAGGGAAGAAAATATTGGTGCACTTATAAATGATGCTCAGAGTTTTACAACCCTGGCCGATTTTCTAGAAGAAGTGGCGTTGATGTCTAGTGCTGATACTCAGCACGGTGAAAAATCCGTGACACTTATGACTGTTCATGCTGCAAAGGGGCTGGAATTTCCGGTGGTTTTCATGGTGGGTATGGAGGAAGGGATTTTCCCACACTCACGAATTTATGAAGCGGGACAGGCCGAGCTCGAAGAAGAACGCCGGCTATGTTATGTTGGCATGACACGAGCGAAGCAAGAACTATATCTAGTGCATGCCCAGGCTAGAATGTTATTCGGTACGCGTTCCTATGGGCAGCCATCAAGGTTCTTGGCTGATATGGGTGTTTTGAGCGCAGGCCAAGCCGAAGTGCGAGCCGTCGCTAATGATTTCGAGAATGAATACATCCGCGAAGAGTACGATATTAATGATCGAGTCAGATCATCACAATTTGGCGAGGGTGAAGTAATTGATATTGACGGACTAGCGGTGACAGTTAAATTTGACAGCGGACAGACCAAAAAGCTCAATACAGAGTTTGCACGGTTAGTGAAAATTTAAGATGCTTCTATACGATTTAGCCGGTAGATTAATCAGCCGCCCATTGAGGCTTGTTGTGTGGATCAGAAATACAATTAGTCCTACGAACCGCGTTCGTGTCATCGTAGTGAATAAAACCAAAATATTATTAATCAAGGGAGTCATAGGTACGGGTGACTGGTCACTACCTGGCGGAGGTGTGAATAGGGGCGAAACTCTGGTTTCGGCTGCACGGAGGGAGTTACAGGAGGAGACCGGTATATGTGTGGGTGAGGATGAATTGAAATACAGCACTTCTCTTCGTTCAAGATTAAAATTTAGTGCTCCAATTTTTGTTGTTAATTTACCTAGTGCGTCAAATTTAACAATCAGCCGTCGGTGGGAAATAAAAGATGTCGGATGGTTTGATCTAAATGACTTGCCACGTGAGTTATCGCCCCTTTCAAAAGAGGCAATCGATAGTAGCCTAGGTAGAAGTTTGATAGAATAGTATAGGTACATTTATTTAGTATCGATTTATGAATATGAAGATTAGCAAAAGTTGGGGTGGTGCGCCCAGTCGCATAGCGTTGGTCGTGGGCTTATTTTTGATTTTGATTTTAGCAGCTATGACTGCAAGTCTTGCATATGCTAGTGGCGAGAAAACTATTGAGCCTAGTCAAAGGCTAATCACAATCCATGACCGGGATGAAAAGAAAGTAGTGCTAACAAGGGCCAAGAATTTAGCCGATGTTTTTAATGAAGCTGGCATAGAAATTGATGAACATGACATTGTTGAGCCATCACTTACCGAAGAGTTAGTCGCTAGTGACTATCAGGTTAACGTTTATCGTGCTAAGCCCGTCATAGTAGTAGATGGCATGATGCGTCAAAAAATGATGGCACCATATCAAAACGCACGTGATATTGCCAAGCATTTAGAACTAGATGTTCGTGATGAGGACGAATTAACTTTGGGCAGATCAACTGACATTATTTCAGATGGAGCCGGCATGAGGTTGGAAATCAACCGAGCTACCCCATTTACACTAGTGCTATATGGAAAAAGTGAGTCAGCCTACACTCAGGCTCAGACGGTTCGGGATATGCTAGAGGAAAAAGGCATTACGCTAGCAGATAGCGACACTCTATCTGTTGACGAGGACGCCAAGCTAAAGTCAGGCATGAAAATTGAAATTTGGCGCGAAGGGGTGCAGACTGTTACCGAAGAGGTTGAAATTGACTTTCCGGTGGAGCAAATTCAAGACGCCGATAGGGAGGTTGGATTCCGCGAAGTGCGCACCGTGGGCATAAAAGGTATGCGAACTGTGACATATGAAATTGAAATGCGAAATGGCGAAGAAGTGAGCAGGCGTGAAATCCAAAGTGTGACTACACGCCAGCCGAAAAAACAGATTGAAGTTGTAGGGGCAAAGCCAACATTTAGCGGTGAATTTGCAGACGCTCTTGCAGAGCTGCGTTCGTGTGAAGGAGGATACGATAGCTGGAATCCAGCAGGGCCTTATTACGGGGCTTATCAGTTCGACCGCCAGACATGGGGTACTGTTGCAGATCCATCACTATACGGCAATGCTACCCCTGCCCAGCAGGATCAAGCTGCTAGAGCTCTTTATGAACGGCGTGGATGGCAGCCTTGGCCACATTGCGGCGCTAAATTACCAGATATTTATCGCTAATGACGGGTCCAAATAAATCACTTGGTCAGCACTGGCTTTATGATCGCGATGTACTAGCCGATATCGCTGACTGTGCCGACTTAACTGTGTCTGACACGGTCTTAGAAGTTGGTCCTGGGCTCGGTACTTTAACCAGTGAGTTATTGCGCCGAGCTGGCCGGGTGGTAGCGGTTGAGTTTGATTCGGAGCTAGCGCGTAAATTACCGGGTCAGTTTCCAGGTAAGGACCTTCAGGTTTTGAACCAGGACATCTTGCAGTTCGACCTATCGAGCCTACCACTAGGGTATAAAGTGGCAGCCAACGTGCCATACTACATTACTAGTAAGATTGTGCAGATGCTACTGAGCGCTAGCAGTAAGCCGTCAATTGCTGTATTGCTTGTACAAAAAGAAGTTGCCCAGCGACTAGCTGCAGGTCCTGGAGATATGAGCGTGCTGGCGGTTAGTGCCCAAGTTTTTGCCGATGTTACACTGGGTGACATTGTTCCGGCAGATTTATTTACCCCACCACCCAAGGTGGATTCACAGGTTGTTATTATAAAAACTAAACACGAGCCGCTAGTTGAGCCCGACTTTCAGAAAGATTTTTTCAGAGTCGTAAAAGCAGGCTTTTCAATGAAGCGAAAAAAGCTTCGCTCTAGTCTATCCGGAGGCTTACATCTACCTAAAAGCGAAGCAGAGCGCCTATTGTCCCAGGCAGGAATAAACCCGAACGCTCGGGCCGAGATGCTATCACTTGAAGATTGGATAAGTTTAGCTAGACACACATTTAGTGGCTAGTCTGAGTGGTATGATAAATAACACCATGCCTAAAGTTTCACTACATTCGGATCTAAATATTGCCGTCTCAACTGTAAGAGACGGCATAATGAGGGCACTTGGCGAGTCCGAAGAGTCGAAAGTAGAGGCAAATCGCAAGAACTTTTTAGCCAATAACGGCATTATGCCCAGTCAAACAGCGCTAGTAAAGGTAGTTTACGAAGGAAGCGACTATTGCCGCTACGCAGCTGTAAGCGAAGCAGATAGCGGCAATGGGATCACCGGGCGAGCGACTCAGGTTAATGACGCACTAGCAACGCAGGCCAAAGGCCTGGCTATTTTACTGCCTTTAGCAGATTGTATAGGTGCGGTGCTGTATGACGTGCGCTTAAAAGTGTTGATGGTGTCACATCTGGGGCGTCATAGCCTAGAGCAGTATGGAGCGACGAATTCAGTTAAATACATGACTAGCAGGTTCGGCTCCAGCTCTGATGATATCGTTGCGTGGCTAAGCCCGGCGGCTGGCGGTGATAATTATCCGCTATATTCATTTGAAAATAGGTCCATGCATGACGTAGCTACCCGGCAGCTTTTAATGGGGGGTGTGTCGCCTGGATCCATCAAGCTTTCGCCGGTTGATACTACCTTAGATGAAAATTACTTTTCCCACAGTGAATACAAAAAAGGCAACCGCCCAATCGATGGTCGCTTTGCAATAGTGGCCATGATTAGACCGCTCTAATCTGATACAATAATATTCAGCTATGGGAAAAAAATTATACATAACAACTGCCATTCCGTATGTTAACGGTAAGCCTCATATCGGCAACGCATTAGACTATCTGTTAGCGGATATTTGGGCACGTTATCAAAGACAAAATGGCAAAGAGGTGCGGTATCAGGTTGGAACAGACGAACATGGCAGTAAAATTGCTGCCAAAGCAGCTGAAGCTGGTCTAGATCCGAAGTCCTACACTGATCAAATGTACGGTAATTTCGAAGTTTTGATGAATAAAGTTGGCGCCGGCTATACTGATTTCATTCGGACCACAGACCCTCACCATATAGGCGCGGTTCAGTATATCTGGCAGCAGCTACGCCCCTATATTTATAAAGGTACGTACGAAGGCTGGTACTGCGTTGGGTGTGAGGCATTTGTGTCTGATAAAGAGGCGGCAGCTAATAATGGCATCTGCCCTGACCATCAGCAGCCATATCAGCGCCTAAGCGAAGAAAACTACTATTTTAAGGCTAGTGCATTTAGCGATCAGGTGCGTCAAGCAATTGAGTCTGGCAAGATGCAGATTGTGCCAGAGTTTCGTAAGAATGAGTTTTTAAGTCTGATATCTGAGGGCCTAAAGGACGTAAGTATTTCACGTCCACGCAAGCACCTTAGCTGGGGAGTCCCAGTACCGGATGACCCGAATCACGTCATGTATGTGTGGCTAGATGCGTTGGCGAATTACATTACCGTATTAGGCTATCCTGATCGGCCAGGGTGGCAAGAATACTGGCCTGCAGATGTGCAGGTGCTTGGGAAGGACATTCTTCGTTTTCACGCTGGGATTTGGCCTGCAATGTTGCTAGGTCTTGGCTTGACGTTGCCTCGTAGGTTGCTTGTCCATGGCTTCGTTAATGTTGGTGGCGGCAAGATGAGCAAATCTGTCGGTAACGTTGTAGATCCAAATCAAATTATCGATGAATATGGACTAGACGCTTTTCGTTATTATTTTTCACGCCATATACCTACTCTTGATGACGGTGATTTCACTTGGGAGAAGTTTGAAACAGTGTATAATACCGAGCTTCGCAATGACCTAGGGAACCTAGTGCGCCGCGTTGCGAGTATGATCAGTAACTACCAGGCGGGTGTTATCGGAAAAAAACCACATGGCGAACATGATATGCGCCCGTATAGATTGGCTATGGAGTCGCTTGAGTTTAATAAGGCAATTGATGAAGTTTGGATTACGGTGCGGGCATTAAATAAATACCTCGAACATATAAAACCATGGGAGATCGCCAAAAGGCGTGAAAAAGACCCTGAAGCCGAAGGACATTTGGCAGAGGTACTAGCTTACGCGGCTGGAGCTCTGCTGCAAATCAGTGATCTACTGCGGCCATTTTTACCGACCACCGCTGAAGCTATCAGTAATATTTTTGAAAATGATGTAGTTTCGCCGCTCGAAAGTGTACTGTTTCCGGTGATTTATCAGCACACTCCAGATCCAAGGCAAAAAAATAAATCGAAGTAATCAATGTTTGTTGACACCCACTGCCATATCCATGATGCTAGTTACCCACTGGCAGCTGATGATGCTGTGACGCGAGCTAAGAATGCAGGTGTAGATAAGTTAATTTGCGTTGGTACTAGCGAGGGTGATTCTAGTATGGCCATCGATTTTGCCAGTAGGCATGAGGGCGTTTATGCTTCGGTCGGTGTTCATCCGCACGACACCAAAGACGGGTGGAGTCAGATAAACTTACTAACCAAAAAACACTCCAGCAATAAACTGCTCGTAGCGGTCGGGGAAGTTGGACTAGATTACTACTATAACTATAGTCCCAAGGACGTGCAGATACAGGCTCTAGAGAGTCAAATCGACACAGCACTTAGGTTTAATCTACCTATAATATTTCACGTTCGTAATGCTTTTGATGATTTTTGGCCTGTATTTGATAATTTTCATGGCATTAGGGGTGTAGTGCACAGCTTTACTGACGATTCGCAGAACTTAGATGAAGCCTTAGGGCGTAATTTATATATCGGTGTAAACGGTATTAGCGTATTCATTAAGGACAAGCAGCAGCAAGATGTTTACCGGTCGATTCCAGTGTCAAATTTACTACTAGAAACTGACGCCCCTTTCTTGACGCCACCCCCTTTTCGTGGTAAAGTGAACGAGCCAGCATTTGTGAGGAATATTGGCGAGCATCATGCAAAAATCAGGGGAATTAGCCTTGAGTTGCTGGCTCGCACGACTACTGCAAATGCCACAGCGCTACTAGCGCTAGACTAAAAGTGTGGAGCAAAATAAATTTTATTAAGCGCAGGGATAATGTAATGACAGAAGTATCTAATCCAAATTCTCGGTTTTCAATCCCTCGTGCAGGCGGTCATCGCTACGAGGCTGAGGTTCCTGGTTTTTCAAACGACTTACAACGCTCCCTGGGTGATGATAAAAATAAAGCAGTCGGGGATGCCAGGACTGAGGTTGATAGAGCTTTTGGCGTGCCGCTATATGAGGATAGTGCTACACCCGAGAACTTGCATCCAGCAAGCGAGATCCAAATAATTGGCGAATCAATCGCTAGCGCCCGCCAGGCGGCACTAGACAGCGACATACTGGCAGCTTGAGTCGCCTTGTCGTTAAAAACTCTTACCATGCGTATTACTAACCTAGCAACTAAAAGGAGATTTTAGGTAGATGTCATCTATTCTAAGGCGAGCACTGACGCTTCTTGTGGGCGAGGATATGTCTAATACCTTTAGTATGCCGCCAAAGAGTCGCCCCCTAAAAGCGCTAACCGAGCGGCAGCTTATCCAGCTAGAAAGCGAAATAGGCTCAAAACTTTTTGGACCGATTCCAGACGGGCATCGCCGTGAGTTTTTCAATTTAGATCCTACTACCTGGGTGTGGCACGAAGAGTGGGTGGATGCGGCTACAGGTAAAAAGCGTGCGGCTACGACTCGATATGAAGTTCACGACAAGGGCGTATTAAAGGTCCAGGAGGGTGCGAGATATAATTTCCTCGAAGGAAAAGAGCTAGAAAATCTAACCTTAGCGGTCAGACTTTATCATGAACAAGTTATGCGTGGGGTGTACAAGCGAGACGCCGCCACCGGTAAAAAGCTAGCTTAAGTTTGCTATAATCGTAAGTTGTATGACTGATACAATCATCTATCTTGACCATGCCGCTGCTACGCCGCTCGACGTAGGTGTGCTATCTGCAATGCAGCCATATTTTACAGAAAAATTTTATAATCCATCTAGTCCTTATTTGCCTGCCACTAATGTGCGCCGCGAATACGAACAGGCAAAGGACGTAATTGCTAGCAGTATTGGCGCTAAGTCAGGCGAGCTAATCATGACAGCTGGTGCGACTGAGTCTATTAACCTAGCGCTACTATCAGGCAGTGGGCATGTCGTCACTACTAAGATAGAACATCACGCCGTAATAGAGTCGGCCAAAGCACGTAGTGCCACGTTTGTTGACGTTAGCGACGCCGGTCTGGTCGATGTGGATACACTCAAGCGGGCCATTACGCCCGAAACTCAGCTAGTCAGTGTGTCGCTAGCGAATAATGAAATTGGCACGATTCAACCGCTTAAGGAAATTTCAGCCATGCTAAAGAAAGTTCGCATCGAACGTGCCTCTACTGGCAGTAATGTGCCACTGTATTTTCATAGCGACGCGTCTCAGGGATTCGGACTACTTGAGGTTAACGTAGCCCGTTTGGGCGTAGATTTACTTACGCTAAATGCTGGTAAAATCTACGGCCCGAAACAAGTAGGTGCCCTGTGGGTGCGCCGCGACGTCGAGCTTAAAACTTTAGTGCACGGTGGCGGCCAAGAAGGCGGTTTACGTAGTGGCACCGAGAATGTAGCCGGCGTAGTGGGGTTTGCAAAAGCCGTCGAGATAGCTACTGCCGGACGCGAAAATGAGGTTCGTCGCTTGAAGGAACTACGTGACACTCTAGGATCTGATCTGCTCGACGCATTTCCTGACGCAGTTATATCTGGTGATCAAAGGCGTCGCTTGCCAGGTCATCTTCATGTTTCGTTTCCTAACCTCGATGCTGAACGACTTCTGTTTGCCCTAGAGTCAAAAGGTGTGCTGGTTGCGACTGGCAGCGCGTGCGCTGCCAGTAAGGGCACGCGCTCGCATGTACTCGAGGCGATTGGTTTGCCGCCTGAAGTGGCTGATGGCAGCTTACGAATTACCCTCGGGCGTACAAATACCAAAGAAGACATCAACCGGGCTAGTGAAGCCATTATCCAGGTAGTAGCTGATGAAAGAAGTCGTGTGGGGCTTGTATGAAGTTTTTGTTAATGAGCATTTTCATACTAATTGTAGTAGTCGCTTATCTTTCGATTTATCTTTCCCCAAACGATTTATCGAGCTGCGAAGATGCGCCTAATCCAGAGAGCCAAGAGTGTGCTCCAGCAGATGTGATTGTAGCGGTTAGTGGCGGCGACACTAATGCTCGTGTTGATCATGCTACTAAACTTTATCAAAAAGGATGGGCTTCGATGGTGATTTTTTCTGGAGCTGCGCTCGACAAGGAAGGCCCGAGCAACGCCGTTGCCATGCGTCAGCGGGCGGTCGCCGCCGGTGTTCCAAGCTCTGCAATCATTATCGAAGAAGAATCTGAAACCACCCGTCAAAATGCCGAAATGACACAGGAAATAGTATCCAAAAATAACTTTAATCGAGTAATTCTAGTTACGTCTGCCTACCATCAGCGTCGGGCTAGTCTGGAGTTTGGTAAGTCAGCCTCCGCTAGCGGCGCAGAAATAATCAATAGCCCCGTCACGGTGGACAACCAATGGTCTGGCTGGTGGTGGACAACACCGGTTGGCTGGAATTTAGCACTCGGTGAATTTTTTAGAGTTATTGCGTTTTATCTAGGAGGCACTAGGTGACTAGAGTGTATGTTGGTATGAGCGGTGGAGTTGATAGCAGCTTGACTGCAGCCCTGCTCGTCGAGCATGGGTATGACGTAACTGGTGTTTATATGAAAAACTGGACCCGTGATTTGCCTGGTATGAAATGCCCCTGGGCGGATGATTTAGCTGATGCCAAGCGCGTTGCCGTGCAGCTGGGGATTGACTTTAAGGTGTTTGATTTTAAGAATGAATATCAACAAAAAGTCGTTGACTACATGATTGATGAATATAAGATTGGTCGCACCCCCAACCCCGATATTATGTGCAACCAAGAGGTAAAGTTTAAATTATTTCTAGATGCTGCACTTGATGACGGAGCCGATATGATTGCGACTGGACATTATGCAAGGGTAGAGCATGCGAAATCTGACTTCATCGCAGTATCAGCATCGGAGCACACTCTACGGGGAGCTGAAAGCTCGCCCGTGGCGTTCGGCTCGCCTTTGGCGACAGGCTCCTCCACTAATACCGCGACCAAGTCAGCTAGCGTACTGCAGAAAGCTGTCGATGAAAATAAAGACCAGACGTACTTTTTGTATCGTATTACCAAAGGCGCGCTAGAAAAGACGTTATTTCCATTAGGTGACTATAAAAAGTCAGAGGTCCGCGAAATGGCAAACGAGCGTAATTTAGTAACAGCCAGCAAAAAAGATAGTCAAGGAATTTGCTTTGTCGGCAAAGTTGGAATCAGAGATTTTTTATCAGAATACGTCAAACAAGCACCGGGCGATATTATTGAAAAAGAATCTGGCAAGGTGATAGGCCGACACGACGGGGCAATTTTTTACACTATCGGCCAGCGTCGCGGGTTAGATGTTGGCGGTGGCTTGCCCTACTACGTTGCGGGCAAGGATATGGATAAAAACGAAGTTTACGTTACGACTGATTTGAATGATGACAGTCTTTGGAAAAATGAAATTATGCTCTCATCCGTGCATTGGATCGATGGTGCGGCACCGGATAGCAAGCAGTGTCTTGCCAGGGTGCGTCACCAGGCGAAACTAATTAATGTAAATATTGATAGTGAAAATGGTAGCGAGATTACTTTAAGTCTGGAAAATCCAGAGCGCGCAGTTGCCGCTGGGCAGTCTGTGGTTTTGTACCAAAGTGACGTTTGCTTGGGCGGCGGGATAATTGCTTAGTAGTTAGCTATTTAACAGACTACTATCAGTTGTTAGGTATAGAATAAAAATACAACTAAAAAGAAGGGAGACATCAAATGGGATTTATGGATGACGCCAAAGACGCTATGAATGATGCGGAAAATAAGTTTCACGAAAAAAAGGGTGAAATTAAGGGTCGAATTGACCAGGCTAATCGAGATTCAGATGATCAGTCTGAAGCAGGTCGTGACGCCGAATCAAGTGATATGTAGACCGCCCTATCGCAAATCTTAAGTGGTCGCTGCAAGGCGGCCACTTTCCCAAGTCACTGCAAATCTTAAGCTACAGAACTAATCAGCAACCCCTCCTAAAAAAACCACAACCACTATGCTACAATTAAGCATAACTATGCGTAGCAACCCAACCCCCACTCTCAAACCCTCAACCCCCATTTCCCAATCCCCAAACCCCACCCCCCAATCCGCCTTCACCATAGTAGAACTCCTCATAGTCATAGTAGTAATAGGCATACTAG
>CAZEGC010000006.1:7575-35752 GCA_964511635.1 uncultured Candidatus Saccharibacteria bacterium | reverse complement strand
CATAGGCGAGACCGAACTTGCGCTCGCCATATTGACGCTCATAGTATTTACGATATTATCATTCTTCCTGGCGGCAAAACTATTCCGTCTAGGGGCTCTGGAATTTAGTGATCGCGTGAAACTATCGTCTATCTTTAAATAGATATACACCCTACAGGCAGGTACTGCCCCTTACTTGGAGCATGAAATAATCTATCTAGTCTTCGGGCGACCCGATAAGAATTGTCGAACCATCATCTAGTGTGTGTTCGCCGGGAGGCAAATTTTCAAACTCTTCGTTACCAACATTTTGCGTTTCACCTGTCTCTGGGTCGCGCGAAGACTCGCGATCTTTTATTAAAGCTATTCCAGCTTCGGCTGCGACCTTGCGGTCTTCTTCTTCGTGTTCAATATAAATTTCTCTTGCGCGTTCGAGATCTTCTAAAGCTCCTTCGGCATCCCCGCTCGCAAATTTCTCCATAGCCCCATCGTACAGTTCGTTAGCCCGGGTCACGGGGTCATCGTTAGATTGAGAAGATGCTGTTTGCGACTCTGGCTCATCCTCATTGCCTAGCCCGGCAATAACGACATACGATATTAGTCCCAATATCAGTAGCACGACCACGCTTACAGCTACTATTACTAGTGGCTTTTTAGATTTATTACTACCTGTTTGTCCGTATTGTTGCTGCATTGCTTTACTCCTACTATTTATTGTGTCAATTTTATCGTACGTGGATTCAAATTTAGTGACGACTACGTTTTTGCTCTTTCGTTAATTTTACCATCTATATACACGATATCAGCGAACTACAGCTGGGTGATCGGATTAGACCTTTTAACGCTACTCCAGCTAGAAGTGCCAGTACTATTTTTACAGCGAGCCTGGACCTCGACTACATGCATCCCTCCACCACTTCCACTCACGTCAGCCACGTAGCTCGTGCCGGAGGTTACATTCCAGCTACCGAATGTGTACGACGTGCTGTAAGTGGTTCCGTGCCGGAACCGATACTCAGTGCTCCCAACCGGACACGATGCACTCCATGTCCAGGTTCCCTGTCCATATTGCACAGTCGCTGTAATAGTAGGTACTGCAGGAGTTGTTGGCATCGGCTCCGAGACTGGTCTATAGTACGCAGCTGTTGCCGAATCACTCCAGCTAGATGATCCGCTGCTGTTTGTGCAGCGAGCCTGAACGTCTACTACATAGACTATACCCTCTGTTGATGTATCTGTAGCGTAAGTTGCGCTAGATATCGACGTCCAGTTACCCCACCATACGTCAACCAGGTTTGCAGTGATACCATATCGATATTGGTAACTTATAGTGCCGGTTGAACAGCTGGCGCTCCAGCTCCAGGTGGAAGTGTTACCGCTGGTTGAGACAGAATTGGATGGTGTGGCTGGCGTGTCGGGGACTCCAGGAGAGGCTGCGAATCGGGTGTAGCTGGTTATAGGCAACCTATAATCACTCCAGGCAGATGAGCCACTGCTGTTTGTGCAGCGGGCCTGGACTTGCACAGAATACGTGTAGCCTGCAGCTGACGTGTCCATAGTGTAGCTAGTACTAGATGTAATCACCCATGACTCCATGCCCCCAGGCATAAAGCGGAACCTATAGCCGACGCTTCCAGTTGAGCAGTCGGCGCTCCAGGTCCAGATACTAGTCAGGTTACCATCGTTACTCGACCTAGAGAGATATGGCGGCTCGGGAGTGCTAGGGACAGACAATGGTCGGTAGTAGCTAGTTGTATTAGCGCTACTCCAGGCAGATGAGCCACTGCTGTTTGTGCAGCGAGCCCTGACTTGAACCGAGTAGGTGACACCCCCAGCTGACGTGTTCATGGTATAGCTAGTATTGGCTGTGGTCGTCCAAGAGCCGTAACTTCCGGTGCTGACGCGGTACTGGTAGTCTACATTGCCAGCTGAACAGCTGGCGTTCCAGCTCCAGGTGGAGGTGCTGCCGCTAGTTGAAACGGAATTGGATGGCGTAGATGGGGCGCTAGGGATGGATATCGGTCGGTAGTAGCCGGCCATATTTATGTCACTCCAGGCAGATGAGCCACTGCTGTTTGTGCAGCGGGCTTGAACTTCTACTACATAGATTATGCCCTCTGTTGATGTATCTGTATCGTATGTAGTGCTAGATGTCTGTATCCAGTTGTCCCACCATACATCAACTAAGTCTGTAGTGATACCGAATCGGTACTGGTAGCCTACACTGCCAGCTGAACAGCTAGCGTTCCAACTCCAGGTGGAAGTACTGCCACTAGTTGAAACGGTGTTGGATGGTGTGGACGGAGCATTAGGGACAGGCCCTTGCTCCGGCACCTCAGGTGCTTCAAGAACCACTCCATCAGAACGGCGACTGACTATTGCCACTTCTTCCTCTGTTTCCTCCTCGTGATACCGTAACGTGAAAGAATCGCAACCCCCATCTATATCGTTCTGGCAAGCATCGTTATTGCTCGTGCTGGTAGCCTCGTAGACCAAATCTCCCGGTCGAGCACCAGAAGGTGACCTTATAGAATTAGCGCTGTCTGACCCTGGCATTGCAAGAATTTCTAGGTCCCCAAGATCAAGTCGCTCGGCAACTGTTTGTGCATCGTTATCGCTGTAATCTGAAACTATGCTGCGCACTGACGGATACTCGCCGTTGCTCTCGTAGTATCGCTCTAGCGACTCGGCCACCGTAGTAGCATTTGCAGACCGCTGGGCATCACGCGAAGTTTGCATGTAATTAGAATTAACTACGACAGTTATCGTAGTTAATATTCCTAGAACAACGATAGTGATAAGTACTTCAACTATCGTAAAACCTTGTCGCCTATAAGTCATCTGTCCCTGTCCACTAATTTTTTGTTTTAAATATCTTAAATTTAATCTTATCATAAGCAATAAGAGGCGGCAACTGCTCTGTCTG
This sequence comes from uncultured Candidatus Saccharibacteria bacterium, assembly GCA_964511635.1. Lineage (GTDB taxonomy): Bacteria > Patescibacteriota > Saccharimonadia > Saccharimonadales > Saccharimonadaceae > CAZEGC01. Next base: position 32,847 of record CAZEGC010000006.1, on the reverse strand, counting down.
TACTCACTGCCTCGCTGGCCACTTATCGTCGCTCAATAGTTATGCATGTAGCAACCTGAGACTGCGTAAAATTCACCATGCTTCTTTTAAAAGTCCCGGTCAGCTAGAGATATGGATGACACATTCAATTTACCAAAATATTAGCGTCGATAGCGGCTGTAACGACCACCATGCCGCGAGCGAGTAAATGACGGGCGTCGCTTGTTCCTGCGGTGCATAAGTGCCCACAAACCAATCAGGCACGCAGTAAGCCCCAGCAGGACAATCCCTGCAACTAGAATAGTATTCCATGGAATTATCCAAAATATCCGATTGACTTCAATTGTCTGATTAGTCTGCCCGTACGTGAAAGTTCCGTGCACGCTGTAGCGTCCGAACCCTTCAATATTTTCAAGTGTTACGTCCCAATCTCGCTGGCTGTCGGGCAATACTAAATCGCGTGGATTAAGGTTGTTAAAATCTGCCTCATAAACTACATCGTCCCATTTTTTTACCGACACCTTACCAAATGGCCCGAGTTGAACATCGCCACTATTTTTAAAGCTTATAAAAGCCTGTAAGTTAGTAGGTGAGTAGTAGTAGGCTCGGCTCTGACCGTTTTGGCGTACCGAAAACTCATCTAGGTCCAGGTTTTCGCTCATACTTCCAGTAACTGTGAGTAAAATTAATGACGCTACACTTGGACTCATATTAACCTGTCCACCGCTATCGGCCCCTGCAGGCATTAAACGGATTGCACCGAAATAGCCTCCAGGCCGTGCATCCGGCGGTACTGTAATAACAACAGTGAGTGTTTTTGCCTCCCCTGGCGGGATCGTCATATCTGAAAGTGGCGATAAGAATCGCTTTAAGCTTCGGGTAGGGGCATACTCGTTTTCATTTAAAATCAAAGCCGGCGTACCGCGCCGATCGCCCGCTACGAAGTCGTTGGCCACTGGCCGAACTAAAATATCAGATTCCGTCACATTTGTAACTGTAATTTGAATATTTTTCCGAGTCCCTGGCTGGACTTCACTGTCAATACGAACCGGGGCAACCTTTAGAGTGTTAGCTGTGGTCGCAGCTGCGTACTCCGTAAATAAGGCTACGTTCAAACATGAAAGTGCCGCCATAATAATTAGCCCCGCACTCACTACGTAGCACTGCCCAGGTAAGGAGGTGTGTAATTTTTTTGTATTATATTTATCAGTCATGGTATTTGATATTTATTCTTACCGTAGTGTAGTGCTACGAAATCCGGTCGCTAAAACAAATTATATAAAAATTTTTGCAAAGGACGATCTAGAACCTGCCCGTTGCTACTAAACTTATATCTGCCGAATATGAACCGGCTGGGGTGTTATTGTTAATGCTTACTCCAAAAATTAACGCCATATTTTTATTGCTAGCTGGCTCGCCAGCAGTGTCAAGAAAAGGATCGCCGAATGGACCCGTTACACCACTCGCATCACCCGTTACATAGTTTAAGGCAAAGCTGTCATTATTATATATTGATCCGCTTACCGGCTGAAGCGTTCCCAGCGCATTATCACCGGTGTCTGTAGCAGTACTAGTTTTGATACCAAACCTAGATTCACCCGCAACTACACCCTCAGTTAGCGCAGGCAGAATATCACACGCCCCTGGAGCGCCGGCACGCATCAAGCCACCACACCCAGTAGCGCTGCTTCTAAGGCTTACCACAGCGCCCCTGGCAGCGTTGGTGGATATTTGCGTATAAACAGTCCCTTCGCTAAGCTCATCAGGCACCAGGGCGGTTATATCCCCTACTGTCTGACCTAGCTCAAGCATTGGTGACGAAACCTCACTACAATCTTCTGAGATTGTGTCTCCAGAAATACAAAAAGTCATACTCTCCAGTACGTCCGCTGAAACCCCGATTGTATTTGTTATTGATATAGCGGCACTACCATCGTCAACATGACCTGCACCAATTGCCTGGGACTGATAATTATTCGCATTCAAAGCCGTATCGTAAGTTATGATACGTGCGTACATTGGGCCAGCGGTTGACGGGTTATCGATTCCATTTAGCACAACCGTCATCTGTGCCCCGGCTGCAATCGGGCCAGTGACCCTTAGGGTACTGGCGCTAAGAGCTGATACGTCTGTAAAGTTTGGTGTAGTTGAACCTGCCTCACTAGCGTCAAAATCTGTCGGAGGAGTACACTCCTGACCGATTAGCGGACTATTGCTACAAAAATCAACCACAAACGCGCCAGCTGCACCAGCTGAGGTGAACTTAACCTCATATGACACATTCTGTGCTGATATCGACGAACTACTAAGAGACACCGATCTTTCGGTTAACTGAGCCGCCGAAGTTATTGCAGGCAAAATAATAGCAGGTAGCACCATTAATACCGCTAGAAATAACACTCCCCACTGGCTATAACACCTTAACAAGTTTCCTCGCTCCAACTTGTCTCCTCTATATGACTGACCTCGCAGTTATATACCCTAGTGTAACAGAATACCGCTTACCCTTGTCAAGTGTTTTGAGAGTATCTGTCGCGCTCCTTGAGCATCCTGTTTTTTAGTGACACAACCTCGCTCCGTCGCCCCAGCCAAAAAGCTGGTATCAAAAGCCCTGTAGAAGCTACGGCTGGCACCCAGATAACCGTAGTTTTTTCGGTGTCTTCTTCCTCTGCCGTAGCACTACCGTCCACCTGCCCGCTCGCTACAGCGATAACTTGCAAGAATGCACTGACGCCGTTAACATCAGTTACCTGTACGTTGACGGGGTAAATACCAGCATTTTTGTACTTATGAGCGATTGTAACTACTCCAGTAGAGGGTTGGCTTTTTAATTCTGGCGGTGTATTATCCCCCCATGAAATACTAAAAGCGTATGGACCCGTACCGCCAGATAACTGCAGCGGCCAAGTTAACTGAGCGCCTACCGCAGCTGATCGCCGCCCATAGGAGCTTGTCAACGTCACGAGCTCTCCAAAAGCAACTAAATTTGCATCGGTATATGTAACCGTTACGATACTAGACTCTGGCCCTGCCTGCTCCAGGTCATCATATACGATAGCACTGAGCTCGTTTGTGCCGGCAAATAAACTAACTTCTATACTAAAACTTCCGCCCTCGCACATCACCGCCCCCACCATGACACCATTGTTAAGCACCTGCACCAACAAATCGTCTGGGCAGATGCCGCTTACAGTGATTGGCGAAGTGGTAAAAGCAGCTCCATTGCCTGGAGTGGTAATTGTCGCACCCCGTTCTGGCGGCGGCTGGGGCTTTGTGGCCTCCAGGCCAAATGAACCTGGCCTTGGGTCAGGTTCTGGCAATGGGTTCAGGGCAGCTGCTGAACTACTGACTACAAGCACTATCAGCAAGCATAGGCCTACCATTATCGACAGCAGTTCTTTGATTTTTAGGTTACTTTTTTGTATCATGCTTAAGCTTATTGTAGCGCGACTTGCGCTCATCGGCAAAAATATTTAAGTATTATTTGCGTCGGTTGAATCGTTTGCGGCTAGATGGCCTGCGGCTACGTACTTTTTCAACTATTCGCCATGCGATGTATACAACTGCACCAATTAGGATGATTAGCAGGATCAAGAACCAAGCTGGCGCATAAATAAACCATGTTTCACCCACTATCTCGCGAGTCAAGTTGCCATTTTGTCCGTAAAATAGCTCGATTGATGCCCTGTAGAATCCGGGCCACAAGCCAGGCGAAGTACAGGTAGCAGCTTCGGCGGTGTTCCCTTCTAGGTTGATCTCTTGACTGCTTAGTTCGATACAAGAAATAAAAGTACGCGTTTGACCAATCAGGGCAAGCGACCCGTTGGGGTTAACTTCTGTGATTAAACGTTCACGCCCAAACATATCACGCAGCGTAATACTCCCCACCGGACTCTCAACCACATTCCCTTTGTTGGCAAGCGTAAATGCTATGCGCTCTGGTTCATCCATCGTAAACTTTGTGTAGCCTTCGCCGCGGCTTGACTCAACTGACCTATAGGCTCCGAAGTCAACCAGGGTCAAATCTTCTTCAACATCACCAGGGACAGAAGCAAATACCAGTGTTACCCCCGATGCATTCAAGCCAACGTTACCCCCGTCGGGCGCACTAGTTGAGTATACAATTGCGCTGTAATAACTGCCGGCTCCGTGATTTTCGGGGATCGATACATTTATATCCAGCGTCTGACTCTCTTGAGGTGGAATGGTGACGGTTTCAGGTACCGTCAAAAAAGGCTTCAGCGACCAAGTGGTTTGTGGCGCGTCCTCATCTAACATAAGCCGTGGTGAGCCGCCATCATCAATATAGGTGAAGTCGACTATACGCATGGTTAAGTCGAGCTCAAGTTCCCGATCAAGGTTACGCACGACGAGCGTATCGTCAATAGACCGACCAGGCTCAATGGTATAGGTTTTTTTCGGGTTAATACTAAGTGACGCTGATGAATTGGCAGACACTAGTGCTGGAGACAGGCTATAAACACCAGCAATTACTACCGCAAAAGCGGCCATAACAATACCCTTAAAGTGCTTCATTCTTCTGTTTTTTCCTCACATGTTAATTCATTTTAAGTATAAGTGGTATTGTACCACTAAAAACGACCGCTGGCTACGTAAGTAATTGTTGTGCTATATACACCTGCCCGTAGGTCAGCTTCTGAATTAACTACGTAGCTAACTGTGAATTTTCGCATCAAACTTACATTGGGCGAGTACGCAATCACGTCACCAGGAACATACTTATAAGTATCAGGGGTGCTATAGTCTGCAGCCGGCACTGCGTTAGTCCACGCCCCCTCTGGGTCGTTCCCAACCGTCGGATAGGTATTAGCCACCAAATTAATACCAAACTGATTGCTGCCAGGCTGACTTGGGCTAGGCTCTTTCATTCCATCAATCACAGTTGTTCCAGCACTAAGTGGAGTGCCATGGGTAGTAATTATGTATCCGGCCGAAGCATTAGTCCCAACCGACATCTGTGACTGAGCTGTCAGGGTAGCTCCTGGCTCCAAGTCGCCCATGTCATGGTAGTAGGTTTCGTTAGTTGAAATACAGTTTTCTTCAACTTTTTCAGCTACACAAAATATCAATATGGGGGGCACTTGGGTTTGAACCACGATTCCGGATGTGATTTGACCGCGGACTGATCCGAAATCTACCTGCGGTCCACTAGCATCTGTGCTGGAATGAGTACGCAAGCGAATAGCAAAGGCTTCGTCTGTACCGGTGGGATTAACAATGTTATCAAATTTATACGAAGAAGCCGAGTTGACCACTTCGTCTGGTGACCGAGTCAATACAATGTGATTTTTAGATTTTGACAAAATTGAAAAGCCTGCTTCACCCGTCTGTTCACTCAGTACTGCACCCGACACATCCAGCCCTGCTGGCGTAACACATGGATGGTACGGAATCGGATCTACGCAAAATAACATATCTACCGACCCCACAATCTCAGGGCTCATATAACGAAAGGAGACCGTGTACGACGTTGTCGCACCCGGTTCAATATTATTTATGTACAAACTACGCTCCTGAAGGCGCATAGCAGCTGAGACTGGCGTAGAAACAACCAGCAGCACCATTAGTATCGCCGCGCATTGCTCAAGCCACACATGCTGCCATGTGATCGTGCGTAAATGAAATCGAAGCAACTTGTGCTGCATAACTGTTATTGTACTAAATTATAAGCAGTATGCGTAGAGTAAGCATAAAAATAACCGGCTCACATATATGCGAGCCGGTTATTTAATTTTCTACCTTTTGATAGATGCTGAACTTAGTACTTAGAACATTTAGTACTGTGGAGCAGCTAGGTAGTTGATCTTTGTGGTGTAAACACCAGCTGGTGTGTCAGCTGCAATGTTACCAACGTAGCGAACCTTTGCGGTTGCACAACTGATAACCTGATCAGTGTTTTGTGCAATAACCTCTGGTTCAGTCTGGCTACTAGCATTGAACCTGAACTGAGCGTTATTGGAGGTTGTAGCGTCGCTAATCGGTAGCAATACGTACTCACCGAAAGTATCACTTTCCTCATCTTCATCTAGGACGTATCCGCCATCGGCGTAGTCACCTAGAACACCTAGTGGGTAAACCCAGCTGGTCCTAACGTCATCAAGCATATTGCTAACGTGGTTATGAGGGAAGCTGTTAACTGAGTCTAGAGTGTCTTGCCCAGCGTCAATCACAGCTAGACCAAACTGCTCGGTACCAGGCTGACTGTGAGCCTTTGCTTCCATGCTGTCGATGTGGTCACCAACTGTATTTCGAAGCGTGTCACCTGAGTAGTACACGGTTGCACCAGCAGATGAGTTGGAGCTTAGGCGCCAGTATGAATATACATCCCAGGCACGAGTAGTTTCTAGTGAGTATTCTGCGTTATGGTTACCGAGATTTAGTCGGTTGTTGTCACCAACATCCATAGCGTCACAAGAACCGTGCTGAACTGGTTGTGTATCAGGGTTCTCAGTACCAACTGAGAATGCCATTGTTTCAAGCACCTTGGTGGTAATGTGAATTGAGTCAGTCATGACGTTAGCCACAGTTACTCCACCATCAATGACGTTCTCATTGGTGGTCGGGAGCAGTCCTGCTTCAGTAGCCACGCTGTAGGTGTTGATCTTTACGAAGAAAGCATCATCGCCAGGGTTTGTAATGTAGTTATCGTCATCAGGTGTGAACTTGATTTCAATAGGGCGGTTAAATCCTGGGGTTGCACCTGCACCAGAATTAGTTAGGAAAATGAAGTTGTTTTTGCCTGTCAGAGGACCATCATAGTCATCATCTTCAACATTCTTAACATCCATTTCCCAGCCTTCACTTGCGACTCCATCAACAGTCACTTGGAAAGTTCCAGGGCCAGTACCTTCTTCCCAGCTGTCAAGCTCGTCCATCACGACATCAAGGTCGCTAGTCGGTCCGCTGACCTCAGTCTGGGGTTTAGCGTGAGCGACTTCATTTGATTCACGGCTGTCGGCTCGAGCGTCACCGCTGTTATTACCAGGTGCCTGGCAAAATCCAGCTGCTGTCGTACAGTACTGCAGGCTGAAAGCACGAATTGGGCGCACTGGTTCATCGTCTTCGCCTAGTACAGAACTATCAGTACTTACGCGGAAACTAAAAGTTTGACCAGTCTTTTTACCATTCGGACCAGAGCCTGGAGGCGCATAGTATTCACCTATAGCATTAGGTGCCCCTGCCGAGTTACCGGAACCGTCCGTCTCTTGCCAGCCGGGTGCCGAGCTAGACAGCAGCAGCGAACGCTGGGTCAGCGGGTTTAGCGAATTCGCCAAGGCCGTTGCCGACGGCATGACTGTTGCAGCCACCAAGGCAGCACTAGCACCGAACGCCGAGCTACGCTTAGCGAAAGCTTTGAGTTTATACATTTTCGTATATCTCCTTTGTTTATTTTATATTGAACCTTCTTTAAAAGGGTACATGCGCATTTTACCATTAGCGCTGTGGGCTGCGCAATACTAGAAGTGATAAGTTTTCCACAACAGAGCATAGCTTGAGTCCCAACTACATCAGTAGATCGGAGTAACTACAGCCGAGAAGTCGCTAGAATAATGTCCGGCTGGAGTCATATTAGATACATTTACAATCATGCTAATCGTATAGTCTACTTGTCCGGACTCAACCAGTGTGCGCGCCACTACATCGCCACTTATGTACTTAAATAAATTTGGTGTTAGATAGTCATCCCCGCTGATGTCAAAAATATCCCCTTTTATGTCTACTGGCGAAGGATCTAGCCCCACATTTGGTGAAGTATTGGCAACAATATTCAGCCCAAACTGCTCTGTCCCAGGTCGAGACTCAGTCGGCGCGTCGAGCGCCTTTAGCGTGTAGTCATTAAACTTTGGAGGATCGCCTAGGATTTGCAACGTATAGCCATCGCTTAAATGTGTGCGAATTCGCACAGTAGTAGTTTTATGTGCCGTCGCTTCAGTTGTCAGCCCGCCCAGACTAGACTCTCCGCCGTCAACAATTACCTCAAGTCGTGGCTCACTATCGACTGGCACCTCATCCTCGAACGAAGCGGTACTCTCGCGATCTGTGCTTCCACCTATTGATACCCTCGTGCAGTATTCGCCCGAACAGCTTCCAGAACTAGAGCCTGCCGTAAAGTCAGTTTCTACCATCTGGTAATTAGTCGAACTAGAAAGCGCCACTACCGCAGTTGCGCCGTTAACTATAATCAACGTCGCAAATACAATAACCGTTAAATACCTCCGCAGTCCCTGTCTTTGCATATGCTTTATGCTCATATATTATCAATGATGCAGTGAAAAAACACAACTAGCATCACCTGCTGGGGTATGCTAAGATGAGCAAGTAAGTAGCATATAACTATAAAACAAAACTGACATATGAAGCCCAAAAAAAACCAAGCTAAAAAAACGCCAAAAAACACTTCGGACATAACCGCCAAGAAGCCTGCTAGGGGCGAGCAAATCTCGCCAGTGGATGCCCTGAGCCGCACACCCGAGGATTTAGACGCCGAAGCAAAAGATCTAGGTCGTAATAATCTTCAAAGTCACAGTAAAGCCAGCGCGGCTAAAAAACCGTCCCGATTTAAGGCCTTCCTGCGCAGAATAAATGTTTATTTCTTATTATTTTCTGTACTGCTAGTGATTGCCGCCATCATTGCTATTGTCAACTACCTAAATAGCCAATCTGAACCCCCTGCGCCAGATATAGCGACTCAGAGCCTCTCGGCCGAAGAACTTCAGCAACTAGCTAACGCAGACACGTCAGTTGGTGACACGTCTCAAACCCTAACCATTCAAGGCAACGCAGTAATTGCCGGGCAGACGCTAACTCGCGGAAACCTAGATGTTGCCGGCAACTTTCAAACTGGGGGCAGCATCCAAAGTCCTGATATTACAGTTTCTGGATCGGCTAACTTAGGCGAGACTCAAAGCAACAACCTACAGGTTGCTGGTAACACGTCAATCCAGGGCAACACTACCATGCGTGATCTCAACGTGGCTGGCTCATCGTCATTTGGCGGCGCCATGACCGCCTCACAAATTACAGTAACGCGCTTAATCTTGAGCGGTAATGCCTCCTTGCAGGTACCCAACCATATTAGCTTTACTGGCGCCTCACCTAGCCGCACCGCCAATACTGGAACTTTAGGCGCAGGCGGCTCAGCTTCGGTCAATGGATCAGACGCCGCCGGAACGGTAAATATTAATACCGGCAACCGACCATCACCTGGTTGCATGGTCCAAATCACCTTTAATCAGCCCTACGGCAGCCAACCACACGTAATTATTAGCCCAGTTGGCGCTGCTGCCGGACAAACCCAGCATTACGTAACCCGTACAACTAGTGGGTTTAGTATTTGTAGCGCCAATGCTGCCCCCGCTAATCAAAGCTTTGCTTTTGATTACTTTGTGATGAATTAAATACCTCTGGGCGAAAGTTTTATACGTCGACAAACACGGTAACGTGATCTGACTTAACGTGCATCACGGCGCGTGATATTTTGATAGACCGCATACCCTCATCTGGAGTTTGAATCCGTAGGGTGCAGGGGACTAGCATGCATAAAAAATTTCGATGACGGGGCAAAATATCAAACGGCCCAATTGCATTTACAGCACTAATGCTATAAGCATCACCTTCATAATATACCTTAAAAGGAGCGTACACCTTAACATTAACAACTGGCTTGTGGCTTGACGCTTTTAGGTCATCACTTTTTTTTAAAGCCATATTACTTAATGATTTCCTCAATTCCGTTTAGGGTGTCTTCGCGTGTAAAGTGCTCACCCGGAATGCCAGACATTTTTTCCATCACGTTAAACTGTTGCGAGAAAAACTGGATTAATTTTTTTGCCTTGTTATAGTCATCACGATCTTCACTGGATAGTTCGCTTTCACCAATAATGGCAATGATGCCTTTTAATGATTCGTATTTTTGCAATATTGCCTGCACTCGTACGCTTAGTTTATAGTGGCGTTCGCCAACTACTTCTGGCGTTAGCAGACTAGAGCTTGAGGCGTTAATATCAACCGCTGGCCGTATGCCCTGTGCCGCTACGGCACGACTAAGTACAATCGTGCTATCAAGTTCGTGTTGAATCATCTGCACGGCAGGGTCTGACAAGTCGTCAGCCGGCACGTAAATCGTCTGAAGCGCTGTGATTGATCCATTTTCATTGCTAGCTAGCCTATCTTGCAAAGTCTTAACATCACTAAAAATAGTCGGCTCATATCCACCCTCTGCTGGAGTTTGATCAATGATGGTTGAGGTCTCGTTTCTGGCCTGAATGTAGCGGTACATATTATCAGCAAACAGCAAAATATCTTTTTTCTTATCATCACGGAAGTATTCTGCCAGAGTAATGGCACTCAGTCCCACCAGGGAACGCTGCACAGGATTTTCATTCATCTGACCAAAGAACATAGCTGTGGTTTTAAGAAGGTCATTGTGCTCCAAAGTATCATAAAGTTCGTGACCTTCACGAATTCGCTCTCCAATACCCGCAAAGATACTAAGTGCTCCGGAGCCAACCGCTACGTTGTTAATCATTTCCATCGTAAGAACGGTCTTGCCGACACCAGCTCCACCAATAATTCCGATTTTGCGCCCCTTTACAAACGGCGTAAAAAAGTCTAGCACCTTGATCCCAGTCTCTAAAATTTCATCCGGATGACTTTTAAGCGAAGTTTCCTGAAAGGCCGGCGAAAAAATTGCCCGCTTTGGCATTTTTGCCAGCACCTTATCTGGTAGTGGTGGCTTGCCGTCAATTGGGCGACCCATAGCATCCCAAACCCTGCCGACCATTTCGTCGCCCACTGGAATCTCTAAACTAGCCCCACTACGACTAACTGTTTGACCTTTTTGAATAGTACGATCACCGCCTATATTCAGGCAAACGGCGGTATCTCCGCGCTCTATGCTGCTAACTAGCAGTGGTGCACTGGCCTCATTATCGACATAAAGCATTTCATTTAGCTGCGGCATACTATCGTCAAATTGCACCTTTATAACTAAGTCACGTAAGACCCTGATAACACCTTTGTCGGTCGTTCTTTGTTTACTCATAAATCATCACCTCCAGCCCGAATTTTCTTAAGTCCTGCCAAGCTTTCCTTCAGTCGTACATCTACCAGGGCTCGCTTGGCGCGGTTATACTGTGTGTGCAGTTCATCTGCTGTTTCAATCGAACGTTCTTTGGCAGCCGACATGGCCCTAAACCGACTCGCAAGCTGCGCCAGTCGACTATCGTAGATAAACTGTGTCAACATCAAACGTAAAATTGCTTTTTCAAAGTAAGCTGCCACCGCGTACGAACTCGGTTCAAATATATAGTTCTTTTCGGTAATTTTATCATCCCCAACTGATTCTAAATCAGCAATTTTACCCATACTAGAAATTGCCTCACTTACATCAATACTTTTAATATCTTGACGTGAAAGTGACGCATAGCTCTGGTAAAATACGCGACTATTTGAGTATTTTTTAATCTCAGCAATTAACGGATCTACATTGATATAGTCCTTTTTTGGTAAATCGAAAAAGTGATTGTAATCAATTTTATGTTGCTTTAACTGCTGGGCGCCGTGGCGACCTATTACAATGATGTCGTGTCTTTTTGGGTCATAGTATTCGCGGAGTTTGCGCACTAAACGCTGATCAATATCGCCCATCAATCCGGCTGGAGCCATGACCAGCACTAGCACCTCCTTGTTAATTGCTTTTTCGTTAAATTCTCTACCAAAATTAAACAAAGCATCCACCCGAATCTGCTTATAGATGCCCCAGACTTCAGCAAAAAATTCATTACTGATTAGAACTTTATTTTTCGTCTGCATAATCTTCATGCTCGACATACTTTCAAACGCGCTGGTCAGGCTGACGATGGTCCGCATCGCATCTTCTTCAACTTTAATTTCAATTGGGCGTTTCATGCCTAATCTTCCTCGTCGCTGCTTTCGACTTCAGCCTCATCAGCAGCCCTCTTTCTAGCGGCTTCTGCCCTAGCAGCTTCAGCCGCCAGCCTATCGGCAGCTTCCTGGTCAATAGTAACGACTTCTGCCTTTAGCTGATCGCGAAGCTTATCAAAATTGCTTTTATCCCCTGTTTCTTTTACCTGCTTACTGTATTTTGGAACAAGTTGTTTTAGTTTTTCTATATCAACAATCTCTATCATAGACGCACCTAGAACTATATCGAACAAAAACTGCTGATCCATCAAGCTATAGGTTTCACCAATATCTTGATTCATAACCTTAAAAAGCATCTTGCCCTTGTTATAATCTGCCTGGGCTTCGGGGGAAAGCTCGGTACCAAAATGTGCGTACTCTTCTGCCTGTCGATACCCAGCTAAGGTTTTGTTCAACTTGGCCGCCAATGCCTTTTGCCGACTATTCTGCCCAGCGCCTCCGACTCGAGTCACACTGAGTCCAGTACTAACAGCCGGACGCATAGTGTCTTTAAATATTTTCATGTCTAAAATCCACTGACCATCAGTCATTGACATGACGTTTGTAGGCAAGTACGCTGTAATGTCCCCGCCCGGAGCATATACAATTGGTAAAATTGTCTGACTAGCATGATTTGATTTTGTGCGACCAGCTCTTTCAACTAGGGAAGAGTGCACATAGAACATGTCCCCGGGATAACTGTCTCGACCTGGGCTGACTCCAGCAATCAAGGAAATTTCACGATAAGCCTGGGCGTGACTGGTTAAATCATCATAAATTACTAGTGTATCTTTACCAAGTTTTTGCCAAAAATACTCACCGTGAGCAGCCCCTATATATGGCACTAGGTAAGTCATCACCAGCGATTCAAACATATTGGTTACAATTACCACTGCCTTTTTCATGGCGTCGTTTTTTTCCAAATGGTCCACCAACTGGACTACGTCGCGTTGACGCTTGGCAATAAGCACGTACACAACTGTAATGTCGGTATTCTTCTGATTGATAGCAATTTGAGTCGTCAAGGCGGTTTTTCCAACCTTGCCATCACCCAGCACTGCCATACGCTGGCCACGAACCAGTGAAAAGTTAATGTCTAAAATCGACACTCCGGTTTCAAGTTGCGTATCTAGAAGTTCGCGTTCATAAAGCATCGGTGCATCATGAAACATTTCCCACTCAGCATCCGATTTAATCGGACCCTTGCCATCAATTGGCTCCCCGAAGGCGTTAATGACTCTACCAATGTAGTCTTTACCGACGCTAGTTAGCAAACGCTCCTGCTCGATCACGCAGACCATACCAACTTCAAGTGGGGTAGGGTCCATTTTCATAACTATAACGTGATCTTCGTATACGTGATGAACGTACCCACGAGTTTCGTCCTCGAATCGAACCAAGGCATGTACATTGGTAGGTTGCAAACCTTTAATCTTAACCATAAAGGAATCAATGCCGATAATTTCACCTACTGGATTACCTTTTTTGACTAATTTATTAAACATTTTTTAAAGTTCCAGGAAGATCTTTTAACTGCTTTAATAACGCCTCATGCTGACTATCTAGTCGAGATCTCATACTAAAATCGTGCACGCGGTTCGGTGTTCTTACGTAAACTCCGGCTATCAAGGCTGGCTGAAGGCCCACCCTAATAACTGCCTGTGGATGAACTGATTCGCGTAGCCATCCCACTACTTGACGCAAGCTCTCACGATCGGCTACCGTCGCGAATGTCATATGAATAATTGGCACGCTATCTTTTAATTTACGAAGCTGCTTGATTAAAGAGCTCCGCTGGCGACTGTCACTAAGCTTTAGTTCGTTTTCAGCCAAAAAATCAGACAATTGATCCGAGTACTCTATTGCCGAGCTACTACTTGCTCCCACTCTTTTTCGTACCATATTTGCCGTCATGTCGCTGTCAACTTGCTCGACCTCGTTCACTAAGCGTGATACATCAACTTTACTGATGATGCTAGGTGGAAGGGTAAAATTATCATAAGATTTTATTTGTGTCTTGATCATAGTTTCATGTCGTCCACAATTGCTTGTTTATTTTCTTCCATCTGTTTGATTATAGATGGTAGCTGCGCCTTTATATCGAACTGGTCACCAAGTGCACCCAGCAGGTAATGCTCGACGACCTGCGCCATATTCCCTTCAAATGCCTCAACCAGCCTTGCTTCCTGATTCTTTACATTCTCTTCTAGCACTGCACGAAGCTCTGCGTGCTGCTTATCGAGCGCACTGACGCTACTGCTTAGCGACTCGAGCGCCAAGTCCTGAGCGTCTTTAATTTTAGCCATTTGGCGTGTATTATCCAGGGCTAGCTGAGTTACCTCTTTTTCTTGATTTTCCAAGTTTTTCTTTAGGGTAGCACCAAGTTCTGTGTGCTGCTTTTCAAGTTTACTGACGCTACTGTTTAGTGACTCGAGCGCCAAGTCCTGAGCGTCTTTGATGGCTTGGTCATACTTCATTAGGCGCTCGTCAAGCTGGCGCGTAACGTGCTGCTTTAGCTGCGAATTCACATCTGCAACAGCTACGTCAAGCTGCTTGATAAGGTGTTCTTTTAGTTCTTTACTTACTTCTGATACTGTTTTTTCAAGGTCACTTTTAAATAGTGCGCCGTTTTCTCTGATGATCTCCTCAAAATGCCATCGCCCGTGGTTGCGTAGCTCTTCACGGTAATATTGGTCAAAAAAATGTCGCTGACTTTTACTGGCTGACGTCGCGCTTGAAGTCTTTGAAGCTTTTGAAGTCTTTGAAGCTTTTTTCGGCTGCTTTTTGCTTTTATGTGTAAATAATCCCATAACTCCCCGTCCTATTTATCGTCATAGCTTTAGTAGTAAATATACCGCAAAGAGACCAATAATTAAAATCAGTATGCTCGTCAGGATAATCTCTAGCAGCGCTCTGAAAATTGATTTTTTTGACATTGGGTTACGCCCGATTGAAATCACCCCGCTTCGCACCCCTGAATAAAGAATGGCGATAGCTGCAATAATACTTACAGCCGTAATGGCTAGGCTTAAATAGATACGAATCGGACTAACCTCGCGTTCGGCAATTGCCTGTCCTGTACGTTTAAGAAAATCCGGTACGTCCACTTCCGTAGTCTGCTGGTTTGGATTACGTTTAATATCGATAGTAACCGGAATAGAGCCAAGTGTTACCTGCTTGTTTTCATTGCCTCCAGTGTCGCGCAAAGTAGCCAGACCTAAATTTACCCCAGTACCGTCAAATGAGCGCACCGCTCGACCAAATACCGTTTCTTCTTCTGTGCCGGCTTTCATTGCCACCCCATCAATAGACGAAAGCGTCACAAAATCACCTGACTTAATTGGCCCTCCTTGCGTGCTAACAAGCACGTTATAAGTGCCCGAAACTGCTACGAAAGTCTCATTCTCAAGCCCACTACTGAGGGTAACTGGTAGCTGATTGCGATCAACCACCACGCCAAACATATTTTGAAGCTCTGACTGAGTGATGACAGCGACACGATTAGAGTCTTCGCCGTCTAGTTTAACAATGGTTCCGTTATCAATCGGTGCATCAGCAGCGTAACCCTGCACACTACCCCCGCCGTACGTCTCTGCCAGCAAAGGCGCAGCAGCAAGCGCAGCACTACTAACTGCTAACACCATGCCCAGAAAAAGACGAGTTGCTTTCACTGTTTGTTTATATCTCCTATGCACCCCGATTAGTGCTATTTCAACAATGATTATATCATACGCGCCTATGCTTAAACTGCTGATAGCCGTCAGCGGTTCGCTCAATCTGATCATACGGAGTTAGGCTAAATTTGTCATACGATGCTGCTTATGATACATTATCAGTAAGCTTTTGATGGCACCACACGTCTGAGGCAAATAAACATTTCTACATCAGTAAATAGATATAGAAACAAAAAATAATGAGTAGGTGGTGTCACATCTTAACTGGTTTTAATCAACGCTACAGACTGCGCTTTGCAGCCTTAGCTTTTACTGCAGTTGTGCTTGTTGCAGCAGTTTTTTCTATTCCTGGCGTGCAAGCTGCCCCAAGTACGCAGCGCACTATTAGCTTCCAGGGGCGACTGCTGAATGCGGCGGGTAACGTAGTACCCGATGGCCATTACAATATTCAATTCAAAATCTATCAAGGCGGCAGCGGTAGCGAGGCAAACAACCCAGATGGATCATTGCAGTGGACTGAAAGCTACATAAACGACAACGGAACAAATGGCCTATCTGTAAGGGACGGCTATTTTACAGTTCGACTAGGTAGCAGGACGCAATTTGGCAGCAGTATCGACTGGACTCAAGACATTTTATGGCTATCGATGAATGTGGCCGGTCCCGCCACTGGTTGCACCACGTTCGGTGAATCTCCATGTGTAGCTGATGGCGAAATGCTACCAATGAAACGTCTGTCTAATGCGCCATTTGCAATGAACGCAGGTCAACTAGATGGTAAAACTTCTAGTGATTTCGTGCAGCTAGCCCAGGGTGCGCAGACCGACGACAGTAGCGAAAGTAGTATTTTTATTAACAAAACTGCAAATGGAAACTTTATTCAATTTCAAAACAACGCAGATGATGTATTTAGCATCAACAACGCAGGTGACATCATACTAGGTAGCAATGCCAACAAAGTAATTTCGGTAGCCAGCACCGAGTCTGCGCCAGGTAGCAGCCTATCGGTCCTAGCCGGCAATGGCCTAGCAGGCGGTGATTTAGTGCTAAAGGCTGGCGATGGCTCAACTAGTGGTGGCAATATCAGCATTGACGCCGGGGAGTCCGCCGGGGAGTCAAGCGGTGGCACCATTAGCATCGGTTCGCATAATGCTAGCAATATAGTAATTGGTAGCACCGATTATGCCGTTAACCAAAATATTAGTATCGGCAAAAACAGTAATTCTGGCAGTACAACTAACATCACTATCGGAGCAGACGGATCAGCAGCTGGTGGAGCAACTACTATCCAATCCAAAGATGATCTCACGCTAAAAACAAACGGCACCACGCGAGCTACCTTTTCGAGCGATGGCAGCGTTGCTTATTTTGGAAACGGTAAAAACAGTGCCCTGCCAACTGACTTCAAGATTCAAGCAACCAATAGCGCCCAGTCAGGTATTGCCGGTGGATCTCTTGCGATTCAAGGGGGCAATGCAACCATAGGCGACGCTAAGGGTGGTGACTTGATATTAACTGGTGGTACAGGCAGCGTGAATGGTCAAGTCATCTTAGGTACAGCCACCTTCTCGGCCGCAACCAGTGATGCTAACTGCTTTACGGATGGCAACGCAGTATCAGCTAGCTGCACCATATCAACTGACAGTATAGATAATTCATCGGCAGTCTTAGTTGGCTTTGACCAGGCAGGCCAAACCGCTACTCTTCCTGATCCAACTACTAAAATGACCGGTAGAATAATCTATGTAGTCGCTGCCGATAATTCAGAAACCTTCACTTTATCTATAAATGGCGGTGGAGCGGGTAGTGAAATAGACATGTCTAAAAACGTCGCTACTGCACTGATGTGGAACGGTTCAAAATGGGCTGTAATCGGCGCGCCTGTTTCAACCACCATACAAGGCTTTAATATTGGCCAAAACGTTGATAAAAACATACAGCTTGATAATCAAAAGCAGCAGGATCCGACCCTAGAAACTAGTGATGAACCTGGCGCAGACCTAGCTACCACCAGTCCTGCCACCAATCCACCACACGGCAGTCTGTATTATGACACCGAACTCGGCAAGCTGCAGTGCTTTGAAGCTAGCGGCTGGGGAGACTGCGAATCAAACCCAGACACATTTGTAAGTATCAGTCCAGAATATCCCAATGCCGTCACCAACGGAGACGGCAAAGGCGAACTTAAATCTGATTTCTGCTCTGACACTCTAAACATTAATAACGGCCATGAACTACAACCTGAAATTTGCGGCACTAACGAAACATACAACTTTTACCAATGGACCTCGAGCGAAGAAGACGAACAAACCAACAGTATCTACGTTACCTATAAACTGCCTGATAACTTTAAAGATTTTGTATCAAATTCTGCAACCCTTATGGGGCGAACCGACAGTGACGACGCTCGCATAGATTATCAGATCTATAAAAACAGAGCCGACCAAGAACTAGTTCAATGTGGCGACGACATCAAAGAAATCACTGGCGATAAATCCAAGTGGCAAAAAGCATCAACCGAAAATAAGTCCGACCCATCAAACTGTGACTTTAAACCTGGTGACAGCATTATATTTAAAATCAACCTGCACGCGGCAAACAATGCTAGTGCCTATGTCAGTAACCTAGACTTCGTCTTTAGTGTTAAGTAAAAGTAGATAACGTCTATGCTAAAATAGTAGGAGCTACTAATGCACCTAACGAGCGCATAGTGTGATCACCTAAGTGAGCAGAGGCTAGTGAAAATAAGTGGAATTTAAACAATCATATAAGTCGAGCGCCAAGCTAAAGCTTGCGCCGAAATCAAACCTAGATTCGTACCTTTTGACGTCGTCAAATAAAGGCGCTACGAGGCAACCCTATCATGCACTTTTTACTAATAAAAAAATCACCACTAGCCTGTCAGTTGCCGGCGTACTAGCTGCTGGAATTATCATCTATCAACTTAGCACGACTAGCGGTAAGCAGGCGCAAAATTCGTTTGCATCCAGTGTGCCGTCATACGAAACCGTGCTCCCTACTAGTAAATCAATTGAAAAGCTTGGTGGCTGGCAGCAAGTCAATCCACCTGGTGAAAACCCTGTCTTTGCCTACACCGATCACATCGGAGATATTAGCGTGACAGTAAGCCAGCAGCCCATGCCCGCACCCCTAAACGGTGATGTTAGCGACTTAGCTAAAAGCTACAACGCCACTGATACAATCGACGCTAACGGCATAAAGGCCCATATCGGAACTTCAGCCAAGGGCCCACAATCTGTAATATTTACTAAAGACGATCTACTCATTCTAATTAAATCCCAAGACAGAGTCGATCACCAGTCCTGGATCGAATACATTTCGTCACTGAACTAAAACTTAAGCAGCCCAAAGTCACCTGGCCCTAAGCTAGAAGCTATAAAGCAAGCTAATTACTCTGAGCTTCAATAAGCTGCGCCACCTGGCTATCAGCTTCAATATTCTGGAAAAACAAAATCTGATCTTTAGATATCATCATTTCATCTTCGGGGCTATGTATAGCATCGCTCAAACGTAGCAGCGTAATGCTGTCTTGATTAGAACTAGACTGGGGCTGGTCTTCGGCTTCAACTGCTGTATCAGTTTGGGTCTGGGGGTAATAAACGCCGCTCATTTTATAATAACCACCGCCAGTGACTTCGAGTTTACCAAAATACACATTTCCGTTAGCAAAAAACACCGCCTGGTACCGGCTGCTATCGATTCCAATGGCTAGACTGCGTACCGTAGGGTACAAAAACCACCCCGCTACACTGACCGCTATCACGATCAAGGTAGTGATTGCCGACACCCTCCAGCGCCGCCCGCTAGAGCCTCTGGTTTGTTTTTTAGCAGGTCGCTCAGAGCTACCGCTCACCTTAGATTTTTGTCGTGAGTCCGCCTGCGGCGTGCGCGATTCGGACTGCTGACTCGACCCTAAATCTAGCCGACCAGACTCCCTAGAATCGGCCGCTCGCGATGATCGAAATGGCCCCCTGCTCATGCTTATTGCTCCACTTTAGCTAGTTTTATACACTGGTCCAATCATATCATAAGGTTTATGCAGGTTTCAATTTAGCACTGCATAGGCTGCGTCGCTTGTTAAAAAGTGGTATAATATTAGCACTGATTAAGTTGAGTCGCCTCATCCTGATCCACACTAAAAATAACTCTAAAAGGAGGCTTCTATGTCAAAAAATAGAAGAAACAAGACTAGTGAGGATTTAAAGAGCGAGGTTATTGAAAAAATAAACCACTACAGCACAAACGACTTCCCTGAAGCCAGGCGCATTCATGACATTATCATGGAGGCAAATCCTAGCCTACAACCTCGATTGTGGTACGGCATGCCCGGATACGCTAAAACAAAAGACTCTGCAGTGCTATGCTTTTTTAGAAAAGACGCCCTAATATCCTTCGGAATCACCGAAGCGGTAGACCTAAATTCTCTTGCTAGTGATGCCCCGTCAGCAGTGGCAAGTTCATGGTACATCACGAAACTTGACGCAGCATCCGAAAAGATAATACTAGAAACTGTTAATAAAATATCACGCGTCCATAAATAACATAAATCACCAGGAGGAAAAGTGTTATGAGTGACCAATCCGCTTCAGCTGATATAGATAAGATCATAAAAGGTCTTGATGGCTGGAAGGCGTCCAGCTTGCATCAACTACGACAAATAATCCAGCAAGCTGACCCAAGCATAACTGAAACCATCAAGTGGCGGACACCCTCTAGGCCCGAAGGGCTACCAGTTTGGATGAGTGGTGGTATCGTGTGCTTTGCAGAAGTTTGGACAGATAACATCAAGTTGATTTTCCCTAAGGGCAAAGAGCTCGAGCAGTCGGCGAAACTGTTTAATGCTCGCCTTAAGAGTACAACGACTCGAGCCGTAGAATATCGCCAAGACTCAGTGATCGACGCCGATAGTCTAACAAGTCTTATAATAAAAGCAGTAGAGCTTAACCTAAAACTAGCTCGCAAGTAG
Organism: uncultured Candidatus Saccharibacteria bacterium; assembly: GCA_964511635.1. Taxonomy (GTDB): domain Bacteria; phylum Patescibacteriota; class Saccharimonadia; order Saccharimonadales; family Saccharimonadaceae; genus CAZEGC01. The sequence continues at coordinate 12,261 of CAZEGC010000006.1, read as the reverse complement.
GCAGCTCAACCTAAACGGCTACGGCCACGTCAGCCTTCTGTCCGCAGTATGCTCACGCCTTAAAATGACAAGTTAGAAATCTTCGTCCGGGTCATCATCTGCGCGCTTCCCCATCCGCCACTTTGGAACAGGACCCTTGATTAATGAAGTCACAATTAGCATCACGACCGATGCGGCCACTACTAGCATATAAATGGCAGTTTCGCTTGTGAATTCATCCTGCGGAGCATCGCCTAATATAACTACACCAGAACCGATCAGAACTATCACAAAAACTACTAGCGTCGTCCAGCCCTGCCAAGTAACAGGCGTCCACCCATACCCATACCTGCGCCGCTTAAACCAGTAATTTTTTGGATTTTTATTCTTGGTCGTTTTTTGCATATTACCCCTTAGGTTAAATCTCTCTGACGCCAACTTATAAAACCAACCCCAGCTAGCACTATACTAGCAGCAGCTATTACAATCAGCGGCATCACGTTAATATCTTCGGCCGGCGCGGCAGCCACGTGATCTAGGACTGAAAACCTTCCGATAGCTGGATCAAGCTGCACAATCGGCCCTAGCCACAAAACAAACGCTACAAAGCTAAAATACAGCCACGCCACACCAGACGCCAAACGAGGCGACAAGCCAAACAAAAGCAGATAAAGCGACATGAAAGCCATCAATACCGGCACGTATGACAGAGCGCCAAGGGTATACTCCCACACGTCAACATTTACTTCCGACAGCGAATTAGCAATAAAAGCCAGTCCACCACCTGCTATCGCTAGCATTATCGTACCACCTAAAATGACCGTGATAGCATGCAGGCTCAAGCATTTAGATCGGGACAAACTGGTAGCCAGAACGCTTTCTAAGTGTCCCCTAGACTCTTCACTGCGCAGCCTACCTAGACCATGGATTGAATATGCAAATACCATCAGGCATGTTATTGCCAGCATGGCTGACATAAATATTGGCACTAATGCGCCCGAACCACCTATTGCTTCAATAGTGCGTCGCATGGCATCAGAACTAGAATAAACATCGCTCATTTGTGGCACCAGTACCCCGATAGTAGCTACCATAATGACCACGCCCGAAAGCCAACCAATAAAAATATTCCTCTGTAGATAAAGCGTCAGACCGATCGGGGTTGATAATAATCGTGAAGCTCGCAGCTTGCCCCTGCGGCTAGGCAAAAGGCCCGCCCCGACGTCCCGCCTAGATAGCAACCAGAATGCTAGGGCCGCTAAAACTCCGCTAAAGCCAAGTGACATAATTAGCGGCGTCCAGTTAGATTCTGTCAGTGGCCTAACGGCCTGCATCCAGCCAAACGGGCTTAGGCTACTCACCCAGGCGGCCTGATGAATGCCACTTTGGCTGACTTCCCCCAGAAAATCCCCAATCCCCCGTAAAATAAAACCAAGTCCTATTAAACCCGCTAGCGCACTATTAGCACCCCGTCCGCTCTCAGCTAACTGGACTATGGTCGCAGCAATTGTAGCCCAGACGAACCCAAACAAACCCATTGCTAGTGCAAATAGCCATGATTGTGACGTTGCCCAGTCTGGGTTCACAGACTCTAGACCAACCCCCACACCAACAACAATCAGCGCATTAACACCAAATGCCACCAGCAGCGCTGCCGCCAGGCTGCTCGTGCGGTGAACCTGACCTGAAAGCAGTAACTCTTGGGCGCCAATCTCTTCGTTATGCCTGGTGTGTCGGACAATCAGCAAAGTATTGATAAATGCTATGGCTACCCCCCACCATATCAACGTCTCTAGCATAAAAAATGCCCCAAATGTCGGCTCGTCCATCGGGCCCGTCATAAACATCCCCGCCGGGTTAGCACTAAACGTAGCATACACTGTAGCGAGGCTCTCTTCGTCGCCATAGACATCGCTAAGCAGTGGCACCATTAATACCAGAAGCAATATAAATCCAATAATAGAAACCGGCAACTTAATACGATCACGCCGAAGGATTAATCGAACTAGCGTCCCCAGCCCCTTCATGCTATTTATCCTCGTACTGGCTAATGAATAGTGTCTCTAGGCTGTCGTGTTCTTTTTTAAGTTCAGCTAGGGTGTATACATTGGCCGTTTGGCCGTCTCGAATGATCGTGGCACGATCACACAGCGCCTCGACCTCACTTAGAATATGGCTCGATAGCAGCACGGTCTTGCCTTGATCTTTAAGGGCACGAACCTCGGACTGAAAAACTTGCTCCATCAATGGATCAAGGCCACTGGTTGGCTCGTCCATAATATAAAGCTTCACGTCACTAGCCAGGGCCGCGACTAGGGCCACTTTCTGACGATTACCCTTGCTATAGGCGCGAAACTTTTTGCTGGCATCAAGCTCAAAACGATCAAGTAGCGCCGATCGGCGTGCTTCATCCAGCCCGCCCCTCAAGCGCCCCAAAACATCAATAATCTCGCCTCCCGTTAGGTTTGGCCAAAAACTAACCTCACCCGGTACGTACGCTAGATCCTTGTGTAGTTCCACCGCATCCCGCCAAGGATCACGCCCAAACAGCAGCGCCTCACCGCTATTCTTTTTTAATAGACCCAGCAGCACACGGATTGTCGTACTTTTTCCCGCTCCATTTGGTCCTAAAAACCCATGAACCTCCCCGCGGTTAACGCTAAGGTTAAACTTATCGAGCGCTTTAAACGATCCAAATTTTTTTGTTAGGTTACTTATTTCAATTATATTGTCGTTTTTTGTCATGTCATCTTTTTTTATGCTTATGGCTATATTGTGGCACGAAACATAAAAAGCTTCAAATACCCCTCACCTTAATACCGGCGGACTACCTTTAGGCTTAAGCTAAGGCACTGCTACGACTAGCCATTTTGCGATTCAATATAAAAAGCTGCTAATAACTATTTTTTTACACTAAGCGCTTTATTTTTTGCGACTACCGCGTATATTTTTGCTAATTGACGCACCAAAAAATACACTTGATACAATAATCATCACCAAGCCAATTATTTGAAAGGTGATATTAACATCCAGGATACTACCTAGCAGAATGCCCGGAAATAACAGGGCAAATCCGGCTATTAATAGATCGATTTGACTGTTTTTTCGTTTATCTTTATTCATATAATTCCATTATACATTACCCAAAAAAAGCAGGGCTAAACTTCGCACCCTATAGCTCTAGCAGCTCCGCAACAATTTTCTGTAAATCAGGAATAACTTCACTCTCAAACCAGTCGTTCCTAGCAAACCATCGAAAATTTAGCGGCGAAGGATGAACTAGTGGAAAATAGTCCGGCAAGTACTCTTTATAATTTTGAACTGTCTCGGTGAGAGTGGGTCGCACGCTATCTTTTAGGTAATAACTTTGCGCATATCTACCTATTAAAATTGTTAGTGCAACCTGCGGCATATGCTCTCGCAGGCGAGCATGCCAGAGCGGAGCAAACGACTTGCGAGGCGGCGCGTCACCAGACTTCCCCTTGCCAGGATAGTAAAAGTCCATGGGTATATGAGCAAACAACTTCGGATCCCGAAACTGATCCTCGCTCACGCCTAGCCACCTAACTAGGCGCTGTCCGCTCGCATCATTCCAAGCCATGTTGCTGATTTGTGCTCGCACACCTGGTGCCTGGCCTACGACGACTATCCTAGATCGAGGCGAAGCAACGAACAATGGCATGTACCCCTGCGCCGTGAAATCCCGATTGCTTTCGTGGCTCGCTATTTCTTGCCTTAGATCATCAAATATATCAGTCATCCCTCACTTACTTATAGCAGATTTAAAATAAATGATTAACATCACCCAGGCAGCGCTGCGCAGTCCAGGTCATTTCACAGTTGCCAGGTCGCGTTATAATTATATAGTGAATAGCAAAATCTTATTCGAAGGCGAAAGCCAATACAGTCACTACCAGGTCGTAGAGCGATTCTATAATGGGCGCCCAGCGCGCCTGTTACTATCAGGCGATGCCGCCCCACAATCCGGGCAAGCGCTAGATGATGACCCAGAACTGCTTTTTGACTACAATCAGCGATTTATGGAAATTGCCCTTAGTAGCAAAGTGCAATCTATTCTAGTGATTGGCGGCGGTGCGTTCACCCTGCCGAGGGCACTTGCCGAGCGCTTTCAAAACGTTCAAATTGACGTAGTCGAAATAGACCCCCTTTTGCCCCAGCTAGCCAGTCGTTATTTTGGCCTAGGCCGATATCATAATTTAAATATAGTCATTGCAGATGGTCGGGAATATATCGATCGCACCCAGTCTAGCTATGACCTTATAATCATCGACGCCTTTAATGAGTTCGAAATTCCTAGTGCACTACTCACCTCCCAGGCTGCCGCTAGGTACGCCGAACTACTAACGCCAAAAGGCATAATAGCTATTAACTTCATAGCCGATTACGGTAATCGCACATCACTTGCTCACCGGCTTATTGCCACCTTTCGAGAGCCCTTTAACTCACTTGAACTTTACTCGGTCGACCGGCTATATCGACCACGCTACGAACAAAACTTTCTACTAGTCGCATCCCGTGCCCAATCCCCAAGCCTCGACTACTTGCAGTCATCCCCCATTAACTTGCGTGAAAGCGCTAATGATCACGCTATATTAAGCGACGATTAGGTAGAAATTTAGATGAGCTTTCGATCATTGGAAATCCAAGGATAAACCTTGAAATCTGCACAATGCTAAGTACGGAGCC
>CAZEGC010000006.1:0-7475 GCA_964511635.1 uncultured Candidatus Saccharibacteria bacterium | reverse complement strand
TCATTGGAAATCCAAGGATAAACCTTGAAATCTGCACAATGCTAAGTACGGAGCCTAAGTCTACTCCTCATCTCCCGTCGGAGTAAGCTCAGCAGTCAGCTCTTCGCGAGATATATTGAACAGATCAGCAAATGCTCGCAATATACGCAGCTTTCTATTTGTGTTGGTGCCGGTGTCTATATAATATCCGGTGTCGTATATTTCTGTACTGTTATAGAAGCTGGTCTCATCTGTACTTATGAATCTCGACAGGAAATCGTCAGCCATAACTTTGTCAAAGAAACTAGGGTACTTGTCATAAAGTGCCTCTGCAACAGTATCAAGCAACTCAGCCCACGTTGAAACCTGCGTCATGTCACCAAACACCTCGACCGATCGAACACCCCTGCCCTTGAGGTCATCTTCGGCTAACAGGAACACGGTCATGTCCGGTTCAACTGGTGCGTAAGTCGTGGTCGGCAAGGGCCAAGCTTTGTTTAGATTTTCTATCCACCAGTCCTGTCGCTCACGAAGCACCGACTCATTCCACGACTCTCTCTGTGCGACCCACTTGTTGATCTTCAGCGGGCTGTCAGCAAAGCCATCCTTGATGGTCATTTTATCTCTGAAAGGGCGGTTTGAGTACGTTGGGTTATAGCCAGTCAGAGTGAGATTTGCCAAGGTATGCAAATAGTTTTGATGTAGCGCCTGCACATACTCTAGTCCTCTCTCCTTGATTCCTAGCTCGTCACGCCACTCAGTGGTCAGAGTTTGCGGCATGATATGCTCTATCGATAGCTTTAGGTTGCCATTAGCCATCTGCCTTAGGGTGTCAGACTCTTTCGATAGGTCATCCACTGTCGCTAAGATATAGTTAACGTGAGATTTACGCTGAGTGTAGGTCGGATTGCTACGAACGGCAGTCTCGACTTCAGCATCAGACGGCATGCGAGTTTGGCCAGCTCGACTTAGGAATATGTAGGACAATACGTTAACATAGCCCAGTGACAAGTCGTGCTTTAAATGTGACAGCACGTCCTTATGAAGAGCGGCCATGAAGCGATCAACACTAGTGGTGTTTATGGCACAAACAATTCTCCGCGAAAAATATGACTCTATCATATCAAACACCGCACCCACCTCGTTTTGTGATAGATGCTCGTCTTCATAGTGCTGCAGAACACTCATTGCAAATGGTATATACAGATCTGTCTGGATGTATCGCATCTTAAACGCCACGTCCTTTATGAATCTAAACCTACCGTCAACATCTTCACCTAGCTTTAGTATCAGGTAGTGCTGCAGCGACCTGATGATATCACCGTAAAATGCATCCAAGCGCTCAGTGCTCTGATCGTCACCTACGTTTAACGCAAACAACTGCTTAAACTCTGGATAGACAGCATCCATCTTCACAGTAGCTTGCTTCTTCGAGATGATGTAGCTACGAAAGAAATCGGTGATGTAGTCTTGGTTAACTGCAGTCAGTGACCGCTCAATATGCTTCCAATACTTGTCATAGACATAGCGCTGCTTCTCGTCGCTATTGAGCATCAGAGCAAAGTTACGGATCTTATCACCATCTGTCAAAGGTTTGCCAGTAGAGTTGATACTCTCAAACACGCGCTGTGGATTATCATCCCTAGTATCAAGCGCGATGGTTACGATTTCAAATCTGCCTAGGCCGGTTATATATCGATCCAAGTTGTCTTTCCCGGTGAAGTAGTTTCGAAACTCGGAGTATGCTTGATATAGATTACTTTGCTTTTCACTCGGAGTAATTTTTGACACGTCACCGTCCGAGTCAAAAATCTTTTGCAGTATTGTGTCGTCGGTAGTTACGGTTCTCAATTTGACTCGGCTACTATTGTTGCGATTGATCAGGTAGTTCTCGCGAACCGTATCAGCCGTGATGACTGGATCTTTACTCAGTTCAGAGTCGCTCTTTAGCAAATGGTAGATAGACATCACCATGAGTAGCGATGTCGTTACGCGCTGCTGACCGTCGATGATCGAGCTCGAGTCGATATTGTCCAGCACGAAGACGACTGTGCCGAAATAATGGCTCTTATCCTCAGCTATAGTTTCTTCTAGGTCAGCTAAAAACTCTCGTACGTTCTCGGTTCGCCACGAATATGGCCGCTGGAACTCTGGGATAGTAAAGGATTTATTTGGTGTGTATAAGAAATCTTCAACTGTTTTTTCTGCAAACTTCATGACATCAGTATACCACCCCTTAATAAACAGCTATTCGCTGATAAGCAGACTTGGACACACCAGACCCGACACTAGTCACTTCATATACTTCTTAATTCTTGAAATGTCCTCACGATTTTTGTCATTCTTGGAAAAAACCTCAACTAGAAGGATCTGGTTTCCCATTTTGAGAGCGGTAAAGACTAATCGAAGCTTATTACGATACTGATCAGTATCACTGTCTAGGCGTACCTTTACTACCTCTATTTCTAGAGTTGACCCTGGTAATATTGTCGCAACTTTACCGCTAAAAAACTGAGCGCGAAATTCAACCAATTCAGCCTCGGTCATGTCGTCACCTAGAACGTATAGTGATTCGACACGAACTTTAGCCCTGGCTAGATCACTCTCTAGCGTAGGAACTCTTTTATTGAGAGCCTTTACGTCTTTTATAAACTCTGGAGTTTCATCAAAGTTCATCGTCCGGCTCGGTTACGGCTGTTGCTGGAGTGCGGTAAAATACATCGCGGTAGTCGATTGGCTTGCCCTGTTTAGCGACGATCCATGGTGTATCTTTGTGGGCTAGTTCGGTCAATTCACTAGCTTTTTTATCACCAAGTCGCACTAGTTCTTTGTCGATGTGCTTGATCTCACTAGCAGACAATTTATCGAGCTTTGGCGTCGTCTGTGGTAGATACTTCTTCTGCTTATTGTTGAAAAATTTTGTCTCAACTATATCAAGCTCGTCATACTTTATCATATCGTTTACGACAGCACGAAAGTCGCTAACAGGGCTCGGACCGTATGTATTGTGTATGTATGTGAGACCAGTGATAGATTGTCCGTGTCTCTCGTAATAATCCATATCGATGAAGTACAGCAGCTTATATAGCACCGTCTCACCGACATTCGGCTTAGCACCGACTTTATTTAGTATGTATAGCAATACCTCGCGCAACTTATCAGGGCTTATCTGCGGATCGATGTCTCGCGGCAGTACTTCGCTAAACTCAGACTCTCGTTGATATTCAACCGTAGGCTCTTCTACAACCTTGATTGACTTATCGCTAATCAGCTCACCAATCGATACTTCATGATACTCTGCTAAATTCTTAAGCTCACCTAGATCAGGATCGCGTCGACCTGCCTCAAGTGATGCATAGGTAGCACGAGCAATACCTATCGCTTCTGCGACAGCTTCTTGACTCACGCCTGCCTGTTTTCGTAGTTTTCGTATCTTTGTAGTAAAATTCATAATCTTGCCCACCGACTATGGTTGCTGTAGTAATATAGTAGCTAATTCTACATATTTAGTCAATACTATTGCTACATAATTATACTATATGATATAGTAGGCCGTAAGAAATTGCACCGGGAGGTGTGAGGACCCCAGGAGGGTAATCGTCCTGACAATATACGAAAAAATCCGCTTTCGCGGATAATCGTGCATAAGTTAGAGCCCATGCACCTTTCAGTATAGCGTAAACCGACCGATAATACCAACCGCTATAATGAAAGGGTTTTTACTATTATGGCAAACTATTACTATCTAAACAAAAACCAACAGCCTAGTGGAGACTACGAAGTTCACCAACAAAGCTGCAGCTGGGGAGCTCAACCCGAAAACCAAATACCTCTCGGCTGGTATGCAAACTCGATACCAGCGGTAGCCGAAGCTAAGCGACGCTTCCCCGATAACGCTCATCAAATTAACGGCTGCGCTTATTGCTCGCCAGAAAGCCACACGAGCTAGTTTATGGAAGAGGCTATTAATGAACTCTCCATCGAACTACTCAAAGGCTTCGTGGACCTAGTGCCGTTCATTTTTTCATTTATCTCAGACCTTCGTGGCATGGTATCTTCTGAGGCCATCAAGTTAGTGTTTGTGCCTTTCTATGATTTCAGCTTGATAAATGTATTCATGTCACTCATCTATGCAATAGTGCTATGGAGAAACAGAGGAATGATAGTTAGCGGCTTGTCGCACATGCTCCACCTAGGAGAGTGGGTCTTGAGTGTATTTCAAAAAGTCCGGAGACCATAGCAAATGTTTGAACTTGATAATCGACAGGTCGCTACACTCATATGGGTATTAGTCATTGTTATGTTATTGATATTATGGCCACAAACGCGCCGAGCGGCATGGCCAGCCTTAAAAGAAGTATTAAGGGCTATGGCGACATGGAAGATAATTGTTCCGATAATCACCTACTTTACTTACGCTGCACTAGCTGTTTTTATCACATACAAGATTGATATCTGGCATGAATACCCAGCAACTGACGCGTTAATAATTGTACTTTTTGTGGGACTACCGATGTTTGCTAATGCGTTTCGAGAAAAGGGTGGTGATCAATTGCTTAAAAAGACCCTTCGAAACACAATTGGTGCTTCAGCCCTCATAGCATTTTATGTAGCGCTAGCCCCTCTAAGCCTAGCGGGTGAGCTTGTAGTTCAGCTTATCATTGGCGTGTTAACTATTTTTTCTATCTTTGCTGGGCGCAGTGCCGAATATAACCCTGCCAAGAAGCTGTTCGATGGGGCTCTTGTAGTAATAGGCTTATGGCTAATCGTAAGAACAGCAGTCATAATCATTTCATCCTGGCAAATAAAAGATGTGGTCGGTACAACTGATGCACTGACTTTGTCGATTCTACTTCCACTACTGCTACTCCCCGCCGTTTATATTTTTGCGCTGATCATGCGGTATGAAATGATCTTTATGGTGTCTAAAAACTTTAATAACGGTAAGAAGATGAGCATGTCTGCTAAGCTGGCCTGCCTTATTGGAATGAGCATTCAGCTTGGGCCATTAAATAGCCTAGGCGGTATATGGCTCCAAAAGCTAAATGAAGCGTCCAGCTTTCGTGAGGCACTTAGCGTCACTTCGACTCTCAAGCGAGCATATCGCAAGCAAAGGCGAAAAAACAAAAACCGGAATAAACGTCTATATCGAATGAAATGCGCTGAAGGGGTTGATGAAAACGGCCTGCAGCTAGATCGTAGAGAATTTTATGAGTCTAAGTATGACTTAGAGATCCTATTTTATAATCAAATGGCTCAGTTTAAAAATACTAAGGGCTATAATCCAGACCTACCTATACAAATAGGGTATTCAAAATTGCCAGATAACCACGGCATCACTATAAAAGTCCAAAAAGATAAAAAGGCCTGGTACGCGTGGCGACAAATGCCTAGTGGGTACTATTTCGGTGTTGGCGGATCATCCACTATAGACGATATGTGGATATATGATGGGCCAGTTCAGCCGAGCTCATTCCCATCCAGTACACTCAACGGTTGGCACCTGAAACGAGAAGGATCCACCTCATTTGAGTGGCAGCATGATGATAGCCCAGCACAGACCACTATACCAGAAGCTTATTTCGCGTAATGTGGTCCTTCTACTCCAGCTGGCTCATCACCCTAAGTGGACAGTTAAATAATAGCTCCTCGATTTCGTGCGCCTCGTTACCGGTCATCTGCCAATACGCGGCCGCGTTCCCAAAAGGTATAACAGCACCAGCAAAATCGCCAATCGATGGATGTACTAGCATCATAGAGGTTCTATATGGTCCTACCCCCTCGTCGACTGGTGTCACTTTATATATACAGTCATTTTGACGCTGAAGATCTTTAAATCTTTTTGCACTGTCGAAGTTGTCGAATACAAAATTGCTAGTCAGACGACTCGGTAGGTCTGGTGCTATTTGCTGGCGAGCATGTTCAAAAATTAGCTCCATTTCTAGCCACCTATGACTAGGTGTAGTCAGTACAAGATTACCCCAATTCCCAGGCTCGATGGTTTCGCCCGGTTTCAACAAATTGCCTGAGAGATGAAAATAATCCACGCCCACCTTTCTTTAGCCACCAGCAGGCTGCGTCCTTACAGTTTTGTATCCCTGTCTGGCTTTTTTGTCCTTGTCCGTTTGAACGGGCACGGTCCATGATTTTTAATACTACATGATTAAGCCTTCAGCGCACTACATCTTACTATCGGTTGAGCCGTCCAAGGAGTAACCTTCCAAGTCTCTGTATAGCCGTCTTGACCAGACTAAGAATACGGCTACTATTCCCTACAGATTGACCGTCAACTCCACCTGCTTTCGTCGTTCCCTCTTTAAATAAAGCAACGTGCTCGTTAATGCTAACCTTAATATCTTCAATTGCCGTGACTAGTTTTATGTCTTTCGATGCTTCTGGGTAGAAAACTTGACGGTTCTTATCCAAAGACAGAAGTAGAGGCATGGTATTATCGATTTTTCCTATTTTTAGGCTATTCTTTTTCATGAAGTAGAACAGCCAGCAAAGCATAAATTCGTTATCAATGTTTTTCAGCCATAACTGACTTAGCTTTTCTTTAATAATCGGCCTCGTATCGTCGTCAAGTATTGATTCGAGTATACCTAGAGCTTGACCAATCACTTTTGGCTTTTGGCCAATCAACCTGATCATATTCGCTACTATCATCTTTTTTTGAATTGGTGTTCTAGCCTCGACCAAGAAGCTATAACTGTCACTAACTAGCCTACCCAGAAACTTTTCACTCACGCCTTTTGCGGAGTATTCCTTATTCATATCGAAAACCTTGCGCTGTAGTAGCTGATACCTGCGGAAAGGTATCAGCTCATCCTTAGCTATGCTACTCAGAATGGTTTCTGAAAAATGATCATACTCTAACATCCAGGGCCGATAGAGACCATCCGGCATTGTCTCTATAGTTGTTTTCTCATCACTTAGACTTAGATCAAACTCACTGAGTTCTTTTTGGATAATCTTGATTATCTGCATAGCTTCTTCCTCTGTGTCGCATACAACCCTATAGTCATCTTTAAACCTAATCCCGAAAGATCTTCCCGGAAGACTCTGGCTAATACCAATATCGATAATATTGAGTAGCCATTCCGAGACAATGTCAGAGACTGCAGGACCGATAGCCACGCCATTAGTTTTGCGATCATTTGAATACTGCAGAAGCTTGTCGATACGGTTACCTATAAGCTCAAAGTTGCTCTCATTCTTACTGCTTCTTATGCGCTTTTTTGTATGAATAGCCCAGGAGATGGCGTGGGTATATATGGATGGGTAAAATTGTTTAATATCCGCAATTACTACAAATTTATAATCCGCCGCATCTACTAAAAGCCTCTTTTCAGCAGCATCAATATACTCGTAAATCTGCCTTTCTGATCTTTTGGGGTTTATAAAGCCTTGCTGTCGCGAATCAACCGGGATGGGAAATGTAAAGGAAAATATCCTCCCTGCACTATATGATTTCACAAATTTCTCATAATTATCGC
>CAZEGC010000005.1:37968-39145 GCA_964511635.1 uncultured Candidatus Saccharibacteria bacterium | reverse complement strand
TATAGGCACACTATTTACTCGCTTCTTTGATACATGTTTATTTTGTTTGCTCATTAAAATTATTATAACATTCGACCTAAAGTACGGTATGTGCTCTTATATTAATAGGGGGCAATAAAAATAGGAGGAGAGTAGCAAAAAACGCTATCATTTTGATGTTGGTTTCTGCGATAATAACCATAGACCATCAAACATGACCTTCAACGTACTGATAAGTTCGTTTGATTCTACAATAACCGCGCCTGGGCTTTTGGCTGAGGATATAAATAGTGCCTTATTATCATATACAATAATGACTGATTTAAATTGACCTGCTAGTTCACGCGGCAAGTAGCGGGGGTTACGCTCGAATATCGTCTGCAGCGACAAACTGACGCCTTTATCGCTCGGTTCCCAGAGAGATCGCGCCTTGATTTTGTGCTGACGTCGCGTATCCATGAAATAATTTGCATAATCTTTATTCACCTGAGAGAAAATATTTTCTTTTGGGGCAACTATACGCCACTTACGACTTTTACAATAAAGCGCGCGATCTACTGCCTCCTTCACGCCCTCAAAACCTTCGAACTTTTCAACGCTGGTATATTTAACCTCCTCTGGTGCCATGGGAAATAATGAAGTTATTTCTTTTAGCTGTTGACGCTGAATATCTATTGCCGCCGAACGTCGATCTAGGTAAGCTACTAAATCATCTGGCTGCGTCATCTCATATATCAACTTGCCATTGGCCTTTGCCTCTGTCGCAAATCCTTTTTGCTTTAACGTACTGAGGGCGTGATAGGCAGTTGTACGATTAACGCCCGTAGAACCAATCAGCTCACTTACTGTTGTGCTGGATTTGGTTAGACCAGCAAGATAAAGGTTGCGCTCCGTATCAGTAAGCCCAAAAGTGCTTAATAAATTATTTACTCGTTCATCAACTTCTAACATCATTTTGTAAATCTATATTAACTAATCATTGATTAAATCTTAATCTGTTTATAAAACATTGTAAACACAGATTGTAAATCATAGCCATAGGCTTACAATAATCACCACAATAAAATCAGGAGCTGTCATGCCACCATCACCCGAATCATCACCAGAAATAAAATCCGGAACTCTGTCCGAGCAACTCATTAATTTAGAGAGTGCTCGATTCGATGATCGTCTTGCGACCGAGCACGAAGACGCGTGG
>CAZEGC010000005.1:7127-37868 GCA_964511635.1 uncultured Candidatus Saccharibacteria bacterium | reverse complement strand
GATGATTTTGACCCCATGCTGTTTTGTGAATGGACTCGCGAAGCTTGGCAATACCAGCAAGAAACTGGGCGTCCACTTATTGCTGACGAGAGGTACTTGCGATTCCATTACGAATTTTTAGAAAGAGGCCTAATCGACGAAAATGAACTCAATACATTCATCGCTAACATAGATATTATGACATCCTCTCCTGAAAAAGAGGGGACTGGCTGGGATGGTGATTCATGGCCTTTAGACAATGAACGGTTCCCATTGCTGAGCGATGTCTTACATCAACGAACTGTCGCAAGCGACTCACCGAGAGTGATCGACTGGGCGTTAAGGCACCTAGAAAATTGGCTAGACTATCAAAAAGATGAAGATATAGAATTACCCGAATGGCTAAAAGACATACCTCCAGAGGCCGGAAAAAGCTTATTTCAGGAGCTAATAAAGGGCGGCGATAAGCCTGACTGGCTAGAGTGGAAATTAATACGAAAAGCAGTAGATTACTTTGGCTTGGAACTATTCAACCGAGGATCGTCAGACTTTAACCTTGCAACGGTACATACTGTTGAAGATTTATACCTTAAAGAGAGCCTTCTGCGTAGTATACTTCAAGCCCAAGAGGAAAAAGCAAAGTCCGGAGATGGATACTACCCATTCACCAGCACCGTCCATTCACGCACCCTAAAAGGTGAGGCTATAAAATCAATCGACATCATGCAAGAAGTCATTCAAGCGACCAGCGATGCAGAACTTAAAGAATTATTTGCACAAGAACTAAAACGTGCTGCCGAGTACAAGGAGCGGACTCAACAAGAGTCAAAAATACAGGCCCGTGAACGCGCAGCCCGGCAGAGGACTTCGCCAGAATACATAAAACAGCAACAGGCAAAGGCTGCCTTTATTTCACGTGTTGCGAGACTGGTTGACTTATACGGCTAACGGTGTGAATTGTATTAAAAAATACCTCTGTTGTTGCATAAAAATTGATACAGCATAATGTATGAAGTTAGAACTTTATTTCACTAACAGTAATATCATATACCTATCACTGTCGGTTTAAATACTCTCCCAAGGCCTTATTTGCTCTGAATAACTCCTGCCACTCTTGCGGTTTATCAACTCCCGTGTCAAGCTGGCTTAAAATACTTGTTATCTCGTCTATTGCTTGTTCATCTTCTTCATTTTGCCACTCGTTCGCAATAGCAAGATGCAAGACATAGTTAACTAATCTTTCAGCTGGTGTAAATGGATAAACAGGCTCTGTGTTACGTAAGGTAAGAGTCTCAGCTGGAAGATGTTCGGCGAAATCAATCATGCCGTGTATCGCAACCAGTTTATGTGTATCGCTTCTGTAACCTTCTTGCATAGTCAAATTATATCACCAAGCAAAAGGTTGCTTTACTTATGTTTTATTAGGATTTTATAAAAACAAAACTAGGCTTCTAACTTTGTCTGTGCGACATAGTGGTATGTGTCATTATTTTTTACAAAAAAACTATCGCTTGTTTCATTAGCATCTAAAAGGGGTATGAACGCATCTTGCGACGCTGGAGACACGATGGCAGTAAAATCGTATTGACTCGTTTCTCTCTTCAATAGGCCCCCATCACGAACTGGATCTGGATGGTCTGTTATAACGTGTGTGTATATATGCTCAGTAGCATCGTCTATATAAATATCAAAGGTGATGTCAGGGTGCATAGACACTACGACGCGTTCGACATAGCGAACAGAGGTGCGTGAAAAAAGAGGGTATGCATCCGTAACAACCTTGGGTAATGACTCCTCGCTATTTACTGAACTATTACTTTCCATATGTACTATATTAACACCAAAAAAAGATGGACAGTTTAGAGACTTGTCCAGGTCAGTACCTCACCAGAGGCCAGAGAGGTGATCGGCGAGACGCTCCGTGCTCGCGAAGTTATCGATGACAACTGCACCGCCTTCGCTCTCTGGAAGCCTCCAGAAGACGATTGTCTCGCCCGATAGCCCACCCTGAGCCTTCACGTGCCCGTGCCCATCTCCTCTCGTGTTGCCCGATCGGCCACCGTAGTAGACGGTGATTGTGCCAGACTCACGAATTATCCGAGCCTCCTTGCCATCGAAGCTTCCACGAGACTCACTCCGCTCTTGCTTAGCCAGGTGTCCGCCACGGTCACTGACACAAGTGCGACAGTTGCAGTCGTTGGGGTAGTCGTAAGGGCAGGGGACACGATCGTAGTAACGACCCATCTTCTCCTCCGAGGCTGTGCAGGGTTAATACCCTGCTATGTGAAAAACGAGGGTCACCCCTCGTTCCTAGCGAAGCAACTACTTCACTTGTAAGTATAATGGCACTATTAGTGTACATATGTCAAGTTGTCATGGTGTTGAGATTTTCCGATTGGGTATACTATAGGCTATGAGTAAAAATATTAATTGGAATACCCGCTACGACAATGGCAACGATTATATCGCTGCAACTACGCAAGATATCAATTATTTAATAAGTCACGCAAACCTCGATGCGCCAAAAACTGCACTCGATATCGGCTGCGGTACAGGTCAGTTGTGTCGTGAGCTGTTTCATCGGGGTTACAAAGTTGCTGGCGTGGATGTATCTAGTAGTGCAATAGGGATAGCGAAACAATCTACCCTTACGCCCACCACCGATTTAGAATTTATTCTTGGTAACATTGAGGGGGATGATTCAATAACATACACATTAGCTCCGTACGGGTTAATCACATGCCGTCTTGTGATTACTTTTATTCAAGATAAAGATGCATTGTTGCAAAAAGTGCACTCTTTACTAGATGGTAAAGGAGTATTTATAGTAATAAATCCACATCCAGACTATTTACCTAAAGAGAAGCAGGGAATTACCACCCCTCATAAAGACATGCTAAATATATTAGAAGGTTATTTTCGCGTGGAGTCTTTTGAGCGTAATAAAGATTACTACTACATATGTAGAAAATAAATTAAGACCCGTGAAGAGGGTCTTAATTTCTATGTATAACTTAAATTGGTACGGCATAATGTATGAAGTTAGAACCAGACTCTGTGCTATCATTTAATAACCACGCCTCACATACCGACACTGTGAGAATTTATAAACGCTTGTAGCGCTACTGAAAACTGCGAACTTCTCTTCAATTACACCAAGAGAGTAGTAGGTCTGAGAGTTATATCTCAGATGCCAATCAGACTACGCTAACTAGACATGGTTAATAAACCATTGACGAAACAATTAGCTTTCAATACGATTAACGCAGTTAAGCGTCCGCTTAACGCTCCTTCAAATCTACAGCGTTGGTCAACCCTACGCGAGAAGGTGGTATCGTGACACGTACACCTCGAAAAGCTCTTGGCGCTCTGGTGCTAGCAGCAGTTGCGATACTCGCAACACTGACAACTAACCCGTCGCCGACTTACGCAGCTGGCCCAACTATCGAGTTGCAGCACAACAGGCTCCAGCCAGACGAGTCGACACTGCTTTATCCGGACACAGACTGTCCGAATGCAGCACCCGGGGAAAGCCTTAGCCGGGTCTGGGGAACTTTCACTGATGCAGACAGCCAAGTTTTTTCGATGTATATCGGAAACGCGGCTGCCAACGGCAATTGGGAGTCGGGCGCATTCCGCGCTCCTTTTGACGCGGCTTTCGGCGTTGGATCGCTCACTATCTATTGCAGTCACAGTATCTACATGCCGGGTTACCCGAACCTCACATTCGATCCCGTCTCCGTAACTGTAGTCGGTCAGACGACTGGAGTGACTGTAGACAGGTTAAATGTTTGGCACGAGGCAGAATTCAGTTCGATCGTCGCATGCGATCCTAATGCGCTTGTTGATATTCAGGTGCATAGTCAGGATCACGGATGGGTAGATGGTGATGTCACTAACTACGTCTACGGTCATGAAATCACGGACACAATCGCATCTGACAGATCGGGTATGTGGAGCTATTCGGTGGACCTGAATCCGAACGACGGGTGGTTCACGCCTGGAATGCCACATTCGTTCCGTGCTGTCTGCAAAAACAACAGTGGAGACTACGAATACGGTTCGTATTACTTCATAGTAACGAAGGATCAGTTTGTTGCACTAGGGGATTCGTACAGCTCAGGACTAGGGGCGGGCAGCTATTACGGTAGCGGGTCATGCTCGCGTTCGTTTGATAGTTATCCGTTCTTCGTGTCGGACGAGATTGAATCACTCGATCCGCCTAATCACGTTGCGTGTGCAGGGGCGGTGACAGATAATCTCTTCTCAGGGTTTGTAAGCCTACCCAACGCACCGTACATGAGTTTTGGTGGCCAGCTCAGCCAATTGACCGATGACACCGAGGTGGTAACACTGACAATCGGTGGCAATGACGCTGGATTTGCCGAAGTCCTTGGCCGCTGCGCACAACACGCCCATCAAACCGGCTACGGCTGTTCTAGCGACTCCAGTTTTGTGAATACTGTAACGGCGCGAGTACACGCACTCGCCTGGAGGCCGTCTGAACACCCCGGTCAATCCCAGCCAACCGTCTACACTTCAGGTGGCAAGCTGATTCACTCGTACGTCGAAGTTCTAGAGGCCATTCAGAATGCTGCACCGAACGCCTCTATCTATGTCACGGGTTATCCTCGCCTCTTCGGTGATGACACCGCGAACTGGACCGCGGACACGTCCGCACCAGGAGGCTACAAGTGTATCGTTCATTCTGGATTTCCAACCACAGTCAGTATCGGCTACGATGATGCGATGTGGATGAACGGTCGAGTAAATGCCATCAACGGTGCGATTCAAGCAGCATCCGTTGAGGTTGGACCGTCCGTCAGCTACGTGCCTGTATCCGGGTTCTATGGAAACGGACACTGCGATAGCGGCATACCGTTCATCAAGGGCGTTGAGCTGGATGGCTTCGATCCTAGCCCTGAGAGCTTCCACCCGACCATAACAGGGATGCAGCTTGGGTATGGCGTAGCCTTCGCTTCCAAGATCGACTGAGAAAGGAGGGGCGGGGTGGTGTATTTATACACCACCCCTTTTCAATACTTAGATTTTGCAACATTGCGGATATGAACAATAGGAAGTATGGAGGTGTTGTTTAACAAGGCTTTAAAAGTTATTATTTCGTTAGACGTCGATACAAAAAAGATTTAATAAGCCCAACAATGAGAATGATTAGAAAAACAAAAAACCAACCCCATGTTATCGAGTATACTAGGATTGCGTCTAGTAAGAACGAGTGGAAAGTACATCCAACATATGGACTTTGGGTACAGTTTGCCTTAATAAAAAAAATGACTCCCTGATAAATTAATGGGGTAATAGCAACTCCAATCACACCTAGGATTATGGGGAAGCTGTTTACTTGTTTCTTTGAAATACGTTTATTTTGTTTACTCATTAAAATTATTATAACATTCGATCTCAAGTAGACTATGCATTCTATATAAATTCCTGTGCTCGCCCTCGGATATAGAACCTCCGCTTTGCCCTAACGGTTCGAAGTCTATCAGATTTAAGAGTAGCCCAAACAACCGGAGCCTTACTGGTATGTATATACTCCCGGAACTGTCCTGGCTCCACATACACCAGGGAGTCTATCGTTTATATATAGTATTGGTACTCTTAAACTTAATTTTTCATGGACAATGGGTGTCATTTGGCTTTTAACGGGGTTGTTGGACTGTTTTTACTAGAAGTAAATTAAGACCCGCGAAGAGGGTCTTAATTTCTATGTATAACTTAAATTGGTACAGCACGATTAACGAAGTTAGAACTTTACTAGCATCATAAAAGTGAAAACCCCGCCCGAGAGCGAGGTTCTCACTCAATCGAGACGGGGTAGTAGGTTTGTTCGCCGATCCATCACCAAACTAGTGGTGGCTCAGCTCACTCCACGTTCGCCAGGCTACCCTTGCGGGTGTGGGCGTTGTAGTGGCCCTGAAAGATGCCAAAGCTGGTGCCCACGGCGATGACGAAGTCGGAGGGATTGCTCCAGTCGCGTCCGAGGACGCTGATGGAGAGCACCACCGCTTCGAGTGGCGAGAGACCGGGCAGAAGCGCACTGACATCACGCCCTTGGTCATCGAGCCACATCACCTTATGGAAGTGCACGTAGCTACACCTCTTGTCCGACCCAGACTTGAGACGTAGCCGCCTAGAGGTGGTGGCCATGGTCTCAACCAGTCGGTCGAGGGGCGGACCTTCGAGTATGTCGACACGGTCGACGTTGAAGTCGATAGCCATCCGGCTTACCTTCCTTCGCGTCCGTCATGAGACCTGACGGAATGGTCGCTGCAAGACTCTTCAGCCTCGCCACCCTGCATCCACAGGGAATTATACATACTATAACACATTTTTTAACATGTGGAATAGTTTTTATGTTACATAGAAATGGTACACCCGACAGGATATCAGCTAAAGCTTCCTCCATTTGCTTGAAAAATGAGCGAGCTAATTTTTCTTCGCTGCACTTCGCCGAACCCTACGGTTTGGATTCGCTAGGCGAATCAACCAAGAAAAATAGACTAGGCACGCTAGTCTTCTTTTCTTGGTACACCCGACAGGATTTGAACCTATGACCTTTGGCTCCGCAAGCCAACGCTCTATCCAGCTGAGCTACGGGTGCATACTTAATGCGGCGTGCGAACACGCTGCATTAGCATTTTGTAACTAGAAGGTGCTTTCGCACACTGGATTCCAGAGCGACGAACAAAGGTCATTGTAGCATAAAAACAGGGGAGCGATCAACACTACAGTCGTAGCTTGCGGACCAATCGATCAATAAAGTCTAGTTTGTATTCCTGCATCGGCAAGCGAGATCCGAGCGTGTCAACAATCTGCTCACCAACCTCTTCAGGAAAATATACTGAAACGCCCGGAGCAAAACGCTTGGTGGGAATTAATAGCACGAAATACTGATCAACGTCCTTAATAATACCGAAGGCTTTGAATTCATTATATAAGTAGAGGCGATCATTAACATGTAAACCTTTTTTGCCTAGCATATAGTCAATAATTCGTGGTGGACGCTTCGCATACACTACAACCGCCACCGCCATTACGGCAATCAGCACCGTAAATGACCATGACCTCATCAGAAAGATCGATAGAGCCATCAATAAAACTGTGATACCAGCTAGCCCCAAAAACCACGACGCATTTTTGTCATGTTCTAGGTGTTCCTTTGCCTGCCAGCGAATAGGTTCATCGGTATCAGTTGTGGTACTTTCTGCTGGTTTATTTTCACCAGTAGAGACAGGAGAGACTACTCCTCTGGTAAGGCTAATGACTGGTGTAGGTTGGTCAGCATCTTGCTCCACAGGTTGCGCATACGGCAAAGGCGACGGTGAATCACTCTGGGGCTCGTCGTCATTGTCGCTACGCGGTCGGTAATTAGATTGCTGGTCCGGTTGCATAAAATTAGTATAGCATGAGCAAGGTTGTAATATTAATAGGCTATTTAGTGGCTTCTAAATTTGAGTTATGCTCAATAGTAGAAGCGTAGCCATCATACATAAATCCACCTATAGTCAGAGCACCTCCAGCCAAGACTAGCCCGTCCCATACCGTAAGTGAAGCTGCTAGATACTCTTCCGAATACAAACTTGGATCTAAGCTCGCCGCGCTACCAAGGACAGCACCGCCTATAAGCAGCGCTCCAAAGATGCGCCTTCGGCCGCCTAGATATAAGTAGCCTAGACCCGGAATAATATTGAGCAGCGTAGTTATTGTTGGGTTTTTCATAACGTTATCATACGGCAAGCGTATAATAATTACCATATTAAAATTGAAGACTTAATGTATTCAGGGTGGGGTCTATAAATAAAATTAGCGACCCTGGTGGTCGCAAGCTTTATTTGGCGGAGGAGGGGAGATATCGGCTTGCAGGCTCGCCCATCCGCTTGCTTCGTAAACTTAGTGCAACAGTGAAAGTTTGGTGGGGTTATGGGAGATATCGCTCACTCCGTTCGCTCTTTCGTTCATTTGCGAAAAAATGTAAACACTTTTTCGCTTCATTCACTTCGCCGAACTCCGCGCTGGTTTTGCATGCGCAAAACGCGGGAGTTCAAATCTCGCCTCATCAAGAAAAAAGATGACCAGATGGTCATCTTTTTTCTTGGCGGAGGAGGGGAGATTCGAACTCCCGCTACAGGTCTCCCCGTACTAACGATTTAGCAAACCGTCCCCTTCAGCCACTTGGGTACTCCTCCGTACTCGAATAATTGTAGCATACATAAATGCACTGGTGTAGAGGGTGCGTATCGTCAAAAATTCATTGAAATTATGGTGCCCATATGGTATAGTATTTTTGTAATGAAGCTTAATTTTATCAATAAATTACTTGGCTCAGCTACCGTAGCTACTACCAGTGTAGTGCTAGCAGCTAATAATGCCTTTGCGGCCTTTAATGGGGGTATCGAAGAAGGTGCCGAAGCTGCCAGGGGGCAGGATCACGTAGTTGACCTGTTTGGTACAGCCGGCGTATTTGCTACCATCACTAACATCTTGCTATTTTTAATCGGTGCAATTGCCGTAATTATGTTAATTATTGGCGGATTTCGCTACGTTTTATCTGGTGGAAACACAGCCAGTGTCACGGCAGCAAAAAATACCATTCTATATGCAATTATCGGAATTATCGTAGCACTTCTAGCGTACGCTGCTATTAATTTCATCATTTCTTCGCTTGTGGGGGGCGGCGCCGGGACTGGTGCTGGCGGTGAAATTTAGACAGGGCTAAAGCTAAAACCCAAAGGTTCAAAATCCATTCAAATAAGTATACCGACCATTTGGTCGGTATACTTATTTGGCGGAGAGAGAGGGATTCGAACCCTCGGTACCATTGCTGGCACGCTTGTTTTCAAGACAAGTCCCTTCAACCACTCGGGCACCTCTCCATAGATGCTTACATCTGTAATATGATACCAGATAGCACCGGTTCAGTCGAGGGTTTGACGCGCAATCACTGCAACCCATATATGTTTTGCACCTGCTCGTGTTAATTCTTGTGCAGCATACTTTAATGTTGCCCCCGTAGTGTATACATCATCGATTAACAGGTAGGGCGGCTCACTAGCGACCGAGCCTTTGGCCTGAAATGCCACCCGAGCCTGGGCCTGTCGTTGTCGACGACTATGGTCGCGCTGCTTAGTATTAGTAACGCGTTTTAAGGCTAGATTTAGTTTTAGTTTTCTTTGACGTGACAATTGACGTGCAATTAACTTCATATGATCATAGCCACGCTCGCGAATATGGGGGACAGCTGTAGGTACAGGCACAATCACCGTACTATCCGGCAGTATCGGCAGGACCGCATCTAGCAAGCTTGCAAGTGGTAAGTAGGCGCTTTTTAAGTTTTTAAATTTATAGAGGCCGATTAAGCGCTGCAAATCACCTTCACGCTCACCGACACACCACACCCTTTGGTAGGGCAGTCGGTGCGTTTTACAAATGCCGCTACTTGCTAGCTTCCGGCATGCAATGCAGCCGCTATACGTGTCACTCGCGATGTGATTAAAACAACGTGAGCATAATTCAAGGCCAATTTCTCCACAGCTACAACAGTAGTGAGGGGCAAGATTTTTTAATAACGCGTCAATCATTGTACTTTTTACGTTTAGCCTTATGCTTTTGTTGATTATACTAAACCTATTAGTTATACTGAAGGAGACTATCTGTCAAGTTTAGGAGAAAGTGGAGGAAAATACATGGCCCGTAAACAAAATGATGATTTGCTGATTGAGGACGAGCTCGCTGCAGCATTTCTAAATGACGACGAACTATCGCCACAGCAACAAGGGCAGGCAGCTCAAGTAGCTGATGAAAACTGGGAGGAAGAAGGCGAGGACTTCCCAGGCCAGTTAGCAGTAGACGTATACGAAACAGATGAAAAATTAGTCGTAAAAGCCCGCACCGCAGGTGTGAACAAAGAAGAGCTAGATGTAAGCATTTCTGATGGAATCTTAACTATCAGCGGCACTCTATCAAGTGGTGATGACGCTGATGCCACCAACTGGCACATTCAGGAATGTTACTGGGGTGAATTTAGCCGCACACTGGCGCTACCGGTGCCAGTCAAGGAAGATGAAGTAGAAGCAGTCCTAAAAGACGGCGTGCTCACAATTACTTTCGGCAAGATTAAACAAGAAGCTAAAAAGATTCAGATTCGTTAGCAGTACTCTAGGCAACATATCAATAACACCCTCTATCGATAGAGGGTGTTATTATTTGCATACTATATATTTAAGTCTTACCAGTCTAAGGGGTCGGTTATATAGCTGCGGCTTGGATCAAGCATATTTATCACGCGACATAATAAATAGCTGGGCATCCAGATAGTCGGTGCCCAGCTAAAATTTAGAACCACTAAGCTTCGGCTGATAAACCACCGATTACGAAGTTAACTATGGCGAACGCTAGTAGGGCCACTATTATCCCGATTACTGCGTAAAGGATAGTATTCTTCGCAGAAGTAACTGCATTTTGGTCGCCTTGTGACAATACATACCTCAGTCCACCTATAATCAACATGATCACCGACACTGCACCTATCAGAAACAACAGAATGTTTGATATTGTCTGAAAAAGACCGTCGTCACCAAACAGCTCGTCAGCTTGGTCATTACCCTTAGCCGCATCTGCACCACTGCTCATGTTCAAATCATCTTGCGCGGCAACAGTCGGAACTAGGGCCGGCATCGCACTAAGACCAAGCACCATAGATGCAGTAATCAGGCCTGTTTTTATTAACTTTTCAATCAAACTCTTCATTATTTTCCTTTCTTAATTGTATACGTTCAGTTATAACAGAAATATTTTATCTTGTTAAGAGCTCGTTTCAGATGATTCTGTAGCTGCAAGCGCAACTAGCCTGCCAATCCATCAATAACAAAGTTCACTATTGCGTAGGCTAACAGCGCCACTACTAGGCCGATGACTGAATATAGAATTGTATTCTTGGCAGAGGTAATAGAACTTTGATCCCCTTGTGACAAAACATATTTCAAACCACCAATAACGATCATAATCACTGATACCGCACCGATTAGGAATAAAAGCACATTAACAATATTTTGTATAAATCCTACAAGGTCTGTATTCTGACTCCCTGTGCCGCCAATTTCTTTTACGCCCTCTTTGGCTTTGTTTGCAGGATTAACACTGCCCGCAAACACATCTGTCGATACCAAGACTGGTGCTACTACACCTAGGCCCGCTATCATCGCGAGTGATGCCAGCATTATTTTTAATTTTTTCATCATTATTTCTCCTTTTATATCCGATCTAACACGAAGTTTACTATGGCAAATGATAATATGGCAACCACCAGACCAACCACGGCGTACAAAATAGTGTTTTTGGCGGAAGTAACCCCCGCCTGATCGCCACCAGAAAGGGTGTACCTAAGTCCACCGACTATTATCATGATGACCGATACAATCCCGATGGCATAAATCAGTAAATTAATTACCGTTCCGACCATACTCTCTGCGCTATCATCGCTATCTTTGGCTGCACAGACTGCTGCACCTGGATTATCCTCACAGACATCAAACACGCTAACCGCGCTAGCTGAGTGGGGTAGTAGTGTTCCCGATAGTGCACCGAACGCTAGTACTAATGTTAAAAATCCGGCATTAAATAGTTTTTTCATTCAAACCTTCCTATTACAAATTGCGTTATAACAAAAGCAAGTAAAACGATCGCCAACCCAACAGCTGCATAAATAATAGCTTCACGAGCGCGTTTGGTCTGCTGGGCATTACCGCCAGAGGTTGCGTACAAGTATCCAGCAATCACGATAACTAGTACAGCGATTATAGCCGCCCACGCATACACCGTACCCAGCAGTGAGGCCATAGCTGCCTGCTCCTTCTCCGAGGTCTCAGCTATTACAGGTACACCGACGTCTTTAGCGTCAATTTTTACAGCTAGGTTCTGAAGTGTTTCCGCGATTTTTTTCATTAAAATATCCCCACGATCACATTCACAATGGCAATAGATGCCATTGACAGCACCAGGCCTATAACTGCGTTTAAAATGGTCTTTCTTGCCTTGGCTGCTTTATCTGGTGAGCCCGTACTGACAATATAGGTAAACCCAGCAAATATAATCATTACTACCGAAATATAACCAACTAAATGCAGGGCTATTTCGATAATATTAAGTACAATCCGCCAAATAAAGTTCGAAATGCCCCCAACTTCGTTAGGATTTTTTATTTCACAATCATTATCTACCAACCCGCGATACCAGGTCGGCAAAGTAAGCAGTGTTCGATCATCGCATGCTGCTAGGGCAGTTGAGGGGCTTGCCACTGCAAGCGCGCCACCACCAATACTTGTGGTAAACAGTAGCGCTAGAATCCAGTGTTTTAGTCGTGTCATAACTTTTTACTTACGTTTCCATTTCATTATACTGTCATTATGTAAACAATCCACCAGGAATCAGCCAATTAGTAATGGCAAACATTAATAGAAACAGCGCTAGTCCAATGGACACGTTTACAATTGTAGTGATTCCTTTTTGAACTTGCTGCGCACTGTCCCTGGCAGAAGCAATTAAAATCGCTCCATACACAATACCTCCAACGGCTAGTACGCCGACTCCGGCGGTTAGTATGTTAATGACAAGCAGCAACAGGCTCCACAGTGCGCTACCTTCAACGCTACCATCATCTTTGCAGTTTAAGTCTGGAATTATTGAAGTAGATTCATTAATTTCATCACAGCCCACTGTTCCGCCTGACGCGGCATTCGGTGCATCGACTCCGCCCCTGTCTTCACAAAAGTCAACGCTATAGCCTGGGTACTGACCTTGGGGCACCTCTGTTCCATCTTTACATTTAAGCGTCGCGGCATTTAGGGTCGTGCCTCCGACGGCAACTTGCAGGACGGTGACAGCTAGTACATACAGCGCAACTATAAATAAAGGGTTTATTATTTGTTTTATATTCATAACTATATATTTAAAATACGACAATCTATTAGTTTGCGCAAATTTTCTTCATTATGCTTGATATTACCGTGGGTTTGTGGTATATTATGTTATATAAACTACCATAGGCATTTGGAGAACTATATGATAAATAGCACAGAACAATTCAAGGGCGATAGAAAAGAGCGAAATCTACATGTTCGTAAATTACTTGCATCTGGTATGGCAGGGTTGGCGCTGGCAGCGTGTGGAACCTCAAGCGCAGAAGTACAAGCCCCAACTGAAAACGTCTCAGAAGACATGAAAGATACAACCGAGAGCCCAACTGAATCCGTTGATGACTCTGCTCAAAGTACCGCTGAATGGAGCGAATCTGAGGACGTTGAAAGTACCGCAGAGGCCACCCATGAACGAGAAAATATTCTAGAAAGCCTCCTGGCTACTCCTGAAGAGCTAGCATCCATGAGCGAACAAGAGGTGAAAGATTTAATTACAATTAAGGCTAGTGACTACGACTCACCCAAAGAGGTAGTAGAGGCATTTTACCTTTCTGTATCAACTCTGGCAAATATTGGCCAAACGCTTGAAGAATTTGAGCCGTATAGTGACGACCCTACCGGATTTGCTAGCGACCAGGTAGATAAGTACTACTCTTACTGGGATGCGCTTGTTCGACCAACTGAAGACTTTGAAGGTGGCGACATACCAGGACAAGACCACTTGTGGCTAGAACATGGCGAAAATCTCCAGCTTACACGTGGTGTATTTTTTAGGGGTGGAAGCGAACCCTTCTTGAGTATAATTCAAGTATCAGATATCGATATTCATGAAGAAAACAGCAGACTTGTTGCAGCAAGCGTAACAATTGAACGAAAAAGCACTTTCGAAGATGCCGATGAAAACGGTCATAGTATAGCCGACTACTACAGCGAGAATTTTATCGATACCCCGGAGCAACTTACAGCACCTTCGTCGTTCCACATCGTACTGAAAGAACACGACGGAACATGGAAGGCTGCCATTATTCAGCCGCTTCAATAGACCTAGCCTACATAACCTGCACCAAAATACCCCAGAAGACACTAGCATTTCGGGGTATTTTAGTGTTTAATGAGCAATGAAAGACTCTTTAAGTATGAAAAAAAACATCAAAAACCTATTTCTCACGTTACTTGTTCTGGCCTCATCAATTACAGCCCTGCCCGTATTACAACCTCAAACTGCATATGCAGCACCGAGCAACCTAAACGAACAGGTTAAGTCTTATCTTTATGCAAACGCCATAGCTGCTTGTTTTGGTAATATCGGATTGAGGAATAGCACAAACTCTGTAGTTTCGTTATTTAATGCCGTTTCGGAGTCCAATGCCGCACAAGGTAGATGGTTTAGAAATGTAGTGAATGTTACGGGAAATGGCGCTAGCACCACGCCGGGGCATTATATAAGTGCTAATCGGCCCACTGTTGTGTGTCATGATCAAAATTTTATCATGGAGGCAATGAATTTTTGGGGTACCGATCCTATCGAGGTACTATGCGCCATGGGATTCCAGCGCGATAATGGCAGCAACTGCCTTAGCGGTACTGGAAAACTAAGGAGCGTAGGGGGTGGCGAAGACGCGAGGGCGCCGGCTTTCCAGTCTGCTATCAGGCAATTATATTATGGGGGTACGGCACCAAATGGTTTATCTAGGGCTGCAGAATATGACTTATACCTTCGAACATTTATAAATGGCTGTGAAGCAATCTCTGCGGGTCCATATAACGAAGCCTCTACATCAGAAAGAGCACTTGGCTACCGAGTAAAGACTCTCGATGATGAAATAAAAATCGAAGACACTCTATACACAAGTATCCTTGATAAGGATGACTCTGTGAGCGTACTGGCCGACAACAACGGCAACAGAGTCAGCTTCAGCTGCGAGAATCTGGTAGCCGCTATAAATGAGCGAATTGATGCATATCGTCAGTACATGAATGAAAATCGAGATGAATTTGAAAGTACAAAGACGGCTATACAAGAAGCTGAAGATGGAACAGGAACCTCATGTGCGATTGAAGGTATTGGGTGGATTGTATGTCCCGCATCTAATTTCTTGGCCAGCGTTACCGACGGTGTCTTTAATCAAGTTACAAAACTGCTTGAGGTCGGCGTGTTTGCAGATACTGCGACAAATCAGTCCCTGCATAGAGGCTGGTCAATCATGCGCAACTTTGCAAATATTGCGTTTGTTATTGCATTTTTGATTATTATATTTTCACAAATAACTAGCCTAGGGGTCGACAACTATAATATTAAAAAAATGCTGCCTCGTCTAATTGCATCTGCAATACTGGTAAATATTTCATTTTATGTAACAGCTATAGCTGTGGATATATTCAATATCCTCGGCTATTCCTTACAAAATATATTCATAGATTTAAGAGACACCGCTACTCAAAATGTTAACGGGGCCGTGCCTACGTGGAGCGTAGTAGTGACCAATGTCTTGGCAGGCGGTACTACTGCAGCAACAGTCGGTGGGGCAGCTGCCGTAGTTGCAGCAGGGGCGGCAGGAACGGCTTTTTGGGCCATACTAGGAATGCTATGGCCACTGCTAGTAATTGGATTCTTTTCAATTATAATTGCCCTTCTGGTACTAGCCGCCCGCCAAGCGTTGATAGTAATACTGATAATTATATCTCCATTAGCATTTGTTGCATTCTTGCTACCAAATACAGAAAGCTGGTTCGATAGGTGGCGTAAAACACTTACCACACTACTTATTATGTTTCCGATAATATCGCTGCTGTTCGGCGGGTCTCAATACGCAGCAGCACTTGTTATGTCCACTAGCGATAGTGCGATAATTATTATACTAGCCATGGGAATGCAGGTGGTGCCCCTTGCATTGACCCCTTTAGTTATTAAGTTAAGCGGCAATCTGCTCGGTCGTTTTGCGGGTATGATCAACAATCCACACAAGGGGCCGTTCGATAGACTTAGAAAAAGCGGTGCAGAAAGGATTGAGCAAAGGAAAAGCCGAAGTAATTTAAGTGCATTACAAAATGCTCAATCTAACTCACGAAGACAAAGACTCGCCCGATTCAACCCAGTCGCTAGAGCAGAAAAAAGGAAGGCACGCATTGAAGCAGACCAGCGTCGACTAGCAAGATCATCAGCATCTTATGTTGCTGATGAAACAGCTAGCAATGCTGATTACGCAGCAAAGCTTGCTGGGTACGGTAGCGCCGAGCAAGCAATGGACGCTGATTCGTCAGCACTCACGCGCGTGCAGGCACAGGCGCGCTCAGTTCAAAGCAAACTACTTCAAGAAGATATTTCTGCAGTAGTAAGTCAAGTTAAGGATGATATGGTATCTGACCAAGATCAAGGCATTACAAATGCTGCCAATAAACTCAGGGATGCGCTTCGCAATAACGATCACATCACCGCTCGAGCTATTTCTGGCGTGCTTGCAAATAAAGGGGGGCCAGGTATTGAAAGTTTAAATAGGGCAATAAGGGAGGCCCAGGTACCAGATGCGAATGGCCTGGTAGCTACGGATAATTCAGATTCTGTAATAGGGTTAAGAGAGACCCTTGAGAGTAATGTTTCTGCAATTAAAGCCAAAGATGCAAGTCTAGCTGATTTCATAAATAACGGTGGTAACCTAGAGACTATTCAGAACAATATAGGAAGCTCTCACCCTGCAAGTACGCTATCAGAAGCCGAGCTAGCTACGCAAACTACAAAAGCACTCGAAAACGCTCAAGCCATGGGTGCCATATCACAAGCTCAAGCATCATCTATTGTGAACAACAGTCGACTATACCAAGATGTTAAACCGAAAAACAAAAAAATATTTGAACAAATTGCAGGCCATAGCCCCAACGAACAGTCAGCAGTGCCTCAAAGCCCACCACCAAGTGTGGCAGACAGCTCAAACTACTACATCCCAAACGACGACAACACTACCCATACAGAAATGTAACTGTTAGAATAAAAGGGACTACAAGCAATGGTTTGTATTGACTTTCTACTATTAAAATGATAAAATAACCGTATGTGGGACTTGGCTCTAAAGTGGCCGCGAGGGTATATAACCTGGCGGCAATTTCTCGCGTTTGTTGCTACGACGCTAGTGGCTATTTTTGGTACCTTAATTTTTTCTAGCCATCCAGTACATGCGGCAGATGCTAACTGGCGCAATGAAAACACAATTACTTACGAATCTAATGAATATACTGGCCCTGTCGCTGCAATAGAGGGGGACAGTCATAACCTTCCAGAAGGTAGTCAAATATTTACCTTTATTAGTGAACCTACCCCTAGCGGCGATCAAACTGCACACATAATTTATTTCGAACCTGACACTGATATCAACACCGCCGAAAGAGCGCACTACGTTGAATTTGACTTTCGACCCAGAGATAACTACTCAGATCCGTCAAACAGACAAACAATTGAAATTGAACAGCTAGCTACCTCGACTGCCACCAATAATCCTGGCACAACTTCATGTGCGCTAGAGGGATTTGGGTGGATTGTATGTCCAATGACAAACTTTATTTCCAATGCAACTGACTGGCTTTTTAGTATCTTGACTGGCTTTTTAACCGTTCGACCGCTTGAGATGTCACAAGATACAGCGCTATTTCGTGCCTGGAGCTATATGCGAGGCTTTGCTAACCTAGCGTTTGTACTGTCATTTTTGATCATCATATACTCCCAACTAACCAGTATAGGTTTAAAAAATTACGATATTAAACGCCTATTGCCACGATTGATAATTGCAGCAATTTTAGTAAATATTTCCTTTTATATTTCTGCTGCCCTTGTTGATGTATCAAATATACTCGGACACTCGCTCCAGGGGGTATTTATAGATATACGTAACAGCCTGGTGGGGACAGAGGGTAATAACTGGGATATTGGCTGGGGATGGCAGGACGTAACCCGGTACGCTCTAAGCGCGGGTGGGATTGGCGCACTAGCCTTTGTGGGCTACGCTAGCTCAGGTGTAGTTGGACTGGTATACCTTTTACTACCGATTCTGGTGGGAGTAGGTTTTGCAATTTTGGTGGCTTTAGTTGTACTAGCAGCGCGCCAAGCAATCATCACGGTACTGATCGTTATATCGCCCCTTGCTTTTGTGGCATTTTTATTACCGAATACCGAAAAACTATTCAACAAGTGGCGGGATTTACTTTCAACCATGCTGATGCTGTTTCCGATATTTTCAGTCCTATTCGGAGGCTCCCAGCTAGCAGGTGCGCTTATTATACAAAATGCTGGCTCAATGCATATGTTGATTTTTGGAATGTTCGTTCAAATTGTACCTGTAGTAGTAACGCCGCTACTAATACGATTCAGTGGAAGGCTAGTGGGGCAAATTGCTCAAATGGCGGCCAAGCCAGGTCGCAAACTTGTCGATGCCGAAAAAAGTCACGCCCAGCGAAAGCTTGAACTCCATAAAGCCAAACGGCGTCAGGAAGGTAGTACCGCTAGACGACACCAAATTGGCAAACGCAGGGCGTACCGTTCGTTTATGAACGCAGAACGGGATAAAGCTCTAACCGAAATGTTTAACACCAGAAGTGAATCTGATTGGACTAACTCTGACGCTTATAGTAATATCCAACAACGAATCAGAGCAGCTCGTGACACCAAAGAAACTGGCGAACTAAAGGCAGAGGCAGCATACGAAGCATCCAAACTAGTATCTAGCGCCGCCGAAGATATCGATATTAGCCTGCGCGTGGCCAAAGCCGAGGTTGACCTATCTAAAACTAGGGTTGATGCCAACTGGGAAGAACTAAAAGCTGGTGACGCGCGCCACTACACCGCAGGCGGAGTAGCGGCTTCCGCTCTTGCTAACACGATTAAGAACGATGCGCTTCAAAAACAAGTCGAAGTCCGTCGCACACATTCAGCCCAGCACGAACAGCAACAACAATTTGCTGAAACGCTCATCCAGAACCAAGCAAAAGCAGTCGAAGCTGGCGGTATCGCATCACATGGTGCTGATTCGGCGCTGGCTGCAGCAATATCAACCACACGAAAAGCTTACGGTGATTCTGTAGCTGAAGCTCGTCAAATTATTAAACACTTTAACCTATCAGGTGCAGAGCGTCAGGCACATGCAATGGGTCAAACTGTAAATGTTAGTGATTCGCATGGCAACACAAGGACACTTGATAGCAGCAGTATCTTTACCCGCGAAGCAGCCATCGAAGAGCAAATGGCCACCGGTACAGTTAATGACGCCTTGCAGATCGTACAGGCCTCCGGTCGACCGGACATGGCTCAATTTGCCACAACTATATCTGACGGTGTAGCCAAAAATGGCTGGGGGGCAAAGACTGCCGGATTCTTGGGTGGTCGCTTGATTGACGAAATTGCCCAGGGTAGAGTCAGCTCAGAACACCACGTAGATCAATTTATCATTGAAATGATTGCCAAAGGTAAGGTCTCAGCAGACAAGCTAGCAACGTCTGATGTTGATGCCGTTAAGCGAATACTAGAAGTGGTAACCAAACTAAAAGCTGGTCAGTTGGCACCTATCGGCCTAAATGGCACCGACTTTAGCAGTGGCGACGAGAATATTACAGATGGGCTTAATTCACTTCGAGACAATGCCAATCTTGCACTTACCGAGCCTACTATGTACACTAGGGCATCTGAAAATACCCGTAAGCAACTACGTGAAATTCAAATGGAAATTTAAAACCTATAACATTAACCCCTATCTTGTTATACTATAACCAGTATGGCGGTCTATAAAGTACCTCAAGACGTCGAAGCCGAAGATAAACTGCTCGGTCCGTTTAGTTTTCGTCAGTTTATCTACCTTGCTGTCGCCCTTGGATCTGCAGCCCTCGCTTGGGGGCTGGGCACTTTGTTTATACCACTAGCAATCCTACCGCTGCCGTTTGTTATTTTTTTTGGAGCCTTAGCCTTGCCGCTAAAAAAAGATCAGCCAATGGAAATATACCTAGCTGCAGTTCTATCCTTTCATTTAAAACCTCGGAAAAGATTATGGGAGCCAGACGGCATTACATCTCTAATTGAAGTGGTCGCCCCCAAAGAAATAGAAGTGCAGCGCACCAAAAATCTAACTGCCAGCGAGGCCGACAAGCGTTTTTCATACCTAGCAGACTTAGTTGACAGTGGGGGATGGTCAGTACGTGGAGTTAGCGCTCCCGATCCAAATAGCTCTATGGTGGGGGATGTATATTTTGAAGCTCAGCAAGCCCAGGATGTATTCGATAGTAATAATGCACTGGCGCAATCATTTGACCAAATGATTCAGGAAAAAGACGCGAAGCATCGCCAACAGTTAATGGAAATGATGAACAAGGTCGATGAAGCCAGCAAAATATCGAGCACTGCCGCTAATCTACCGCCACAAGCTCCAATCAACTCAACTCAAAATACAGAAGACCCGCATCATGTCCCGGTGTATAACAGGGGTGCTGTACCCCAAATGGCTCAACCCCAAAATGAGCCCTCTGTTAAATTTAATCCTTATCCAGACAGTATTCGCCAGGCGGTTATCCAACCTTTGAGCCAGCAAACACCCCAACCACAACCAGTGACAAACTCGCCACCAGCTGCAGGTTCATCAGTTCATATGAGCGAAACAAGCACTAGCGAAAAACCACTGTCACCTGATATAATAAACCTTGCAAGTAACACCGATCTATCTATCGAGGCTATCGCACACGAAGCTAATCGCATCAATAAAAAAGATGAAGAAGCTGAAGTGATGATACCCCTAAGATAACCTGTGCAGATAGTCGGTTAATTAAAGTGTGGGATTTAGTGTGCCTCCAAACAATCAACATAATCAAACCCCTCAACCTACAGTAGGGCAAGTGGCTAACCCAGGAAATCCTAGCAGCGCGCCCGGGGGCGCTACGACGCCGCCTGCTCGCAATCCAAATACCACTCAAAACAGCTTATTGATATCCGAGCTTCGCGATAGCATGGTGATTATGAGTGATGGCAGCTTTCGTGCAGTTGTCGCTTGTAAGTCAATAAATTTTGATTTGATGAGTTCATCTGAGCGCGAAGGGGTCGAATTTAGTTATCAGAATTTCCTTAATTCGCTTCATTTTCCCATTCAAATAGTAATCCGGTCGCAGCGTGTTGATATCGGACCCTACATAGAGCGTCTGTCTAAGATTCGCCTAAGCCAGGATAATATGCTGCTAAATGTATTAATGGATAATTATATTGAGTTCATTGACATACTGAGCGAAGAGGCAAATATTATGGATAAAAGCTTTTTCATATCTATTCCATATTTTCCAACTGGCGACCTATCAAACCTAGCTAATGCTAGTAAAGGGTTTTTTGGTAGGATATTTCAAAAGAACCAAGTAACCGTTACAAGGATTGAAAAAGCTACTTACGAAAAAGCCAAAGACGAAATAAAAAATAGGGTCGACTCAGTGACTAGCGGGCTATTTCAATTGGGGGTAAAAAGTGTTCAGTTAAACACTAAACAGTTGGGTGAGCTTTACTATAACTTCTATAACCCCGACACGGCCGTACGCGAACCACTAGGCGATTTCGAAAACGTCACAACTACATTTGTTAAAAAAGGTGAAGGTGAAGCACCCAGGCCACACCTACATCAGGGGGAGATGTAATTATGGCTAGAAAAAAACTCGATCCCGTAGACATTGCCGCCCAGCAACGTGCGCGTGAGCAGGCCGAAGTCGAGCAGGCATTCCTAAAGGGAATGACTACTTTGCGTGATCTTATCGCACCGAGCAGTCTAGAGATTCACTCTAGTCATTTTCGCTTAGGTACAAAATACGGCCGTACGCTATACGTTTACGGATATCCTAGACAGATCTACACCGGCTGGTTGTCATCACTTATAAATATCGATGAAGTACTAGATATCAGCATGTTCGTCTACCCAGTTGAAAGTCAGGTGGTTTTAGATAACCTACGTAAAAAAGTTACTCAGCTAGAAGCCAGCATGGCAATTAATAGCGAAAAGGGTAGGACTCGCGATCCAGGACTCGAGGCAGCGATCCAGGATGCCGAAGAACTGCGCGACCAACTTCAAGTTGGGGCCGAGCGATTTTTCCGTTATGGACTCTATATTACACTATACGGTGATAGTATGGACGAATTAAATTTCGTGCAACATAAAATTGAAACGATTTTCGGCCAACAGCTAGTGTTTAGCAAGGTAGCCTCAAGCCAGCAGGAACAAGGTTTAAATAGTACAATTCCTCAAATGAGCGATCAACTACAGATTCGCCGTAATATGAATACTGGGGCCATTTCGACCAGCTTTCCATTTACATCGGCTGACTTGACTCAGGAAAAAGGCGTATTATACGGAATCAATATGCATAACAATGGTTTAGTTATATTCGATCGATTCAGTTTAGAAAACGCCAACATGGTTGTATTTGCAAAGTCTGGTGCCGGAAAATCCTTTACTGTCAAACTCGAAGCAATGCGCAGCATGATGCTAGGTTCAGAAATAATCATCATAGACCCTGAAAACGAATACCAAAAATTAAGTGACGCTGTTGGCGGTAGCTACATAAGACTAAGTTTAAATTCTGACACCCGCATTAATCCATTTGACCTGCCGCACGTAATCGATAACGAAGAAGCAGATGATGCACTACGAGCAAACCTGGTAACTCTACATGGTATTATGCGCCAAATGCTAGGTGGCGCTCAGGTTAATGCCCAGGGTGTAGCCATGAGTGGATTATCACCAGCAGAGGAAGCCGACTTAGATCAAGCCCTGATTGATACTTATGCCCGAGCCGGTATCACTAGTGACCCCTTAACTCATAACTCAACGCCGCCAACCATATCTGATCTATATGACACCCTGCTTCATATGGGCGGATCCGGACCGCAGCTAGCGCAGCGTTTGCGTAAGTACACCACCGGAACATTTGCTGGTATATTCTCACAACAAAGTAACGTTGATATTAATAACCATATGGTGGTGTTTAATATCCGTGATCTAGAAGAGGAAATTCGCCCAGTTGCAATGCATATCGTCCTTAGTCATATCTGGAATATCGCCAGAACTGAACAGAAAAAACGCATGCTGATTGTAGACGAAGCCTGGCAGCTTATGAAGTATGACGATTCGGCTAACTTTTTATTTAGTCTTGCAAAGCGGGCTCGAAAATACTATCTTGGACTTACAACCATCACTCAAGATGTTGAGGACTTTATGGGAAGTAAAATGGGACGTGCAATTGTAGCTAACTCAAGTATGCAGCTGCTATTAAAACAATCACCGAGTGCCGTAACTGTTCTGTCTGACGTGTTCAAACTCACCGAAGAGGAGCGGAAACGTTTATCAAACTTCCCGGTAGGGCAAGGATTATTCTTTGCTGGTTCGAACCATGTTCATATGCAAATTGTTGCTAGTCAAACTGAACAATCGCTGATTTCAACTAATCCGGCCGAAAATCAACAATCAGCGCAGCAACAATCTCCAACGCCCACAACAACAAGCGGATACATGGAACCGGGAGAGGTTTAATGTACAGCTAGGGATTTAATTTTCATGGCATTAGGAACAGAAACACCAAACACCAGAGAAGATCAGGATTCGGCGTACAACCCGGGTCAACTTGCTGCTGATGAACAGTTTAATGGCATTGCAAAAAATTATCATGAAAATACCGCCGATCCAAAGCAAGAAAACGACAATATTTCTAATATTCGCGACAAAGAAGCTCAACCTTCCTACTCTGTAGACTTGAGCTCAAAAAAAGCAGACCTTAAATTAAAAGGTATCAAGAAAAAAGGTCCGCTTGCCGTCATCATAGGTGTTCTTTTTGGTGGCGGGGGACTACTAACGCTCCTATTTTCCCCGGGTATTGCTATTGTTCAGTTCAAAGAAGCCTTGACTGACGATTTAAACGATCAGCTAGCCGCCATGGATGTACGCACTGGACACGTGTTTCGGGCTCGACTGAGTGGCAGTACATCGGGATTATGTAGAGGACCTGTGACTGTACGATGTAAATTTAGCAGTATGTCGCAGCGACAACTTGGCCGCCTGCAAGATGCTGGGTTTAAGATTAAAACCGCCGATGGCGATACGTCAGGTAGGCGAGTGCGACCGACTGCCATTATCGGACCTGACGGTACAGAAATGACCGCCAGTAATTTCCGCCGAACGGCTAGGTCGAATATTGAAATTAGATCGGCACTTGCAAAAGCCTACAATCCTAAGTTTATGGGGTTTGCTGATAAAAGAGCTTTTCGTGGCTTTAGAAAAGTTGGTATTGATAAAGCTAAAAAACTTACATCGGCCTCGCCCGAAGCAATGGACGAGACCGTCCGATCTGCAGGAAGTGGTGAAGAAGCCAATACAAATCAAAGACCCGGTCTAGACGAGAACGCTGATGATACCGCTCGACAACAGCACGGTGATGCCAGCGAAAGAACCAATCAACTTGCCTCACACTCTAGCGAAGTCTCCGGCGGCGGCGTTCGTCGGGCTACTAGGGCACTATCTAGTGCCGTTAAAGGTATTGGTGTTATGGGGGTAGCCGATAGTGCCTGTAGTGTTTATAATGCTGGCGTCGCAGTTAGTAATGGCGCCAAAGCCATCCGTGCTGCTCAACTAGCACGCTACGCCATGCTGTTTCTAGGAACTGCCGATGCAATCAAAGCTGGTGATGCCACACCTGAAGAAGTAGAGTATATAGGAAACAAACTAACTGAACCTGACATGAGGCAAACTATAGTCAACGGCATAGGGGGCTTTAAGGATGAAAACGAAAATCCAATCTCCGACCCTGATATGGTAACAACTATAGACAACCCTAATTATGGAAAAACAGCACTTGACTCAGCAGGATATAAACTAGCTGCACATGGTGATGTACCAAACTTAACTGCTAGCTCGGCTCCGTACATGGTTGGTGGAGGTATGGGTGTTGTTATGACTGACGCTGTACTGCAAAATTTCAGAAGTTTATTAGGGCAAAACACGAGAGAGATTCGCAGAAAGTGTGCAGCAATTCAAAGTTGGGGGGCTAGGGGAGCATCACTTGTTGCTGGCATATTTGCTGCTGCTGGTACTTTCGGTGTATTTACAGGGGTTAGTGTTGCAGCCTCATTAGCACTTGGTTTTGCACAAGGCTACTTTGAAGCTATGCTGGCAGATCTTGTTGCTGGCGTGGCAGCTGATGAAAACACTAGTCACACAGACGTAGGTGATGCGGCTTTTGCTGGTACAAGTGCTACTATGACGGCAGTAGCTCAGAGTCGAGGGTTGCAACCCCTCCCTAAAGACACAGCTGAAAGTTACCTCGCATTATCCCGTGAAGTAAAAAGTGACTATATTGCCATGGAAACATATGAAGCCCGTAGCGAGCCATTCAATGTATATAGTCAATATTCATTTACAGGTCGTCTAGCTAGAACAGTTACACCACTCGTGTCACATAGTTCAAGTACTTTATCAAATATAACCAATATTGTTAAAGGTTCAGTCGGATCAATTATCAGTAGTACTAACACAGTTCGGGCTGCCACTAACTACGATCCTGAACGCTTCAATCAGTGTGATGACGATGAATATAATCAGATGGAGCTAACTACCGATGTCTTTTGCAACTTACGGTTTGGATTAAACCCACAAGAATTACAGCTTGACAGTAGCGAGGTGGTTGAGTATATGATTTCAAACGGCTATATCGACGCTGACGCTGACGGAGAAGCCGACATTCGATCAATTGCAAAGCAAGAATATGCCACATTTATCGATCACTGCGTAGACCGCCAAAACCCTTACGGTGACACTGGTGCTGAAAGTGGTAGTTGGTTCGGTGGTAATCGGCGAGATGACTGGATTAGCGGAGGAAAATGCTCGGATGATAGTAGTATGCTTAATAATTTTCGTGTTTTCACTATCGACCACAGTATTAACCAGGGAATGGATGATGAACCCGAATCAGGCAATCAAACTTCCCCCTCAAATGATAGTATCGATTTAAACGAACTTTTTGATAGTTCAACTAACGTGGCCTGTAACGCAAATACAAATGATATTGGCAACCATGACGGCTACCGCCAAGGTAACCGTGTTGAAGTAAAGCTGTGTGCGCTTCCAAACCTTACTAGCTCTAGTCAGGAAAGTACAAACGGTAACAGACACTCAATAACTGGAGCTGGCGGCAAAGCACTCGTAAACTCGCGAGTTTCAGGTGTAGCATATCAAATGATTGAAGCCATGAAAGCCGATGGACTAAACCCGAGCGCAACTAGTACATTCCGTACGCACGCCCACCAACAAGAGCTTCAGGGGGGTCCAAATCCAGCTGCGCGACCAGGCTATTCAAATCACCAGATGGGGTTGGCGATTGACTTTCGAATGGGTCGATCCAACAGTACAAGTAACTGTGTAACAAGAGATGGGCGATGCACTCTGTCGGGCGACCCTATATGGGAGTGGCTCGAAGAAAACGCTTCGAGATTTAACTTTAAACCTATCAGTAACGAATTCTGGCACTGGGAAGTACAGCCATGACACTTAAGTCTATAGTCCGAAAAAGCTTTTTTTTTATATCTGTTGCTATCATCAGTGTGACTTGCGCGCCCTTACAGGTGCTGGCAGATGAAACATTTTATTCTGGTAACGATATACTGTTTTATGATAAAAACGCCAGTCCGGATGTTTGCGCCACTAGTGGATCAAACCTAGTGGGTGGAGATAACGTCGAACGTGCATGGAACTTCTTTATTGGACGTAGCCTTAGTTCTCAGCAAACAGCTGGTATACTGGGTAACCTACTAAAGGAATCGGGTGGGTCGGGTGACCTTGATCCAGGTATCGAAGAAGTAACAACTCGGGCAGATAAAGGGTATGGTATAGCTCAGTGGACATTCGGAAGAAGAGACGCCCTAGAACAAGCAGCTCGCAATCAAGGTGTGCCATCTAGCGATCTTGGCTTCCAGCTAGAATACCTGTATCAGGAGATGGAAGTTAGAAAAACAAGCCCCAAGGCAACTAACAAAGGGCTCGGCAGCCCAGGTGACACCGAAATAGAATCAATGAAAAAAATGACCTCTATTATCGATGCAACTGTCTTATTTCATGACTCATTCGAAAGATCAGCAGACACAGCCCAGGAAGTTATAGATAATCGTGGCGGGGCCGCACAAGAGGTGTTTAACAGGTTGTCTTCAAATACAGCTGGCGGAGGAAGTGGCCCAAATGCAAACTGCGCTCAATTTACTGGTGGTGACTTACAAGAGACAGCTTTTGCGTACGCTTGGCCCGAATACCACAGCCCTCCGTATACCAATAAGAAACCGGAATACGACGCAGCTGTTAGTCGAGCGCAGACAGAGGGACGGTACGTAGGAGGGCTTCAATACCCAGGTATAGATTGCGGTGGGTTTGTGACTACACTTATGATTGATAGTGGGTTCGAACCGGAATACAACTATTCAGGCAAGGGCGGTAATACGGTAACCCAGGAACAGTGGGTAAAAGACAACTGGACGACACTTGGAAATGGCAGTTCAATCGATACGTCAACACTACTGCCTGGCGATGTCGCTTTTAGTACTAGACACACATTCGTATATGTTGGTGATATTGATGGATTTGATAGTAATATAGCCTCAGCGTCCTTAGGTGGTACCAACAGAGGGTGGCGGTCGCCGATGGCTGGGCGTGAAAGCTTAACATCAAGTAGCGTAACCTGGTATAGAAAAGGGTAGTTAAATATGTTGTACGATATTATCTATAACTACAGAAAAAAAATAGTATTTATATCTACTACTATAGTGCTGTTAATGGCTGCTATATTTATAGGTATTTATTTTTCAAGGTATGGAAAATCAGAAGTTGAGATAGCAACCATCCCGTCAGACGCCACCATCGCTATCGAAACAATCGGCTCACTGTCACCCGGAACTCACTATATTACACCCGGTTCGTATCAGGCTAAAATAACAAGAGACGGCTTTGAGCCTCTATCTAGGGAGTTAGTAGTAGAAGAATCAAATAACCTACCGATATTAATTAGCTTGGA
Source organism: uncultured Candidatus Saccharibacteria bacterium (assembly GCA_964511635.1). Taxonomy (GTDB): domain Bacteria; phylum Patescibacteriota; class Saccharimonadia; order Saccharimonadales; family Saccharimonadaceae; genus CAZEGC01. The sequence goes on along the minus strand of CAZEGC010000005.1, from coordinate 9,912 downwards.
TCCAAACTCACCAAAAGGCGAGGAATGGATGGCAGAAAACCAGTCGAAGGTACTCGAGTTTGAAGGTCTAGCCGGAACTAAGGCAAATATAGAAGGCGACGAACTCCGCCGTCAAAACCCCCTAATCAATAATCTACCTCACCGAAATTTACTATACTCAATTGGATATAAAAATGACCCCAGTAACGATATGTCCGTAATTATAACTATTGATGCGCCAGATATATACAAAGAGGCTGCCCTGCAACAAATTGAAAACTGGGGATACGACCCGACACGTTACAATATTGAATTTACTAATTACGAAAACCCGTTTGAATCATGAAAAAAATAATTATTATCGTTACTACCGCACTACTTGTCATAATATTGGGTACTTATGGCTTTATGTACGTATCATCGTTTCAAGATGTTACGTTTAATATTTCCGACGAGGTTTCGTCAATAAATATATATTCAAAAAATAACGATGAGTTGATATATGATGGAATCCCGTCAAATCCCATAAAGTTACGTAGCGGTGAATACTACATCACCCCACATGGTGATAAAATCGATACTTCAAATATAGAATTTACTCTGGGTAAAAATAATGACCAAGTTAAAATTGACCCAGACTATTCAACTAAGTACCTGGTGGAATTACTAAAAGCAGAGCAAGTCGCTGCTCGCTCGACTATAGCTGCACAGTTTAGTAATCAAATGAGCCAGTACAAGTTTATTAATGATACGTTATACAAAAAAGGGCAGTGGTACGGTGTAGTATTAAAAAATCGTGCGTACACCAACGATAACACTCTGCCATCATATAGGGTCGTACTACGAAAACAAAATGATTCATGGGACGCAGTAACTACACCCAGTATTCACCTAAGTGCTCAGAAATACCCTTCGATTCCTATCGATATACTTACTGATATTAATCAGACAACTCAAGAGTAATATAATCGTTGCGCGAATCACTAAAAGGCAGGGCACTTGTGATTATAATTTGGTGATTTTTCAGGCTCTCTATTAGGTCGCGCTGACGATTCTCATCTAGTTCACTAAACACATCATCAAGCAGTACAAGTGGCTGCAACCCTGAAAGTGTCGTAATAATATCGGCTTCAATAAGCTTTAGAGCCAGTAGGATTGTTCGCACCTCTCCACGCGAAGCAACCGATAGAGCGGGCGAATCGCCATACCTAAACACCATATCATGTCGATGTGGCCCTATCGTCGTATAGCCAACAAATATATCCTTTTTATGCGCTACGTGAAGCTCGCTAAGAAGCTTTTGCTGCATATTATCTATTAATGTGTGTGAATAGTGAACCGATATCGGTACATTTGATCCTGCAATATTACTATATCTATCGCTTAAGTTCTTATTGAGTTCCTCTATAAATTTAACTCGCTGCTCTACTATATAAGCTCCAAACTCACTTAGAGACATATCCCATATAAATAGTTCATCGGTTGTTGTGGTTGATTTTTTAAGTAGAGTGTTTCGCTGCTTTAGGGCTCTGTCGTATTTTGTAAGTACTGTGCGATATCGACTATCAACTTGGGCAATAAAATGGTCTATAAAACGCCGACGACGAGCAGGGGAGCCACTCAGAAGCTGCAAGTCATCTGGTTCAAACAGCACAACTGGATAACGATACCTTGGCAGTAGTCGATAATTTTTCTTTGTATCGATCGTAAACTGCTTTTTACCGGTAGCTTTATTCGGATCGAATGTCACGGTTCGGTGAGTTTCATCATCAAACCATACTTCAATTCGCCACCAGGGGGAGTTATTTTTCAACATATCCTGATCACTACCCTTAAAAGATGAACCCTGCATAGCTAGATAAAGCGCCTCGATCAAAGAGGTTTTACCAGCACCGTTAGCACCTATCAGTACTGTAGTATCATTGGCAAATTCTAAATTAAACGAATCATGAATTCGAATATTATGAACTGTTAATTTAGTGACTTTTGGCACTTTGACAACTACCTAAAACTTAGCTTTTTAGCGGCATAATGACGTGCCGGTAGTCGATATCGTCACTGTCTTCGGTTAGAACACACGGAGACAACTTGCCACTAAACCTAAACACAACGTCATCGCCCGGTGTCACGCCTAGAGCCTCTCCTAAATAACGCGAATTAAGTGTAATCTGACCATCACCAGATACTTTAGCTCCAGCTTCGGACGTATTTTCACCAAGTTCTGACGCAATAGAGTGAACTGATACCGAATCCGATTCATCGCTAAGAGTCACAGTGACGCTACCGCCAGCCTCACGTGCGAACAAACCAGCAATTTTTGTGACTCTAATAAATTCTGACTTATCAATAGTAGCCGATACTTCAGAATCACCAGGGATTATTTGACGATAATCAGGAAAGTTGCCATCAATCAGACGACTAGTAATTTCTGTATCACCAATCCTAAATCGTACCTGGGTTTCATCGAATAGTAGTTCCACTTCATCAATATCATCACTAGTTACCCTTAACACCTCCTGTAATGTAGTGGTCGGCACAATCGCTGCTACGTCACTGGTTGTTTCAACCAAACGACGTTCTGCTAGGCGGTAACCATCAGTCGCAGCTAGGTATAAATAACCCTCGTGCGAATGCCAGTAAACCCCAGTTAAAACCGGACGGGTGCTATCGCTACTACTAGTAATTACAGTTTGACTTACGGCCTGTTTGAAGTCACTACCATTTATGGCGTACCTAATTGATGAGTTTTCGTCGATTGTCGGAAGTTCCGGGAAATCATCCGCCTCAACACCATTAATCTTAGAAC
>CAZEGC010000005.1:0-7027 GCA_964511635.1 uncultured Candidatus Saccharibacteria bacterium | reverse complement strand
TCGATTGTCGGAAGTTCCGGGAAATCATCCGCCTCAACACCATTAATCTTAGAACTATACCTACCAGATGCGATACTTAAGTGGTTACCATCAACCTTTAGATCAACCGTACCTTTAGGTAAACTAGCTACAAATTCACTGACTAGTTTAGCTGGAATTGTGATTGCACCTGGTTTAGTGATTTTTGCTCCTATGTATATAGTTGCAGCTATCTCAAGGTTGGTGGCTGCAATTAGTAGTCTATTACCATCAGTTCTAAGTAGGATGTTTTTTAAAATAGGTAACTGTGTTCTTGTACTAGCAACACGTCCGACAGTAGTCAGTGCTTTTGAGAGATTTTCCTGGGTTACACTTAGTTCCATTATTGTTACCTTTCTAATTTTTTTCCTTTGGTAGTGTTAGTAGTAGGCTATGTGGATAGTGGGTAAAACACCTAATCTTTAGATGTGAAATCGGATATTTGTATGTGGATAAGGGTGTGGAGTTAGCGTGCAAGGTATTGCGAATAACCCAGTCTTTTACCCAGCCTGCATGTAGGCCGCGTGGCTTTTTTGGGTGTGTTGTGGACGAGTCGGCACAGCTTATCCTACGATTAATCCATAGCTGGTGCACAGATTTTCCACATACTCTAGGCATACAACTTTTCTCGTATACTGGCTACTTGTTCGCGGATTAGAAAGTCTAGCTTTATAGCTTTTTCGATTTTTTCAACCGAGTGTATAGCAGTAGTATGATCCTTGCGGCCTAGTTCAGATGCAATTTTAGGAAAACTCAGGTGCAGTTCACTACGTAGTAGGTACATAGCAATTTGGCGCGGCACAACAATATGCTTATCCCGCCGAGCACTACAAATTTCGCTGACCTCTAGTTTAAAGTGTTTTGCAGTGTGGTTGATGATTTGCCTTGAGGTAATATGTTGCGGGCGAGTGTGGCGTACTTGGCCAATTAAACCTTCGGCTGTGGTGATATCTGGTGTGATGCCACGCATTTCAGCGTACGCTAGTAGTTGGTTGAGTGCACCTTCAAGTTCACGGATATTTGTTTTAATGTTGTTTGCGAGGTATTCAACCGTGTCGCGCGCTAGTTCTACTCCGGACATCGATGCTTTGGCTTCTAGGATAGCGCAGCGGGTTTCAAAGTCCGGCATTTGCACGTCAATACTCATACCCCATTCAAATCGACTGCGAAGTCGTTCAGTTAGGGTAGGGATGCTTTTAGGTGGCTTGTCGCTGCCGATAATAATCTGCTTATTATTTTGATGTAGGATATTAAAGGTATGAAAAAATTCTTCCTGTGTTTTTTCCTTACCTGCAATAAATTGCATGTCATCAACTAGTAAAACATCAACGTTGCGATACTTATCAGAAAAACCCTTTTTCTTAAAACGAATACTGTCTAAAAACTCTTGCACGAAAGTTTCTGAACTAACATAAAGCACACGTGCATCAGGCTGTTTCTTTGCAATTTCGTTACCAACCGCCTGCATCAAGTGGGTTTTACCTAGACCGACACCACCATATAGAAATAGCGGGTTATATTTAACACCAGGGTTAGATGCAACTGCCTGACAGGCAGTGTAGGCCAGATCATTACTAGATCCAACAATAAAGTTATCAAAACTGTATTTTTCATTTAAACCACTGGCCGAAATTGAGGACGACGTGAGTGAATTTTTAACCCCAGGTCCATTTGAACGAGGCAATATATCGTCAATTTTTTGCCGGCGCGAATGGGTCACTTCGCGATTAATAGTAGTTTTTTTACCGCTAGACAGCACGGTATAGGTGATTTCTTTAGGCGAGACACCGTTTTTTTCTAAGATAGACTTCACCTGATCATTGAATTTTACTTCAAATTGTCGCTTGGCAAATATATTAGGTACACCAATAGTTACGCTAGTATCACTATGTTCGACAAGTTCAGTGTTTTTAAACCAAGTCATATAAGTAGCATGCGGAACGGTAAGTTCAATTTCACCAAGCACGCTCTGCCATAGTGTGTTTTGCATGTTTACTAGTAACCCCCTGTCTTTTCACTTGGACTAATAAAAATAGTTTTATCGTGGTTACATACAACTATAAGCGAGCCGGTAGTTTTCCACAATTATTTTTTTTACCACAGCCTAAGGTCGCAGATAGGGGTGTGACTTATCCACAAACAACGACTACCTCTGTTAATGTGTGGATAAGTACTGTGATTTTGTGGATAGATTAATATAGTAGACAACTGGAAACAAATAAATTCAAGGGCGCAGGGCTTGATTAAACAGGGGAAAACTAGTAGTATATACAGGATATGCCAAAGCGAACACACCAACCACACAAGCGTCACCGCGCCCGTACGCACGGTTTTCGCGCTCGGGTAGCTACCAAAGCTGGTCGCGCTGTTATAAAGCGCCGCCGCATTAAAGGCCGCGCCAAGCTAACTGTCTAAATTAACCATTTTAGACTACTTATTTAATCTTAAAACCCACCTATAAAACGGGTGGGTTTTTTGTAGGGTATACTATATTAATAATATGATTCCTTTTTCTCATCGTTTTCATGGTCATGGTAGTTTACGCTACGTTTATAAAAACGGCACTGCTATCCGTTCGCGTTTAGTTACCTTAAAATACACTCAAAACAAACGCCGGAACACTAGTCGGGTTGCAGTGGTGATTAGTAAAAAAGTTCTAAAAACTGCCGTTGGGCGTAATCGAATCCGCCGTCGAATATATGAAATAGTTAGACATGAACTGCCACGCATAAAACAACCGCACGATATTGTATTGATGGTATTTTCAAGCGAGGTCAGGGCTCTACCGCACGAAGACCTAAAACAAGTTATAGTTGACCTGTTTCGTCAAGCCCACCTCTATGACGACTAATAAAAAGCTGGTATACTATTAAAGATTAACCATTTTTTACTTTAGGAGCAAAAAGTTTTGGGTATTTTTGACGTCTTGATAGTGCAGCCGATTTTTAACCTGCTAATTGGACTATATAGTTTAATTCCAGGTGGTGATTTCGGAATCAGCTTAATACTATTTACTATTCTCGTACGATTTGCACTTTGGCCACTAACTAAAAAACAGCTTCACCAAACCAAGGCGATGCGTAAGCTTCAGCCAGAGCTAGCCAAGATAAAAAAGCGCAACAAAGGCAATAAACAGATGGAGAGCATGCAGATGCTTGAGCTTTATAAAAAGCACGGCGTTTCTCCGTTCCGATCACTTGGGATTTTGTTAATCCAGCTACCGATATTTATTGGCCTGTTTAGGGTACTTCAGATCTTTGCTGCCCGTGAGCAAATCGATCAATATACCTATGGCTTCATGAGTGGACTTGAGCCAGTCCGAAGAATCCTAGCCAACCCAGACCAATTCGAAGAGACCTTGTTTGGTGTGATCGACCTCACGCAGCGAGCTATCGGCACAGAGGGTATTAGTGTAACTCTACTAGTAATCGCAATTACGGCATCCATACTGCAGTACGTTATGTCGCGTCAAACTATGCCCAAAGAAGAAAACCAAAAGCGTCTGCGTGACATTATGGCTGAAGCTGCCGAAGGTAAACAAGCCGATCAGGCTGAAATGAACGCCGTTGTTATGCGTAAGATGATGAAGGTTCTTCCGATCTTCCTGTTCTTTGTAATGATTAACTTCCCAGGCGCATTAGTACTTTATTATGCGGTTTCAAACATGGTAGCTGTTGGCCAGCAGTATGTACTACTAAAGCAGGATGAAAAAGAATTGGTTGGAATAGCTGGTGAAAAAACTACGCCAAAATCCAGTAATAGTCCTGCGGGTTCGAGTCGCAATAAAAAGTCATCAGCCAAGCAGCGAGCGGATAAAGCCAGTGAAGCCAACATCACCCGTATTAAAGCCAAGGATAGCCGCAGCAAATAGCGTATAGTAGGAGGTAGTATGAACAAGCAAGAATCAATCGAATTTGCCACCAAATACCTCGAAGACCTACTGACGTTTTTTGGATCCAACCTAACAGTTGAGGCGTCCTGTAGTGACGATGTAATCGAACTATCTGTACCAGCGGATGATTCAAGTAGTATTTTAATCGGGCGCGGCGCCGAAACACTTCGTAGTATCCAGTACCTGGTTTCAACCACACTTCGAAATAATAACGCCGAACTAACCCGGGTCAACGTTGACATTGCCGACTACAAGAAGAAACGAGCCGAAAAACTAGTTGAAAAAGCCCGTGGCTGGATTGAAAAGGTGATTGAAACCGGCGAAGACCATGCTAGCAACTTAAACGCAGCCGATCGCCGGATAGTCCACCACCTAGTAGGGGAGTATGAAGAGGTTGAAACCTACTCCACAGGCGAAGGTCGAGACAGAAAGATAGTTATAACAAAAAAATAACATTTTTACAAATGAAACAAAAACAGAACATAAAAAAGGGGGAGAGGTTTAATAAAATAACCAACTCAATCATCCGCGCCCTAGCCAGTGATTGGTTTTTTATTACCATAATTGCTTTATTTGTTATCAGCGCTGGTTGGATTGCAATTTCTGGAACTTTTCCTTTGATATTTGACGAAGAATATCACATGGGAGTAATTGAAATTTATTCGCGCGGCCTTACACCGTTTCTGCAGTCACAGCCGCCCGAGGCCGCCATGTACGGTGACCTGACTAGGTTTCATTCGTACCTTTTTCACTATCTAATGAGCTTTCCATACCGGCTGATAGCGCTATTTACAGATGACTTAAAAACCCAAGTTATAATTATGCGGTTTATTAATATCGCATTTGTTAGCATTGGTATTTGGCTGTACAGGAAAGTGCTACTTTATGGCGGCGTTTCAAAACACCTAACACATGTGGTCTTGCTGTTTTTTACCGCCGTGCCACTAGTTGCCTACGTTGCAGCCCACGTAAACTATGACAACTTTATATTTATGTTACTGCCCGTAATGTTCTATAGCGTGCTTAGGATACTAAAAAATGACGACCGGCAGATTATATGGCTACTAATCCTAATTACAGCTGGATCAGTAGCTAGCGCAGCTAAATTTAGTGGATTACCGTTGTTTATGGCGACAGCTTTATACGCGCTAGGGGCGCTAGTTATCCAGCACAAAAGGCACGTACTCTCCCATTTATGGAAGCAAGCAACTGGTTTATCTAAAAAGATCCTTATCCCCCTACTACTGGTCTCGGTCCTAAGTGTCGGAATATTTGCCGAACGACATGTTGGCAATTTAGTGACATACGGAACGATTCGTACACGCTGCCATCACGTTCATTCACATGAGCAGTGTATGGATAACGCTGTTTATCGTCGCAATCATAATATGGTTAAACGCTTTCAGGAAGGCCAGTGGGATACCTGGAGTCCATACGAATACACCAAGAACCGATGGGTTCCACATATTTTTAACGATTTATTTGTAACTGCCGCCTACGTCGACGGCGAAGTAGCCCTGCACCGTCCACTTGGCGAGTTGCGAGCGCATGGTGGAAATACTTATTTGCGCTGGACCGGTTGGGTGATGTTTGTAGTGGGGATTGTATCTAGTATCTTTTTGTGGCGTCGACTCCCTGCTCGAAATATGCGCTACCTTTTTTTGGTAACTTTTATTTTATATGCGACTGCACTGTGGCTCACAAATTACGGTGACTATACGCGCTACGGCGTGGCGGTTGCCACTCAGGGTAGGTATTTCATACCGTTATTAATTCCAGTGATGGCAATTAGCGCCATGGCAGTTAGTTACTTACTTAAAAAACGCACCCTAAAACTGCTAGTTTTTGCCCTACTTGTCATCATGTCGACCCAGGGCGGCGGTGGGGCGATGAACTACATATTATATAGCGGCAAAGATTGGAACTGGCAGGATAACCAGCGGATTATAGATATTAACTCTCGGACCGAGCAGGTCTTAAAACAAACCATCATCGTTCCGCCGCCACATCGCTGGTAAGGCTGTTCATGTAGATAGCATGTGTTTGTTCGGCCATCCGTTGCCACGAGTATTTTTTTAACTGTTCATTACCCTTACTTATAAGCGCTTCCCGAAGGTTTTCATCAGTCAGTACGTCGTTAATCGCTCGCGTTACGTCACTGGTGTCTCGCGGATCAAAATAGTGGGCCGCGTCGCCATATATTTCTGGCAAGCAGGTAGCGTTACTACTTACAACTGGCGCCCCGTAACCCATTGCTTCGAGCCCCGGCAGACCAAAACCTTCCATTAGTGACGGGAACACATAAGCAGCTGCTTTGGTGTATAGCCAGTCACGTTTTGAGTCAGGAATAAAATCAGTAAATAAAATATTTTTATAATTCTTTGATTTAAAGTAAGCTTCGTTTTTAAGAGCAGCTTTGTCTTTTTTGCCAACCAGTATCAGGCCGAGGTCAGGGTGGGTAGAAAGGAGTTTTTGGTGTGCATCACCCAGGACGCGGATATTTTTATAGTCACTTTGCTGGCCGACATACAGTAAAAAGCGTGAAAACGGGTGATCATAAGATTCTAGTTTATCGATAAAAACATCAGCTGATTCATAAGTGATGGTAACTTTTTCAGGCGACAATCCAGCAAAATCTACTAGTGATTTTTTAGTATATTCACTGGGCGTAATGATGCGGTCACTAGTCCGAGCGACTTTTTTAAATACCCACTTCCCTACGAACTGCTTACTGTGGTATATAAGCCAGTTCTTATCAGAGTTCCATGTTCGAAGCAGGCTAAGGTCGTGGAATGTAGTTACAGTTTTGCCGCGGTACATAACAGGTTGTTGTGGCATGCAAAAATGCACCAGATCTGGCGACAAATGGTCAAGGAACTTTTTAAACCCCAGCTGTTCACTAAACGAATAGTTTTTAAAGTCCACTGCCTGTACATTAAAGTTTGCGCCGTTAGGGCGCCAGTAATCAAGATCTTTTGACGGGACCAGCACAGTGTATTGATTAACTTTATCTATATCCTGCAGGTAATGCAGCAGCCTCTCAACGTACCGCCCAGTCGATGAATTAATAATTCGCGCATCAATTGCTATGTGCATATTACTACTGATTATACGCTA
>CAZEGC010000004.1:18967-39147 GCA_964511635.1 uncultured Candidatus Saccharibacteria bacterium | reverse complement strand
ACGCCGCACCCAGTGAACAGAGAAGAACCCTCACCCTATCTAACGGTGAGGTTATATGGGACTTTGCGGGGAATGTATACGAGTGGACGGATGGACAGACAGCTGGCAACCAGCCAGGCACCAGCGGCCTCGGCTGGACCGACTACAATCACAGCGCAACAGCCGGCACCGGTGGCCTCAGCCCTAACCCATTCCCAGCCTTCGGCACACCAGCTGCTAGTAGCTGGAATAGTAGCCAGAGTATAGGGCGTCTTTATTCAGACAGTAGCCAGACAGCGCTTCGCGCTTTCCGTCGCGGCGGCCACTGGAGCCCTGGCGGCAATGCTGGTGTCTTCACGTTGGGCTTGAACCGTGCGCCCGGTCACGCGAGCAGTAACCTTGGGTTCCGGGTCGCCCGGGATTAGACCTTTGCCCTTAACTTCTTAGCCCCTTAGACTCTTTTAACTTTTTTCGGCCCGGCCGGAGGTCGGGTCGAAATTTACCCCTCTAATTTATTACAACATGAAACAAAACTTAGTAATCCACACCAAAATGCTCGAGATAACCACCTGGTTGTTTCAAAAAGTAAATACTTTTCCTAAAAAACAGCGGTTTGTGTTGGGGCAGCAGATTCAAAATAGTTCGCTGGCCTGCCAGAGGTTAATCATTGAAGCTAATAATGCCCGCAGCGGCAAGGATACGTACCATAAACTAATGAATCTCAATGTGGAACTAGCGGTGTTGCGTGATTTGCTGCGCATAGCGTATGAAGTACAATTTATGAAAGCATCGTCACTGCAGTTTATTATCGAACGAATTGATGAAGTCGGCAAAATGTGTGGCGGTTGGGCGAATCGCTATAAATTATCAAAAAGTGAAACCTGAGTCGGTTCTGGTTTCTGTTCTTTTTGTTGTTTGCGGTTGTATTGCTGCACTTCGCGAGCGAACATGTGATCATCGTACAGCGCATCCATTTCCCTTTGCAGGTGAAACGTTTTGGCATGAGATGCGTGCGCCTTCCAGGCGTCAAGTGATTGCTCTACTTGCGATGGCTTGATCTGGCTATCCGCCATTAGTTTAAGCTGTTTAAAGTAACGTTTTTTAAATCGTCGCACACTAGCACCGCGAAGGGTTTTATAACGCGGGTAGATAACATATCCGACAAAATCTACACCCTGTCGAGCCGGGTAAATACGGACTTTGCGTGGGTTAATGGTTAGATGTAAATGTTCATAAAGAAAATGGGTCAAAACGCCTTGCCAAGCCTTTAGCTGTCGTTTGTCTTCGTGTAATATCAAGATATCGTCCATGTAGCGCACGTAGCGGCGGATTTTGAATAGCCGTGAGGTTGCTCGTAAGAGAGTAATTAAATTCAGTGGCCTCAAGCATGCTGCGTTTACCGCGCATGGCTTTTTTGTGGGCCCGCATGAGATCATCGATGCGAGTAATTTCAGCGAGCGAGCTTTGAAACATAATTATAACAGCATTATACTAAATACGGTGGTGTGGTTGTAAGCGCTTCGCGCTTTCCTTCGCGGCGGCAACTGGAGCAATGGCAGCAATGCCGGTGTCTTCACGTTGAACTTGAACAATGCGCCCGGTAACACGAACAGTAACATTGGGTTCCGGGTCGCCCGGTATAGTAAAAGTGGCCAGATAGTATTTGTCTACATACAAATACTCCGAGCCGTTATTATCCGACCGCACAACCAGTCTACGATACCTTAAACGAGAGGTAGCTAGACAAATAGATAAAGAGCCGCACGGTCTTGTCGCGTGCGGCTTTATTTTTAATAGCAGTACCGATCTTTATTGACGACATATCAAGCGTAGTCCATACTAGTTGATATGAATGAGGATCAGTTTACAAAGCTATTTAAGTATATGGAGAAACGTTTTGACGAAGTCGATAAACGTTTTGAGGCTGTAGATAAGCGTTTCGATCGGCTTGAAACTATCATCGATGGCTATGCAGCGAAGCTCGATACCTACGCCCAGGAATTTGCAGCACTTGACCATAAGGTAGCTCGTCTAGAAAAATACATCCAGGTACTGGCCGACAAGGCGGGTGTTGACCTCGACACCGTAAGGCTGTAGGGGTATATAATAGATATTAATGCCAAAAACATTCTTCTTCTACGACCTGGAAACTAGCGGGCTCAACCCACGTGAGGATCGGATTATGCAGTTTGCTGGGCAACGCACTGACATGGATTTAAATTCAGTTGGGGAGCCTGTAAACATACTAGTCAAGCTAAACGAAGATGCCTTGCCCAGCCCCCAGGCGATACTAGTAACGGGCATCACACCTCAAAAAACCCTCGAGGAAGGATACACTGAGGCTGAATTTGCACATATATTAATCAATGAAGTCTTTACTCCTGAAACCATCACGGTTGGGTATAATAACATTAGGTTTGACGATGAATTTATTCGACATTTATTGTGGCGAAATTTCCACGATCCGTATGAGTGGTGCTGGAAGGACGGATGTTCGCGTTGGGACGTGCTTGACATTGTTCGCATGACACGTGCACTGCGTCCCGGTGGCATCAAGTGGCCGACAGATAGTAGTGGTAAGCCTGTCAATAAACTAGAACTACTAGCAGCTATTAATGGCATCAGTCACGTCAAGGCTCACGATGCCTTAAGCGATGTCGAGGCCCTAATTGCGCTTACCAGGCTCATTAAAACCAAACAGCCGCAGCTATTTGAATATCTGCTCAAGATGCGCGATAAAAACGAAGTCAAAAAACTGGTTAACTTGGATGAAAAGCAACCGTTCGTATATTCAAGCGGCCGCTACGACAATGAGCACAACAAAACTACTGTCGCTTTTCCTTTGACCTCAGGCAGCAACGGTAACGTTGTGGTGTACGATTTACGCTATGATCCGACACCATTTATTGGTATGTCCCTGACAAATATAAAAAATAAACTGTACGCTAGCTGGGAGGAGCGATCCCAGGACGACTTCATAAAATTACCAGTAAAAGAGCTTCAGTATAATAAAGCACCAGCTGTTGCGCCGCTCGGGGTGCTAGGCCAAGCTAATGGCTGGAAGGCTATAAATCTAAACACAGACACGATTAATAGTCATAAAAACATACTACTCAAAAAACCTGACTTTGCCGAAAAGATTAGAACAGCCTTCGAAGAAAGGCCAGAGTTTCAAAAGTCGCCAGACGCCGAAGCCCAGCTATATGATGGCTTTGTTCCTAGGCAGGATAAAATACGAATCGAAGCTGTTAGAAATGCTGACGCCCGTGAGCTGGCAGACTTTAACCCTGAATTTATTGACGAGAGGTTAGGGCCACTTTTGCTACGCTATAAGGCCCGTAATTACCCCAACTCATTAAGCGAATCCGAAGCTACCCAGTGGGAGCTGTGGCGGTCCGAGCGGATTGCTAAAAGACTGCCAAAATTTATGAAAGACCTACAGGTGGCTTCAGCTAGCGGGAACGCCAGTAATGAGCGTCAGTTTATATTAGAAGAATTAAAGCTATGGGCAGAAAATATCATGCCGACGAGCGTAGATGAATAAAAGCTTGCGGCTCGTAGCTCGCCGTTAAGCTTTTAGATTCTGTGGAATAAAACGCAGTCGCTTACTCGCAGTAGGCTCGCGTTCCAGTCTGGTAGCTTTAGATTTTTTCACTAGTTTTTTGGAAGCGTTGGTAGTTTTGCTGCGGATGAGTAAATAAAAAAAGCCAGTCCACATGAGAGATACATGAAGTACCAACATGGCATTTGGTGAAATACTATAACTGGTACCAGGGATTACTCCAACCAGCAGTAGCATAAATAGAGTGGTGATAATGCCAGATTGTAGTAGCGCAAAATTAATAAGTAGCGCGCAGATAACAACCATGACGGTACGTAAGTTCATTTTTTAACCTCTTAGCTTTACAATAAGTTAGCATTATAGTCAAAATAATGCAATCATAAGCGCTACATCTAGCGCCAAATTCACTTGCAACACTATATTTCACAGAGGTAATGCGTTATAATATATCCTTGATGGCAGAGGTTATTCGTGTAAAAGGTGCCCGGGAGCACAATTTAAAAGATGTTGAAGTAGAAATACCACGAGACAAATTAGTGGTTATCACTGGACTAAGCGGGTCTGGTAAATCATCTTTAGCATTTGACACTATTTATGCCGAAGGGCAGCGAAGGTATGTCGAGAGTTTATCTAGCTATGCTAGGCAGTTTTTAGGCATAATGGATAAGCCTGATGTTGATTCAATTGAAGGCTTAAGTCCGGCGATTAGTATCGATCAAAAATCAACTAGCCGCAACCCGCGCTCGACAGTGGCAACTGTAACGGAAATTTATGATTATTTAAGGTTATTGTTTGCACGAATAGGTGTGCCACATTGCCCGATTTGTGGCAGCGAAGTATCACGGCGTACTCCGCAGGATATTATTGACGAAGTCCTAAAGCTGCCTGAGGGTAGGCGCATCATGGTTCTCGCACCAATCGTAAAAGATAAAAAAGGTGAATTTGCGCATATTCCTGAACAGTACCGCCGACTTGGTTTTGCCAGAGCGAGGGTTGATGGGGTTGTCTATGCTTTAGACGAATTCCCAGAACTAGATAAAAATTACAAACATAACATCGAACTAGTGATTGATCGAATTGCTATGAGCGGTGAGATGTCCGGTCGCGTTACCCAGTCCGTTGAGCAGGCGCTTGATCTAGCAGATGGTGTTGTCGAGATTCTAGATGCCGAGACTGATGATATCCAGGTTTATTCCCAGCGCTACGCTTGCACCAATCATCCGTCTGAGCCTATCCCAGAACTTGAGCCACGACTGTTTAGCTTTAATGCACCTCAGGGTGCCTGTCCAGTTTGCACTGGGCTCGGCAACCGGCTAGAAGTCGACCCTGACCTAGTGTTTAACCCTAACCTTACAATCGCAGAAGGCGCTATTAGGCCGTATAACCGCGTCAATAGTGATGCGTGGTATATGAAGCGACTGGCAGTAGTTGGGGAGCGCCATGGATTTAGCCTGAGCACGCCGGTCGGGGACTTGGGCGAAGACGTACTGCAGAAAGTACTTTATGGTACAGGGAGCGAAACTTACCGGATTAAACTGGGCGGAGGTCGTAGCTATGAGTCGACCTATGAAGGTGTGATTCCGAACCTGGAACGTAGACACAAGGAAACTGACAGTGAATTTATGCGCAAAGACATTGAACGATTCATGCGAGAACGTAAGTGTTATGCCTGTAAAGGAGCTAGGCTAAAGCCAGTCGTACTTGCTGTGACGGTCCATGGGTTAAATATCATGGATATCTGTGATCTGGGTGTAGATGCGGCGCTTGTTTTGTTTGAACGTGAGCTAAAACTTACCGAACAAGAGCTATTCATAGGTAGCCAAATTATTCGTGAAATCACTGCCAGACTCGGGTTCATGAGCAATGTCGGCCTGACGTATTTAGAGCTAGGTCGGGCCGCTAATACGCTTAGTGGTGGCGAAGCGCAGCGAATACGGCTGGCAACACAGATTGGGTCGGGTCTTCAGGGCGTTTTATACGTACTTGATGAGCCATCGATTGGACTGCATCAACGCGATAATGACCGTCTAATTGCAACCCTCAAGCACCTACGCGACCTAGGGAATACCGTGCTGGTAGTCGAGCATGATGAAGATACGATACGCTCGGCCGACTTCCTGCTGGATATTGGTCCCGGTGCTGGGGTAGCCGGTGGTCAAGTTGTAGCTGAAGGAACGCCAGATGAAGTAGCCAAAAATCCAGACAGTATTACCGGTAGGTATCTTAGCGGTAAAGAGGAAATTCCAGTACCTAAAAAGCGACGATCAAAAGAAAAAGATCGCTGTCTAGTTATCCGTGGGGCGCGGGAGAATAATCTAAAAAACATAGACGTTACCTTTCCACTTGGTTTGATGACAATAGTTAGTGGCGTGAGTGGATCAGGCAAATCAACATTGGTAAATGATATTTTAGCAAAAGAACTTGCTGCGCGATTGCACCGCTCGCATGACGTGCCGGGTGCGCATGAGAATATCGAAGGCATCAATCATCTTGATAAAGTCATCGTAATCGATCAATCTGCCATTGGTAGGACTCCGCGCTCTAACCCAGCTACTTACACCGGTGTATTCACACCGATTCGCGAACTTTTTGCAAATACCCCTGAATCAAACATTCGTGGATATAAAGCGGGTCGATTTAGCTTTAACGTCAAGGGCGGTCGCTGTGAAAACTGCCAGGGCGATGGGGTGATAAAAATCGAAATGCACTTTTTGCCAGATGTGTATGTAACGTGTGAAGTGTGTGGCGGTAAGCGCTATAACCGTGAAGCACTAGAAATCAAATACAAAGATAAAACAATTAGTGATATTTTAGAAATGACTGTCGAGCAAGCCGCAGAATTCTTTGAAAATATCCCAGCCATACATCGTAAGTTGTCGACTCTGGTCGAAGTTGGGCTAGGCTATATACGACTAGGTCAGCCAGCCACAACATTTAGCGGAGGTGAGGCGCAGCGAATTAAATTAGCAACCGAATTGTCTCGTCGAGCAACCGGAAAGACACTCTACATCCTAGATGAGCCAACCACGGGTCTTCATAGTGCTGATGTTAAGCGCTTGATGACTATCTTGCACCGACTGGTGGAGGGTGGCAACAGCATGGTTATTATCGAACACAATCTAGACGTGATAAAATCTGCCGACCACATTATTGATATGGGCCCAGAGGGCGGAGCCGGCGGAGGCGATATCGTAGCCGAGGGGACACCCGAAGAGGTAGCGAAAGTAGTCAAATCGTTCACCGGTCAGTATTTAAAGCCACTACTAAAATAGGTATCTAATCGCTAAGAATCCTAGTACTAAAACAACTACAAAAGCTAGTGACAATATGTCGATGTATTGTTCGATTTTATCTTTATAGCGTTTGCCGAAGTGATACATCAAAAAAGCTACCAGGTAAAAGCGACCACCGCGTCCGATAATCGAGCCCAGGATGAATAGCGGCAAGAACATGCCGGCTGCCCCGCCAGCAATGGTAAAGATTTTGTATGGAATCGGCGTAAACCCAGCGATGATAACAGCCAGTGCGCCGTAGCGGCCGAACCAGTCTACTGCTGAATGGTAGGCGTCCTCATAACCAACGTTGATAATAACTGGCATGACAGCGGCAATAGCAATTATGCCTATCATGTAGCCAAATACACCACCCGCAACAGAAGATACTGTAGTGATACTAGCTAGGCGAAACCATTTTTTTGGTTTGGCGGTAACCATGGCAATTAGCAGTGGGTCAGGTGGGATCGGAAAGAATGAGCTTTCAGCAAAACTTAGGGCGCTTAGGGCTTTTTCAGCCTGTTTTTTCTCGGCCCAACCTATAACCCAGGCGTAAAGGTTGCGTATCCAGCGCCTGGTGCCATGAAATAAGTTAAGTAGCCATAGAATCGGTTTTGTCTGAATGAATTGCTGCCAGCTAAGTTTAATTTGTTTATCGGTTTTCTTATCTGTCATATCTATGCATTATAACACTGCATGGGCGCAGTGGTATAATAGAAATATTGAAATACGCTAGAACGACTTAAGAGGGAGTATAGATTATGAATGACATTTCATTAAAATTAAGTGAACGTGCAGTAACCGGTAAAAAAGTCAGCCAGCGACGCGAAGACGGCATGCTGCCAAGTGTGGTTTATGGCGGGTCGATGGAGGCTATTGCAACTGAGTCACCGTTTGTTGAAACCGTAAAGGTAGCTCGGACTGCTGGCCGTCATACGCCAGTGCATCTTACGATTGGCAAGAAAAAGCAACTAGCGATTATTAAAAATATTGATATTGATGCAGTTAAAAATTCAATTCGTCATATTGAATTCCACGCTATCAAGCAAAATGAGGCCATTGTAACTGAGGTGCCTGTGAAACTAGAGGGCGTTGGTGAGAGCGAAGCTGAAAAGGCTGGACTTGTAGTATTGCAAACGATTGAAGCACTAGATATAAAGGCGCTACCAGCAGACCTACCCGAAGCACTAACAGTCGATATTACTAGCCTTGTAGAGGTCGGCGATAGATTGACAGTGACAGATATTGAGCTTCCTCGCGGGGTAGAACTAGTCCAGGACGAGGACTTGGATGACCTGGTGGTGGCGAATGTTTATGAACCAAGTGCACTTCAGGCGGCCAACGAAGCAGTTGGTGGTGACGCCGAGGACGAGGAGGAAGTCGAGTCTGAACACGGTGAAAGCCAATCTCAGCAGCAGGAGGGCAGCGAAGGCACGACCGACAATAAGGCTAACTCGAACGAGTAGTTGACGGTTTGTACTCACCAGTAATCGACCTATCGATGGTAGGTCGATTATTTTTTACAGTGGTAAATCAGTGTATAATAGCCTGTGATGCAAAAAATTATACTATATTATAAATTCACGCCAATCACTGATCCAGAAGCGATGAAGTTATGGCAAAAAACCCTAGGGGAAAGCCTAAACCTTAGGGGGAGGATTTTAATCTCCAAGCACGGCATTAACGGTACTGTCGGCGGCGATATCGATGATTTGAAAAGGTACATTAAATCAACCAAAGAATTCATGGGTTTTAAAAATACAGTTTTCAAATGGTCCGACGGAGGACGCGAGGACTTTCCGCGCATGAGCGTCAAAGTAAAACCAGAAATTGTCGCTTTTGGCACGCCTGATGAGATAGAGGTAGATGAAAGTGGTGTAATTGATGGTGGCGTATATTTGAAACCAAAAGACGTTAACAAACTAGTTGAAAATCGTGGTGAAGAGGTTGTATTTTTTGATGGTCGCAATAAATATGAGGCTAATATTGGCAAATTCAAGGGAGCAATCGTGCCCGATACCCGCACGTCTAGGGACTTTATTCGTGAAATAGAAAGTGGAAAATACGATGATTTGAAAGACAAGCCAATAGTAACTTATTGTACCGGTGGAGTGCGCTGTGAAATTCTATCTAGCCTGATGAAAAAGCGCGGCTTTAAGGAAGTTTATCAAATCGATGGTGGTATTGTGAAGTACGGTGAGGCGTATGGTGACGATGGGCTATGGGAAGGTAGTCTGCATGTGTTTGATGGTCGCATGAAGATGGATTTTTCCGATAAGGCAAAAATAATTGGCAAATGCACCCACTGTGATGACCCAACTAATAATTACGAAAACTGCGCTTGGGCAAACTGTAACGATCTAGTATTAATCTGCCTATTTTGCAAACAAAATCCAGACAAACTTTATCATACTGACGCATGCCGAGGCAGTGCGAAGCTGGGCGCTACAGCGGGCTCGTAGCAGCTAAACAGTTGAACGTTTATTCCACATCGTTAAATTGTTGATTTTAATTGACGCTCCTTAGCATACCTAGCTACAATGATAGGTACTTCGTCGATGATTATCCGTCCGAAGTACTTTAACGTTTACTAGCTTTTTGGCTAGCGGTATGGTCATTTGTTGTGGCTATACCGCTAGCCAAATTCTCTCGAGTCTAAGGACTAAGCAGTGCAAAGGGAAGTGGTACGATACTTCAAGAACAACACTAACGGGGGCGAAGTCATTTTCTTTCGTGAAGTACCGATTGAAACTGGCGACGTTCTATATCGGAGGGATGAGGATTCGTCGTATGTCGAGATCAAGATCGAGCCAGCCAGAATGTGTGCTGGGGTGCCTCGGTTTTGCTTTACGCTTGCTCGTGGCGGCTCATCTGGAGTGAATCAGTGTAGTGACACCGCCATCAGGTTCCGCGGCATCAGGTACACAGCCCAGTATGGTCAGGTTGATGTTGAGGTTCCGATCCTGAGACCCTTCGCACTCGAAGAGCGCTAGGACACGCTCTAGCTCGCCGCCTGGATACTTCCGTTAAGGATGGATCCAGGCGGCGAGCGTTAAATCTTAATTTTGCAAATTAGCGTATAATATTAATTAGTGAATGACAGGTTGCAGGCTAAATTAAAACATCTCCCGCGCAGTTCCGGAGTATATTTCCATAAATCGGCTACCGGAGAAATTATTTATGTTGGCAAGGCTGCTGTGTTAAAAAATCGTGTTCGGCAATATTTTCAAAGCCAACATAATTTTGACGTTAAAACGCGGGCGCTAGTAGCCGAAATAACTGATACTGACTGGATTGAAACAGAAAGCGAAATCGACGCACTGTTTTTAGAAAGCGAAATGGTAAAGCGCTATAAGCCTCGATATAACATTTTGCTACGTGACGATAAATCTCAGCTGTTTGTTCGCATAAATATGAAGGATGACTTGCCCCATGTTAGCTTTACTAGGCAGCCGGCTGACGACATGGCGGAATATTTTGGACCGTATTATAACGGTGCAGCGGTTAGAAAAGCGCTGAGATACCTCCGTAAAGTATTTCCCTACTACACAAAACCAGTTGACTCTAAGCGCCCTGATCTGGACTATCACTTGGGCCTTTCGCCTGGTGTTGAGGTTAATAAAATATCTGCTGACAAATATAAGACTAGCCTTCGACAGCTAATGCGTTACCTGAAGGGTGAACGCAAGAAAATCATAATAGAACTAGAGCGTGACATGAAGAAAGCTGCATCAATCCAGGATTTTGAGCTTGCAGCTGAACTTAGAAATAAGTTAAATACTTTGCGCGAACTTCAGCGACGAATCATGTTCGGCGATAAAGAGTTTTTAGATATCAGTAAAGATCAGGCTCTAAGTGATCTATCGGAGCTTTTAGGCTTAGATAGAGCACCACGGCGTATTGAAGGCTACGACGTATCACATATGAGCGGTACTAGTGTGGTTGCGAGCATGGTTGTATTTACTAACGGAGTTAGTGATCGTAGTGAGTACCGAAAATTTAAAACACGAATTGAGCAGAATAATGATTTTTATAACATGAATGAAACTCTTCTGCGCCGGCTTAGCGACAAGAATCTAAAAGCGTGGGGCGCGCCTGATCTGGTATTGATTGACGGTGGCAAGGGCCAACTTGATGCCGCCATTAAAGCCCGACGTGAAAAAAACATGGACCATGTTCCATTTATAGGACTTGCAAAACGCGAAGAGCAGATTATCATACACCATAAGTTTTCAAACGTTACGCTTAATATTTCAAAGGTAGAAGAACTTGGCGGATACCAGACTGCTAGCGGTGAATATTACGTCGTCAACCTACCGTCCACGTCGCATATTATTAAGCTACTGCAACGTATTCGAGACGAATCGCATCGATTTGCGGTTAGTTACCACACAGTATTAAAGCGGAAAAAACAAACAGCCAATATGCTCGAAGAGATTCCTGGTATTGGCCCTGTCACTAGGAAAAAGCTAATGAAGCAGTTTGGAAGTATGCGCGGGGTTCGGGCTGCTAGTCGGGCAGAGATTATACAAGCAGTCGGTAAGTCAAAGGGTGATATATTATCTAGGTATTTGTCTCTTAGTTAATGCTTGTGCTATTATGAATTAAAGTTAATTTTGAAAAAGTAAAATAATATGTCAATAAAAACCCACACCCGAGGCTTTACTATCGTAGAGATGTTGGTAGTAATTGTGGTAGTTGGGATTCTTGCTACTCTAGTAGTAGTGGGGTATGGTCGCTGGCAAGAAGGGCTCGCGAGGGAGGTCGTCAAAAATGACTTGACTCAGCTAGCCGCGGCTATGGAGTCGTCACGAAATTTTAATAATGGTTATCCCGCATCTATTCCTAGTAATTTTAACGCAAGTGACGGGGTTCAGATGACCTATGCATATGGTGATGAAAAGGAATATTGTGTTAATGCTGCTAGCAAAGAATATGAATCATTGCAATTTTACGTAACATCCGAAAATAAGGATGTGCAAGAGGGGAGCTGCAGCGGTGGCGGCCCTACCATCACTGGTGGTGCCTACATCCAGACCATCACAGATGCCAACTGCCCCGCTACAAGAACCCGAGTAGTCGATGCAAGAGACAGCCATACCTACTGGGTACGAAAGCTAGCCGATGGTAGGTGTTGGATGCTGACTAACTTGGCTTATGGCGGGGGAGGTAATAATACTTATGGTGACGTAAAAGTACTCTCGAATGGTGGGGGTAGCTCTGCATCCTATACTACTCCGAGGTACTACATACCACCGGCCTCCAATAATCATACCCTCGAACCAAATAATCCATCTACATCAACGAATGGTACCGGCCAATATGGCTACCTCTATAATTGGTGCGCAGCCATGGGCGGGCAGACCAGCAGTAGTGCTTGTCAAGAATCCACAGCCCCACTTCCAGATACTAGCGTATCAGTTTGTCCGGCTGGCTGGATCCTACCGACTGGTGGTAGTGGCGGTGATTTCACGGAATTGAATGATAGTATAAATAATTCTGCCACCAATACCAGTGCTGGGTTGAGATCTAACTGGCTCGCTCAGTATGGCGGTGGCTGGAATAGTAGCAGTGGAGGGTTCTTTAATCAAGGTACTGCTGGCGCATATATTTCTTCAAGTCAAAATGATGCATCATTTGTTCATATCATATCTCTCGGAGGTTCTATTGTGGATCCCGCTACTTACAACTGGAAGTCTAGCGGCCATAGTGTAAGGTGTGTTGCCAGCTACTATTAAGTTTAGAGGGCTGCATGATGAAGCATTCTCGGCAGGCGTCTCCCTATGGCGGCAAGGTGCTATAATGAATTTAAATGAATCTGGCTTTCTTTCAAAATAATAGACAACTTCTATGTCAAAAACTGAGTGGCGGTGTGGTGGTCTTATCGGCGTACTACAAGATGCAACGCGGAAATGATTGCGCACACTTATTTGAACAAGAGTCAAATTTTTGGTGGTTGACTGGAGTTGAGCATTCCGACTGGATGTTGGTAATCGATGGTGCGCGTGAAAAAAGTTGGCTAGTAGCTCCAAAAGTCAGTGGAGCGGGACAAATCTTTGATGGTAGTTTATCGCACGAAGATGCAATAAGAGTTAGCGGTGTCGATGAGATTATTGATGCACGTGAAGCTGATGCCTTATTGCGCCAGTTAGCTAGAAGGCATAGCGTTGCATACACCCTCGGTGATTTACCGCATGCGGAACACTTGGATTTTGTTCAGAACTCAGCCCAGAAAGAGCTGCGTCAAAGATTAGAAAGGATTTTCAGTTCCGTTCAAGACTGCCGAAAGGAGCTAGCAAGGTTACGCGCCATAAAGCAACCTGAGGAAATCCTAGCAATTAAACGAGCAGTCAATTTGACAGTCAAAAGTTTTGAGCTGGTTGCTAGTAGTCTGGATCAATTCAAGTACGAATATGAAATTGAAGCCGAATTCAGTTATTATTTTCGAAAAAATGGCGCAAAAGGTCATGCTTATGATCCAATTATTGCATGTGGTAAAAATGCCTGCACGTTGCACTATAGTGATAACGAGTCTAGATTAAAAAAGCGTAGTTTAGTTTTGATGGATGTCGGTGCTAGGTGCGGCGGGTATGCTGCAGATATCACCAGAACCTATGCTTGCGGCGAGCCAACTATCAGGCAAAAGACCGTTCATGATGCTATAAATCATGCGCACTCTCAAATAATTTCACTACTAGGTCCTGGTCTACCAGTCGCAGACTACATCAAGCAGGTTGATGAAATTATGAAGGAGTCTTTGATGGACCTAGGCTTATTAAAGGATAGGTCTGATAATGAAACTTATCGTAAATATTTTCCGCACGCAGTTAGCCATGGGCTCGGAATCGACGTGCACGATTCGCTCGGTGCTCCCAGGTATTTTGAGCCTGGGATGGTCGTCACAGTCGAGCCAGGCGTATATGTCCCAGCAGAGTCACTAGGGGTTCGCATAGAAGATAATATTCTGATTACAGAGTCAGGCCGTGATAACCTAAGCGGCAAGCTATCGACAGCAATTCAGTAAGCAGGTATAATCAAGACAGTAATTTATGAGACGACAATTTAAATCTTTTCTAGTCCGATGGGCGCTTAATACGCTCGGCCTTTGGGTGGCGGTTAGGTTATTTGGAACTGGTTTTAGCGATGCCGAGATACGGGCTGGTTTTTTTGTGTTTGTGTTAGCTGGCTTAATATTTTCGATAGTAAATGCTGTTTTGCGCCCGGTGGCAATAATATTATCACTTCCTGCAATTTTACTTACCCTTGGTTTATTTACGATAGTTGTAAATGGTTTAATGGTGTACCTATCACTTATCTTGACACCAGGACTAACGATGACTTTTTGGAATTCGATTCTTACGGGAATCGTCCTAAGTCTGGTAAACTATATAGTAAGTAGCGCGCTAGAACTAAAACAGGCGCGCACAGGAGCCAGGAGCGAATATGACACTTGATTCGATACTACAGTTTGTGATGATTGCCTCAGCCATATTAATGGTGATTTGTATACTACTACAGCAAAGGGGGGCAAGTCTAGGTGCTGGTTTCGGTAGTTCCGGTGAGCTTTATACTACGCGCCGTGGACTAGACAAAAATTTATTTGAAGTAACTGTGATACTGTCCGTAGTATTTGTACTTTCAATTTTGGTTGGGCTACTCCTTCCGGCACTCAATCTTTAGGTTAGATTATGGCAAAAAATAACAATCAGCGCAGCAGATGGCGCAATTTTCAAACCAGGAAATTTAATAGCAAGCAGTTTTTAAAAAATGCTAAAAAAGCTGAAACTGCAACTGTTAAGCACGCCCACAAATTCCTAATCAAGCGCTGGGATAGTATGCAGGAGGTGCGACAGCACGTAGCACTTTGGTTGGTGGTAGTAGGTGGGTTGATTGCAGTTGTGGGGCTACAAATCCTATGGTTTCAGCGAAATTATCAGACTGAAGCAGTCATGACAGGGGGCACCTACGCCGAAGGTGTAGTCGGATCAATCGACTCGCTAAATCCGTTATTTATAACTACATCATCAGAGGCCTCAGCCAGTCAGTTGCTATTTTCATCTCTTTATGACAGGGATTCTAGCGGCTCATTGAGGGCTGACTTGGCAAAAGATATCGACATTAGCGATGATGGCCGTGAATATAACGTGACACTTCGGAGTGATGCTACTTGGCATGATGGAAATAAGGTAACGGCTGAAGATGTCGGTTTTACAGTCGAGCTTATTAAAGATCCATCAACTCGGGCCTCTAGATCACTTGCCAATAGCTGGCAGGAGGTAGAAGTCGAAGTCGTAGATCTAGCTACTGTCAAATTCACCTTGCCGTCTCCTTATGCTGCATTCAAGGAGGCATTAACTTTCTCTGTCGTCCCAAAGCACTTATTGGAGGACATTGAACCTGCTTCAATTCGTGAAAGCTCATACAGTCACGCTCCCATTGGGAGTGGACCGTTTCAGCTGCGTAGACTCCAGGTACTTGATGCTAGCAGCGATAGAAGAGTGGTTCACTTAACTTCCAATAATAACTACTACAGAGGCGCGGCACGATTGACAAGCTTCCAGCTGCACGTATATCCAGACGCGGATTCAGTCATGACCGCACTGAGTACCGGTGAAATTAATGCAGCAGCTGACGTGCCTGCGGCTTATCTCGACGGAATTGACAGGGAGCGCTATAAGGTCACGGCCCACCCAGTAAGTAGCGGGGTTTATGCCATTATGAACACAGATAGCTCGCCGTTAGGTGACCGTAAAGTGCGCGAAGCGCTTCGACTAGCCACTGATACCGACGAAATTCGTAGTGAGCTATCAGAGGAAGTTACCGAACTACACACTCCTTTCGTCAAAGGTCAGATTGAAGCCGACATGCCAGGTGCGCCCAGCACCAATGTCAAGCGTGCCCGTAAGATATTAAGTGACGCTGGCTGGAAGCTAGATGATGACGGGCATCTAGTAAAGGGTGACTCTAAATTAACGATCGATGCAGTGACGGTTAAAAATAGTGATTACGAAAAGGTTTTGTCAGTCTTATCGCGCCAGTGGCGTGAAATAGGCGTAACGGTTGATACCAAAATTTATGATCCGCGTGATATTTCACAGAACTTTCACCAAGCTATACTGCAACCGCGCAGTTATAGCGTCCTGATTCATGAACTCCAGATTGGTGCGGACCCGGATGTGTATGCCTATTGGCATTCATCTGGTAGTCGGGCACTAGGGCTTAACTTTTCAAACTACTCCAATGCCTATAGTGATGATACTTTGTCTAGCGCACGCTTTACAAACGACAAGGAGCTGCGCCACGCAAAGTATGCTGGTTTTGCCCATCAATGGCTCCAGGACGTGCCAGCAATCGGCTTGTATCAACCGAACGTCTACTATGTTGCTAGTCATTCTAGTAGGTCGCTAGATGAAGATGTAAAGCTAGTTTCAGCACGTGATCGTTACGCTGATATATTGTACTGGGGTATGAATAGCTCATCTGTTTACAGTACTCCATAGTTTGTCTATAATATCGTAAGTACCCACAAAAAGAGACCCTATGCGCGAATGGCGGAATTGGTAGACGCGTCAGCTTGAGGGGCTGGTGTCCTTCGGGACGTGGAGGTTCAAGTCCTCTTTCGCGCACCAGTAAAAAATAAGGTTGGATAACCTTATTTTTTATTGGTATTCAGGGCTTGGTTCTCCACGAAATTCGCTTATAGCGAATTTGAAGTGGAGGTTCGCGGAGTAAATGAAGTAAAAAAGTGTATACATTTTTTTACGAATGAACGGAGGAGCAGGGCCTTGGCGATACTCTATTGCAAACCTGCTACTGTGTCTGTATAATTCTAGCAGTACAGGGGCGCTTAGCTCAGTTGGCTAGAGCACTTCGTTTACACCGAAGGGGTCGGGGGTTCGAGCCCCTCAGCGCCCACCAAATAAAACCCATCCCAATCGGGGTGGTTTTTATTTGATGAGAGTCTCGACATTTATATCCTAGATATGCAACCAGATCATAGCGTGGTATAATATTTTATAGAGGAACGTCCTGATTGAAATTCAGGACTTATTTTTATGAAAGACCCTAAATTTATTAGAAACGTCGCTATCATTGCACACGTCGATCATGGCAAGACGACGCTAGTCGATGGCTTGTTAAAGCAGAGCAATACGTTTCGGTCTAACCAGTCTGAAATGAGCCAGCAGCTAATTATGGATAGCGGCGACCAGGAAAGCGAGCGCGGCATTACGATTACTGCCAAGCAAACCTCGATTTATTATGGTGAATACAAAATCAATGTTATCGATACGCCAGGTCATGCTGACTTTTCGGGTGAGGTTGAGCGAACGTTAAATATGGCAGACGGCGTGCTACTAGTAGTTGACGCCCAGGAGGGCCCGATGCCCCAGACGAAATTTGTCTTGTCAAAAGCGCTTGAACTAGGGCTAAGGCCTGTAGTGATAGTAAATAAGATTGATAAACCGTCCGGTAGGGTCGCAGAGGTCGAGGACGAGGTATCTGACCTATTTTTAGAACTTGCCACCGATGATTCACAGCTTCAGTATCCTGTGTATTACGCCATAGCTCGTGATGGTAAAGCGTGGACTAGGCTACCAGCGAGTCCAGATGAATCAGCTGACTTGACGCCAATATTTGAAGCTGTTATCAATGACATTCCTGCGCCAAATGTTGACACAAGTGGTGGACTGCAGCTGCTGGTCACTGCTCTTCAGTACGATAGTTTTGTGGGTAAATACGCCATCGGCCGCGTGACTCGTGGCCAGGCAATGAAAGGTCAGTCCGTCGCACTTATTAAGCGTGATGGCAGCCAGGTTAGTGGCAAGATAGACGCAATTTTTGCATACCGTGGGCTCAACCGTGAAGAGGTCACTGAGGCTGCAGCTGGTGACGTCATTGCGATTACCGGTGTAGCTGATGCGCACATCGGCGATACTATAGCCGACAAGGACGTGCCAGAACAGCTACCTACAATCGCCATCGAAGCGCCGACCCTTAGTATGTACCTAGGACCTAATACTAGCCCGCTTAAGGGTAAAGAGGGTGAATTTACTACAAGTAGACAAATAGGCGATCGTTTGAAAAAAGAACTTGAAACCAACGTTAGCTTGCGCGTCAAAGAGGACGGTATTGGTTTTGTGGTTAGCGGACGAGGCGAACTGCATCTAAGTGTATTAATTGAAACTCTTCGCAGGGAAGGGTATGAATTCGAAGTTGGGCGTCCTCAGGTGGTGACAATAGAAGAAGATGGCGTAACTAAAGAGCCAGTAGAAGAGCTGCTGATTGAGGTTTCATCTGAATTTGTAGGTACAGTTAGCCAGGAACTGGGTACCAGGCGGGCCGTTATGTCTAAGCAAGAACAAACCAGCACTGGCTCAACCCGATCTACGTACATACTTCCGACTAGAGCGCTCATTGGCCTGCGTAGCACTTTATTAACTGCTACCAAGGGGACCGTAATCATGAACAGCTTGCCACATGGCTACCAGCCGATGGGCCCAAGGCTATCAAAAACGCGTAGCGGCGTACTAATTGCAACCGAAGCTGGCACCTCTACTCCATACGCTCTGCAGGCAGCTGAAGCGCGCGGTGAATTAATTATTGGACCGGGAGTCGAGGTTTATCAGGGCATGATAGTCGGTATTTATAATCGAAACGAAGACTTAGACATTAATGTTTGCCGCGCCAAACAGCTGACTAATATTCGTAGCTCGTCAAGCGATGGTGCCGTTCAATTGACACCTCACCGAGCGTTAAGTCTAGAGCAGTCAATTGATTTCATCGAAGACGACGAATTACTAGAGGTTACGCCAAAGACTTTGCGACTTCGCAAGCGGCACCTAGACCCAAATGTACGCAAGCGTCAGGCTAAACTGAGATAATTACAACTAGCAGTGTGTTGCGCCCGGAAACCTCTAGCACTATACTGTTAGTACGAGTCGCTTATGGGTATATCAAAAACAGACATGATAAAATCAGCGCTAGTCGCGACAGCGGGTAGTATGCTTGCTGCAAAAAAAGGCCCCGATGAAGAGCTTGGTGAACTACTGGCCGAAGTTCAAAGAAGCAAAATCTATGACGATGGAAAAACATTCGTTGATTTAATTCCAAAATACCGCGCTAAACGGATTCAGCAAGAGTACAACCTTTTTAAGGACGATCCGTATTTTGATTTGCGTGATTTCGTTTCAAGACACTTTTATCAGCATACCCAAAGCACTGGACAGAGCTCGTTTGTTCCCGACACTAGCCTATCGGTCGATCAGCACATTAACGTTTTATGGGAAGTACTAGAGCGACGCAACCGAGTCGATCGTGGCTCACTACTGGCTTTGCCGTATTCGTACATTGTACCGGGAGGCCGTTTCTCCGAACAGTTTTACTGGGATAGCTATTTTGTAATGTTGGGATTAGCCGCTGACAATAAGTGGGACGTCATCGAGGGTATGGTACGAAATTATTCATATATGATTCGTCGTTTTGGTTTAATACCAACAGCTAATCGGTCATATTTCCTCAGCCGGTCACAGCCGCCGTTTTTTGCATTAATGGTAAAGCTATTGGCGCGTCACAAGGGACGAACAAAAACCTACATGGAGTATTTACCGTACATGCTATCAGAGTATAGGTTCTGGATGAGAGGTAGGAAGTCGTTAACCCAACACCACAGTACTCAGGCCTACGCTCGGGTGGTCCAGATGCCTAATGGTGTGGTGCTTAATAGGTACTTCGATAATAAGACTACGCCCCGACCTGAGTCTCTGCGCGAAGATACCGAAGCGGCGGCTAATTCGGGTAATTCGAATCAATTATATCTAGATCTAAGGGCTGGGGCAGAGTCGGGCTGGGACTTTAGCTCACGTTGGTTCAGGGACCCAATGGATATACGCTCAATTCACACCACTGATATTATACCGGTTGATTTGAATAGCCTACTGTATTTACTAGAAACGACAATAGCCGAAGCCTATCGATGTATTAGCCAGCCGCTGCTGGCTGGGAAATTTCAAGACGCTGCTAACTTGCGAGCCAAGACAATTCAAAATTACTGCTGGGACGATAATGAGGCGTTCTTTGTTGACTATGACTTTCGAGCACGAAAAACTACTGGTAGATTGACATTAGCTGCCGTTTTGCCGCTATTTGCAGAGATTGCCACTAGCGAGCAGGCCGCTAGCGTAGCAGCTAGGCTAGAAGCTGATTTTTTGAAATCCGGAGGGCTAGTCACGACGTTAGTTGAAACTGGACAGCAATGGGATGCGCCCAACGGTTGGGCGCCTCTGCACTTTCTAGCAATTGAAGGCCTTAGAAATTACGGTCACCATACATTAGCTAACACGATTAAGCAGCGCTGGATTCACACTAAT
>CAZEGC010000004.1:0-18867 GCA_964511635.1 uncultured Candidatus Saccharibacteria bacterium | reverse complement strand
TTACGGTCACCATACATTAGCTAACACGATTAAGCAGCGCTGGATTCACACTAATCTGAAGGTTTATAATGAACAGCATAAACTGATTGAAAAATACGACGTTACTGTCAGGGGCGGCATGGGCCGGGGCGGCGAGTATCGGCTGCAGGACGGATTTGGCTGGACGAATGGTGTGCTAAGGGCGCTAAGGTCCGAGCCAATGAACTAATCCTCAAAGAGATGTGGTTACTTAAAAGATTTTTTCACCCGATAGTTCATCTGGCAAAAAGCCTTTTTGGTGCTTGAAGTCTGCCTGCCATTTGTAATCTTTGGAGTAGCCCAGGTCTTTCATTAGCTTGGTGGGGGCGTTACGTAGGTGAAGTGGTACTGGGGAGTCCTGATATTTTTTGGCTAACGCCTGCGCTCGGTTCATGGCATCAGTTACCTGACGTGATTTATTACTTTTTGCTAACGCTGTAGCGACGTGGAATAAAATATAGCTACCTTCGGGCATGCCAATACGTTCGATAGCCTGAAAGGCGTCAACGGCAAGCCCGAGTGCACCGTTGCCGGCAAGTCCGATGTCTTCGCTGGCAAAAATAATCATTCGACGAGCAATAAACTTTGGATCTTCACCCGCATCAATCATGCGAGCCAAATAGTAAAGTGTAGCGTCGACGTCGCTGGCGCGCATGCTTTTTATAAATGCACTAATAACGTTGTAGTGCATTTCGCCTTTCTTGTCATATCCTGGTAGGCGCTTTTGAGCTGCTTGCTTGATAATGTCTGGGGTGACTTTCGCATCAAGTGATAGCGCCAGCTCTAGATCACCCAGCGCGACGCGAACGTCACCACCCGATAGTTCCGCCAGGTAGTCAATTGCTTTTGGTGTGATCCGTTTTGTCACCTTTTCCCGCTTAATGGTGCGTTTTAATATCATACTTACGTCACTTTTAGATAACGGCTCAAGTACCAGTACCCTCGTTCTAGAAAGCAGCGGAGAAATAACCTCAAAGCTAGGATTTTCGGTTGTTGCTCCAATTAGGGTTATTAATCCGGATTCCACATGGGGCAAGAATGCATCTTGTTGGGCTTTATTGAATCGATGAATTTCGTCTACGAATAAAATCGTGCGTAAGTTAAGGTTCCAGTTTTGCCGGGCATGCTCAATAACTTTTTCAACATCTTTCTTGCCGCTAGTAACAGCTGACAGTTCAATAAATTCGGCATTAACCTCGCGAGCAATGATGCGGGCTAGGGTAGTCTTGCCGCTACCAGGAGGGCCCCACAGGATTAAACTAACAGGTTCCTTGTTCTTTACAACGTGCCGTAAAATACCCTCATCGCCTAGTAAGTGGGGTTGACCAACGACCTCATCTAGTTTTTCTGGTCGCATTCGTTCAGCTAGGGGTACTCTTTGCATATATTAAGTATACATTGTATGCTAAGGCTATACCATGAACCGTTCAGCTGTACTACTAGTCTTTGGCGGTGAATCTTCTGGGCACCAAGCCTCTATATCTTCGGCACGTAATGTCTATGCAGCTATTGATGATAGGAAATATCAAATTGAAATTTGCTATATAGATGAGTCAGGAACGTGGTGGCTGCTAGATGAATTTAGTGAAACTATTGAAACAAAAAACTCTCCACAGCTAGCTCCCGTACTAGGTCGAGCTAGCTTTATGACACTCCCAAATAAGCGCATTATAAAACCAGATGTTATTTTGCCACTTTTACATGGAAAAAGTGGCGAGGATGGATCAGTCCAGGCGCTAGGACAGCTTCTTGGGGTGCCTGTAGTTGGAAGTGGCATGACGACGTCGGCAGTATGCATGGATAAGATTATGACAAAACGAGCGCTAGAAGCGAGCAACTTAGCGGTCGTTCCCTACAGGGTTCACCGAAAAGCTGAACAAGTGCCGGATTTCAACAAGCTGTCACTATCCCTCGGTGTGCCAGTATTTGTAAAGCCTGCCAAGTCTAAGAGCTCAATTGGTGTTAGCAGGGTCTATAGCGAAGAAGAACTGGACGCAGCACTAAAGCTAGCTCACCAGTATGATGACACGGTAATAATTGAACAGGTGGTTTCAGCACGAGAATTAGTGGTGGCAGCACTAGGAGATGTTCCAGACTACAGGATTAGTAGTGTCGGCGAAATAGCAGTGGAGGCAGACGGTTTGCATAGCTTTGAATTAAAAAATGACGTAGTAACAATTATTCCTGCCGATATAGACCCAACAGAATCCGAAGCAATTAAAATGCTTGCCAGTAAGGTCTATGAGGTACTGGGCTGTTCTGGCTTGGCTCGAATCGATTTCTTGCTGGAACAAGACAATACTCTTCACATCAATGAGATTAGTGTAGCGCCTGAACTTAATCATACCGGTATGTATGCAAAACTATGGCGACATGATGGTATGAAATACCCCCAGTTAATCGACGATTTGATTGCGACCGCCATTAGGTGAGTCTGGTATAATACAGGTAGTTAACAAAAGGAGTGTAGGTATGTGGTTCGTACTGTTTGTGGTTTTAGTTTTTATCCTGAGCGGCATAAAAGTAGTTAATCAATATGAGCAGGGCGTTGTATTGACTCTCGGAAAGTTTACTGGTATTAGGCTCCCTGGCTTGAGGTTAATTGTACCGATTTTTCAGACGATGAAACGGGTTGATATGCGCTCGACGCCAATGGATGTAAACCGCCAAGAAATCATAACTCACGATAACGTAACGGCGGGTGTCGATGCGATAGTTTACTTTAGGGTAAAAGACGCCGGAAAGGCAGTACTAGAGACTACAAACTACGCCTATGCAACCAGTCAATTCGCCCAGGCTGCGCTACGTGACGTTACGGGTAACTTTGATTTAGATGACCTTCTCAGTAAGCGTGAAGAGATTGGTGAAAAAATTAAAGAAATAGTTGACACTCAGGTAGGTCAGTGGGGAATTGACATTGAACACGTGAAAATGCAGAATATTCAACTCCCGCCAGATATGAAGCGCGCCATGGCGAAGCAAGCTGAGGCTGAGCGTGATCGTCGGGCGACCATTATTAATGCTGATGGTGAAAAGGTGGCAGCTCAGAATTTAGCTGACGCGGCTGCTGTGTTTGCTAACGTGCCTGGTGCGCTAAACCTCCGCACACTAAGTACACTTGAGCGTATAAGTACCGAACCAAGTCAGAAAACAATGATGCTATTTCCAGTTGAACTAATTGACGCACTACGCGGCTCGACAAATATCATCAGTGCGGCTGAAGCGCCTAAGAATAAATAGGCAAGTCTTGCAAAGGTTTTCGCTCCCCTGTAGAATAAGGGAAGTGAAAACCCAGTGCGGCTCTTTAGCTCAGTTGGTAGAGCAGAGGCCTGAAGAGCCTTGTGTCCCCAGTTCGAGTCTGGGAGGAGCCACCAAATAAAATCCCTCACCATTGTGTGGGGAATTTTATTTGATAAATTTTACCTGTGGGCACAGGTTGAATTTAACGGCAGCCTTGGCGGCTGCTGGGAGCTTGTCAAAATGGATACATTCACCTATAATCTTTGAAAGCATGCGGGTGTAGCTCAGTTGTTTAGAGCGCTTCCTTGCCAAGGAAGAGGTCGAGAGTTAGAGTCTCTTCACCCGCACCAATAAAATCGTCCGGCCTGTCCGGGCTATTTTATTGGTTTGTTGTAGCTACTAGCTTTCGGCCGATGAGGTCGAGAGTGAGAAGTGCCAGTGGCACTTCACAAGGAAACCTTCTCTTGCAAACTTGTTTGCAAAGATGAAGTTTCGGGCCCGCGGGACGTGGGAGAGTCTCTTCACCCGCACCACGACGAGACCACAGGAGACGCCTAAGCCTGCGTCTCTTTTTGTATATAAAGGACCCCTCACGAAGAAGGGTCTTTAGGTTTACAGATTAAACAAATTAACCGATGAACTTAAGTGCACTCATCCAGTTCGTGCCTATTTGGTCTTGTACCGCCATTTGGATTAAACCGAAACCTTCTAGGTGACGAGCATTTGCCAAAGGACCGACATCTATTGGTCGCATTCCGCTAGATTTAACAAGCTCAGATACATTAGTCTTGGCAGTTTCATCATCACCAGCAATAAAGACGTCAAGTTCTTTTCCATCAATTTGCCCAGCCTCTAGGGCACCAGCAAGCGTAGTGTTGAATGCCTTAATGACTGTTGCGTCAGGCAGTATCTTGGCTATCTCCTGTGCCCCAGATTGTCCAGGTTCTGGAATGAGCTCGAAAGTATCAAAGTTTACAGGATTTGTAATATCAACGACTGTTTTACCTTTGAGGCCATTGTACTCTTTAGCAATGTTTTCGATTTCAGTATAAGGCGTCGCGATAATTACTATCTCATCTAACTCAGAACCAACAGACACAACTGCAACATCAGCCGTGTCGTTTACTTGCTTTAGTTGCTCTGCTAGTTCGTTGCCCTTTATTTGATCTTTAGAGTGAAGTGACACTTTGTGACCACCACTTACTAGACGTGTGCCAATTCCTTTAGCCATATTGCCAGTTCCTATGATTGATACGTTCATGTTGCCCCTCCTTCAATTGAGTGCTATAATTATTATAGTACTTTTAATTATAGAGTACTTTAATTTTTAAAGCAAATATATTATGAACCCTATAGCTACAAAACAACCAATCTGTCTTCCAAGCCTCAAAATATTGAGCGACTATTGGACGTTAAGGTTAATTGATGAATTATCAGACGGGAGTTCACTAAGATTTAACGAGCTGGCGCGTAGGCTTGAAGGTGTCAATACCGCAACTTTATCGAAACGATTAAAAGACATGCAAGATAGCAACCTTATACATCGTGTCGAAAAATCAAGAGCAGATGTAACCTACAGCCTGACTGAACTAGGTAACGAAGCTATTCCACTACTTAGCGCCATAAACCACTTCTCATCAGCAAAGCAGCGATACAATATATAAATATGAAGTACGGGTCTCTAAACTAGCTGGCATTTTATGTAAATCTCTATGAAGTAAGATCTTGCTCTGTGCGCTAAGGCCCTTTTATCCGGCCATTTCTAAATGTAGAAAATAGCAGATTAAAAGGATGAACCTTTCTAGCCACCTGGTCCACCAAATAGGATTTTTATATAAATTCACTCAGCCTAAATCCCTAAATGTTACACACATGTTATTATATGTATAGCAATTAATCAAAGGAGACCACATGGACAATACTGACCAAAACGTGCCTCATGAACCTGCCCCAGAAACTGCTTCAAGTGGCGCAAAAGGGTTTATTAAGAAAAATAAATTCGGCGTCATAATTGGGCTAGTCATCTTGGCTCTTCTGGTTGCAATTGGCGTGCTTGCCAGCATGCTAATGTCTGACTCTAGCGACAACAATCAAAACAACTCTACCAATACCTCGCAGTCTGGAGATGTTGATAATGAAGAAGATGCCGGCACGTCAGAACGGAAAATTGCCAGAACGGTAAACTTGGATAGTTATGATACTAATTTGGAAATGGTTATCTATGAACCTGAAGAGACAGCGACTAATGTAATGGTTAATTATGCTATAAGAAATACCTGCGACGGCTGCAGTAGAACTACTAGGGCGGCTATAGGCGACCTCGGTATTAGTAAATCGAACGCTTACTTGTTAGATAACGAATCTGGTACTAAACACAATGTGATCAAAGACCAGGACGGCATAGCGCTGGCAACTCATAGTTGCGTGAGAAGACTTGCCGGAGGCGAAAGCTTAGAATGTTTTATTGCGTTTACTAAGCCTGCACCTGGTGCTGAATATTCTATCTACTTCGGCGGAACTTTACCGCCAATTGATGGCTTCCGTATGCCTAATTAATTGCAGCTTGCGATACGAATTATTATGAAACTAAATCTAAGTAAGAAAAACCTAATACTTCTAGCAATTACAGTGCTGCTAGCTGCAGCAGTTGCGGTGTTAGTTTTTGCTGTCGCTCAAAAAGGCGTGATTTCCGAAGACGACCAGTCAAACAGTTCGTCTGATTCTGGCGCGGGTAACAAGCTGAGCGGGGGCAGTACTTCGCTGAGCGGATCGGTTAGTCAGCGTAACATAGAGGGTTTATCACTTAGGATCAATCAAATTGAAACATGCAGTCCTGGCGTAGTATCAGCATATGTAGCCGTTAGTAGCGATGAAGGTAATGTTAATACGAATTTTGGTCGTCGTGACGTCAAGGTGTATCTAGATGGCCGCGAAATAGATGACTTTGAATTCGAGCCAGTCGATACAGTAAAGCTGCCACTGACGAACGTACTTGCGATTGATCGGTCCGGCAGCATGGTAGGCGATGCTATGGTCAATGCTAAGTCTGCAGCTGAGCATTATGTAAATAATCTCCAGCGCGGCGACCAAGTTGGATTGATACAGTTTGATACTGAAATTAATGTCATGCGCTCAATCACGCAGGACAAACAAGCGGTAGTTGAGTCTATTCGCCAGATAGAGCCTAGGAGTGATACTGCACTATACGATGCGATAGCCAGGGGCATAGATATGGTTCCCGACTGTGGTCGTCAAGCCGTGACTGTCTTGACGGATGGGAATGATACGGTGTCGAGGAAACATACCAAAAAATCTGTTATCGATGCTGCAAATCAAAAAAACATCCCCGTATTTTCGGTTGGAATAAAAGGCGATGCATTTAACCCTCAACCAATGAAAGATATTTCATCATCAACAGGTGGTCAGTACCTGGAAGCCAATACACCGAGTGAGGTCAAGGATTTATACAGCAAAATCGACAGTCAGTTAACTGGTCAATTTGTAGCTAACATTCGCCTGCCGATTGATAAGCAGAATAAGAGCTACACTCTCAGAATTGTTTCGGATGTAGGCGGATCCCAGACGTCAGGCGAGCGAGACTTTGTATATTAGTGCTGTAATTTAGAAGCGTTTAGATAATTCAATAGTATAAAGCTGTGTAATATATAGGCACCTTGGTCATGTTAAGCAAAGAGCCTACCGCTAGGCACGTCTATTGCGCGGGTTTTGCACTGTCGGCAGTCAAGGGTGCGGGGTACATTTTTTCGTAACCGCGTGTATAATGTAAGCATTAGTGCTATGTCATATACAAAAATTGCTTTTAACAGTACGAGGCAGGTAGGGTTTGCGCTGCCAACTGTTTTGATTGCCTCTGTCGTCATGCTGGTTGTACTGCTAACGACAGTACAGGCTATTACGTCTACTCGAAACGCCCTGGTTACCCAGCATTTTAATAGAATAGCGAGAGACGCGGCTGAGGCGGGACTGGCAAAAGCTGCCCTTTGCATTGAAAGTAGTGGCGGTCAAGCGCTGTGGTCGAACACTTCGCAGCTAAAACCAGGAACTGATTGTAGCGGATCAGAGACTGAAGGTTTAGCTAAATATGTAATAAGGGCTGATGAATACAGAGCAACGTTTAGTGTTGATGAGGTTGCGGCTGGAGCCGATAAGGTTCGATCAACTGGAGTTGTTGAATTGATTCGTACTAGTGATGAATCAATCTGGAGAACATATACTCAATCTTTAACGCAGAGAACCGACATAGAAGTGACATATAACATGGAGCAAGTATCCGCCGGCGGGCGCCACTCGTGCGGTATAACCAATGGAAGAGCCTACTGTTGGGGGAGAAATAATCATGGGCAGCTAGGCGACGGCAGTACAGATGATAGTAGTGTTCCAGTTCCCGTAAGTACCAGCGGAGTTCTCGATGGAAAAACAATTACTGCCATCTCATCGGGGCATTCACACACATGTGCGATTGCACAATACGAAGCCTATTGCTGGGGATG
This sequence comes from uncultured Candidatus Saccharibacteria bacterium, assembly GCA_964511635.1. GTDB lineage: Bacteria > Patescibacteriota > Saccharimonadia > Saccharimonadales > Saccharimonadaceae > CAZEGC01. The sequence continues at coordinate 11,098 of CAZEGC010000004.1, read as the reverse complement.
GAATGAGTATGGGCAGCTAGGCAATGGCAATACTGGAGGTGCTAGCAATGTACCAGTTAAGGTGACTAATAGTTCGCCAGTGCTAGTTAACGGTAGTCCATCTTCTTACGATGCTTTCATGGAGGGGCAAGCCGTAACCGATATATCTTCCGGTCGTGAAACAACTTGTGCGGTGGCAAATAAAAAAGGTTTTTGTTGGGGGCGTAATGATTTTGGTCAATTGGGATCGGGATTCGGTCCAGGTGCAAACCAAGGTGTGGGGTCAGGCTACCAGACGGCTCTTCCGGTGGCGCCGATTCCCATCCCTGTTTACGATGACCATCTTAGCGAAATTTGGGGTAAAACGATAGAGTCAATAAGCGTTTCATTAATGAATAATCATGTATGTGCAGTTTCTGACGGTGATGCGTACTGCTGGGGTTCGCGTGATCAGGGCAAGCTTGGTGACCGAGGAGCCTCTAGCGGCCATTCAACCATACCAGTTAAAGTACACAGATCTGGTGGGGCTTTAGGCGACAGAAAGATTAGTCATGTGCAGGTAGGTTCACATCATAGTTGCGCTATGGCGAATAGCGAAGTTTTTTGCTGGGGTGGCAGTGAGTATGGTGAGCTGGGCGCAGGCTCCGGACCGGGCATGTCCGGACCGGGCGTGTCTATAAATGAGCCTATACCGGTGCCTTACGAAGGAGGGGGTCCACTTGCAGGCAATGCTATAGTTGATGTGTCTATCGGTAATCGCCATACCTGTGTGACTGCTAATGGTCGTGTATATTGCTGGGGAGGGACAGCAGGTAGTGGACCCGCTGATAGTCCAGAGCCTATTGACGTAAGTGAGGTAGTAGGAGTTTCGTTGGGGGATAGGGCTATCACGAGTGTCTCAATGGGTATTGACCACCTCTGTGCCATTGCTAATGGTCGGGCGTACTGCATAGGTAATAATGACTATGGTCAACTTGGGGATGGAACCAGTAGCGAGAACCTGAGTCTGATTCCAGTCGTGCTTTCAGCGGTTGAACAAACAAATACAGTACAGAAAATAGTTACTCAACGAGGGCATACTTGTATTATTAAGCTAAGTAAATTCTATTGCTGGGGTGGGGTCGAGATTGACGGCTCAGGCTCTATGGTAAACAGCGGTAGGCCTGTACAAGTCGACTTCGGTGTATCTTTAGAGGGTAGAGTAGTCACAGACATGGCAATTAGCAGCGGGCATGCCTGCATATTGGCTGATGGGGAAGTTTATTGCGCCGGGGATAATCAGTATGGGCAACTAGGAGACGGTACGTATGAAGAGCGTACTGTTGCCACATTAATAAATCGTGCCGTATTAGGGGATAGGGTTATCTCTAGTATAGCTACGGGTGAGAGGCACACCTGTGCAGTTGCAAACGGAGAGGCCTTTTGCTGGGGTAGGAACAATCATGGACAGCTAGGTAACGGCTCAGGAGCAGCCAGCAGTAATATCCCAGTCAAGGTTTCGTCTTTGCCGGGTGGCGTGGACACACAGAACTATAAGTTCAGTGAGATTTTCGCCGGAGGTGACCATACGTGTGCGCTAGCTAATAGGTTGCCATATTGCTGGGGTAGTAATTCTTCTGGTCAATTAAACAATCCGGCATCTCCTACGGGTGACGCAAATTCACCTGTTGCCAATAGACTGTCTACGTCAGCCGATGATGGGGGACTAGGGTTTATCGAAGTTGATTACATGTCGCTAGGGCAGCAGCATACCTGTGCGCTTAGTAGAGGAATTGTAATATGCTTTGGGTCAAACGCGTATGCTCAGCGAGGTAATGAGGTCATCCCAGGTTCGGGACTTGCGACGCCGCTTGCGCAAAACCCCACCCTAAACGACAGGATGGCTAGCAGGGTGACAGCCGGACTCCAGCATACGTGTGCCATAGTAGGCGGTGAATCGTATTGCTGGGGTCAAAACTTATATGGTCAAACTGGGGATGGTGTGTCAGCAACCACAAATCGATCCAACCCAGTGAGGGTAAGCTTCCCGGTTGGCACGAAATCAGATCAGATAACGGCAGGGAATGGATTTACCTGCGCTACAGTGAATGGCGAACCTTGGTGCTGGGGGTATAATAATCGCGGTCAGATTGGAGTTGGTGGTACGGATCCGATCACGAGCAACACCCCACTGGTGGTAGACATGACTTCAGTTTTCTAGCGATGAGTATACTATTTGAAGGTGTAAGCGTTGGTACCTATATGAAAGTAGCGTGTTGGCGGAGTGGTTGCGCAGTAATCTGTAAAACTGAAGCAGTAACCATTTAATAATTTGAACTAAATCGAGGCGGTGATACATTTTTCGTAACCACGTGTTAATATAAGCATTAGTGCTATGTTGTATACAAAAATTGCTTTAAGCAGTACGATGCAGGTAGGGTTTGCACTACCAACTGTCATAATAGCATCTGTTATAATGCTTGTTACTGTACTTGCGTCTGTTCAGGCTTCAACTGCAATGCGCAATGGGCTGACTACGCAGTATTACAATCGCATTGCGCGAGAAGCTGCAGAGGCTGGTTTAACACGGGCCATGGAGTGTGTCGATAGTAACGGTGGGCAAGCGCAGTGGTCGGAATCTAGCCTGCTTAGGCCCGACACAGATTGTGGCGGTCAAGGTGGCGCAAGCTTCAGTGAGTACGTTATTTCAACGAGCGAGTATCGCTCTACATTTGCAGTGCATGAAATAGCCGCTGGAGCAGGTGCCGTTAGGTCGGATGGGATTGTTGAATTGCTGCGTTCTAGTGACGGGTCAATTTGGCGAACATACACGCAGTCAGTTACGGGCGATATAGGTGTTAAGATAACCTATAACTTGGATAAAGTTGCTTCAGGCGGCTCACACTCGTGTGGCATATCTGGAGGTATAGCCTACTGCTGGGGTGCAGGAGGAGGTGGCCGACTTGGCAATGGGTCGACTTCAGAGCAATTATATCCTGTAGCTGTGGGGGGCTTACTAGAGGGTAAGTACGTTACGGACATAAGTGCAGGCACGTCACATACCTGTGCAGTGGCGGATGGAGAGGTGTTTTGTTGGGGCACTGGAACTTATGGAAAGCTCGGATACGGAGGCACCGATCAGAGGGATACACCCGTTAAGGCGGTCGGGGGGCTTAATGGAAAAACTGCCAGTAGTGTTAGTGTTGGCGAAAGGCACTCATGTGCGGTGGCTAATGGGTCGGCTTATTGCTGGGGCGACAGAACGCAGGGGCGCCTAGGTGATAATACCAGCTCTGGTAGTCAAGTCTACCCTAGCGTAGTCTCAGGTAGCGGCTCATTTGCTAGTAGTGACGTGACTGCAATAAGTGCAGGTACGTCACACACCTGCGCAGTAGCCAACGGTTCAGCCTACTGCTGGGGGCTTGCTAGCTACGGTACAATTGGCAACGGATCAACTACTGGCGACGTGTTAACACCTTTTGACTTATCCAGTGCGGGAACCTTAAGTGGCAAGACGGTCACTGCGATCAGTGCCGGAAACCGACACACGTGTGCTGTAGCGAATGGAACGGCCCACTGTTGGGGGTATAGACATAACGGCAGACTAGGGGATGGTAGTTCGAGCGGTAACCAGTCAACACCAGTAGCAGTTAGCACATCTGGATCATTTAGCGGATTAGCCGTTACGGACATTTCTGCAGGCTCGTCGCATACTTGTGCGGTGGCGGACGGTGGCGCATATTGTTGGGGTCAGGGGTCTAGTGGTCAACTTGGCAGTGGTGCAGACACAGATTATTTACACCCTAATCCTATTGATGATTCAGAGAATATGAGCGGTTATTTTGTGACAGATATAGCTGCAGGTAATTTTCATACCTGCGCTACTGCTAACGGAAGATCATATTGTTGGGGCAATGGCGCCAGTGGGCAGCTAGGAGATGGTGACGCTGATGATAAGAATATTCCTGTAGCTATTAACACCTATAACGTTACGACTGGCGGTCGAATTACGAATATTGCAAATGGCCAAAATCACAGCTGTGGCATAAAGAATGGCAGAGCTTACTGCTGGGGGTATGGCTGGAATGGTCAACTGGGGAATGGGTCTACGGCCAATTCGACCTCTCCTACCCCAGTTGATACTTCGGGAGTCTTAGAAGGCAAGACTGTCACAGCTATTACAGCAAGGGGTAATCACACTTGTGCTCTAGCGAATGGAGAGGCGTTTTGCTGGGGTAACGGCACCAGTGGGCAACTAGGGAATGGTTCTAGCTCGTCGAGCGCCTTGCCTGTGGCAGTTAATATGAACGCCTCAGCCCTTGAAGGGGGCAGGTTTACATCAATTAAGGCTGGGATGAACCACACCTGCGGTGTGTCTAGGGGTAGGGGATTTTGCTGGGGTGACGGATCAGACAATAAGCTAGGCGGTTCATCTACCTCTAACCGGAATCAGCCCTATGCTGTTCCAGTGGGTGATATGAATGGACGTTCTGTTGCAAAAATTGACGCCGGCAATACTCACACCTGTGCAATTGCTAACGGGGCTGGATACTGTTGGGGCGCTGGTACGAATGGCCGTATAGGAAATAATACCTGGGGAGGTACGATCAGCTCACCGACAGCAGTTTGGACAGGGGGCACGTCAGCCCTTCCTTCAAGCGCTACTCTCACTGATATATCGACTGGTAGCGGTCATACCTGTGTCGTAGCCAATGGTTCAGCCTACTGCTGGGGTTATGGCTGGCCAGGTCAGATTGGCAATGGCTCGACCACTACAATTCTAGTCGCCGATGCAGTGGACACATCGGGCGCTCTAAGTGAGAAAAGTATTGAGTCGATTGTGGCAGGAAGTGAGCAAACGTGTGCTGTTGCTGATGGTAATTTATTTTGTTGGGGCAATAATAATCATGGGGTACTGGGGGATGATACCACCATTAACCGCACGACGCCAGTAGCTGTTAATACAGGTTCAGGCTTAGGTGATAAGCGCGTGTCGTATCATGACATTAGCTATGGACACGCCTGTGCACTTGCTAGCGGCGAAGCTTACTGCTGGGGCTCTAATTCATCTGGAAGGTTGGGTATTAATTCCTCCTCAACGTCTGACTTCAGAACACCTCAAAAGGTGGCTTATATATTTGACGTGTAATCGTCCGTGCGTGGATTATAGTTTAGTTTTAGTGTAATATAGTACCAGAATTTTGGCGCGTTGGCGGAGTGGTTACGCAGCGGTCTGCAAAACCGCGTACACGGGTTCAAATCCCGTACGTGCCTCCATAAAAATTCACGCGCGGATGGTGGAATAGGTAGACACGAGGGACTTAAAATCCCTTGCCCATGAAACGGCGTGCGGGTTCGATTCCCGCTCTGCGCACCAACCAAAAATCACTCGACTTAAGGTCGAGTTTTTTGGTTTGAAATGATATAATCGGAAGTGTAAATTTAAAAACGAGGGGAAGAAAAAATGGAAGGATTATGGATTGTGCTGGCGATTGTTGCAGTATTGGCAATCTTCCTATGGGCGACTTATAACGCATTGGTCAAATTAAAAGTACGTGTTGATGAGGCGTGGAGTGATATCACTGTACAGCTAAAGCGACGGGCGGATTTGATCCCGCAACTTGTAAATACCGTCAAAGGCTACGCAAGTCATGAAAAGGGTGTATTCGAAGAAGTTACAAAAGCACGGACTGCTGTTATGGGCGCAAGTGGAGTCAAGGAAACTGAGCAAGCCGAGAATATGCTAGAAGGAGCCTTGAAAAGTCTATTTGCAGTCGCAGAGGCTTACCCAGACCTAAAGGCTAGCCAGAATTTTGCTGAACTGCAGCGAGAATTAGTTGACACCGAAGACAAAATTCAGGCTGCGCGTCGTTTCTATAATGGTGGTGTCCGTGACATTAACACCAAGATCCAGATTTTTCCGAACAATTTGTTTGCAGGCATGCTAGGCTTTAAGCAGCGTGAATTCTTTGAAGTTGAAGACATGGCAAGTATCGAAAATCCAGTCGAAGTTAGCTTTTAAGTTAATAAGCTTATTCTAATACAATCTATATCTAGTAAATCTTAGCAGGACTTTTTAGCTCATGTATAAATCAATCGCAGCCAATAAACGTAACACCGTGCTGATCATGGCGGTATTCGTGGCGATTATTGGTGCGATTGGTTGGGTGGTTAGTTATCTTTACGGTAATCAGTCAATAGCAGTCACTGTCATAGTCATTGCAGCCATTTACGCATTGATACAATATTTTATTGCTAGCAAGCTAGCGGTTGCGATGACAGGTGCTAAGAAAATTGAAAAAAGAGATAACCCAAGGCTTTATCGGATTGTTGAAAATTTGTCTATATCTACCGGCCTTCCGACCCCAAAGATTTATATTATTGACGATCCTGCGCCAAATGCATTTGCCACTGGGCGCAGCCCAAAGGACGCTATTGTTGGCGTCACCACAGGGTTGCTGGATGTAATGAGCGATACCGAGCTAGAAGCAGTTATGGCACACGAAATGGGCCATGTTCAAAACTATGACATCCGAGTCAGTATGATAACTTTTGGGCTAGTGAGCGCAATAGGTCTACTGGCTGATATAGCTTTAAGGATGTTATTTTTTAGTGGAGATCGTAGAGATAATAACGGTAGTCCAATCGTATTAGTCGTCGGGTTGGTTGTAATTGTGCTGGCGCCACTGATTGCAGTTATCGTTCAAATGGCTGTTAGCCGTCAGCGTGAGTATCTGGCCGATGCTAGTGGTGCGATGACAACACGTCACCCTGAGGGGATGGCTAGTGCGCTTGAAAAACTCCGCGATTATCAACGTCCAATGAAGACTCAACACACCTCCACTGCGCACTTGTTTTTGAGTAACCCTCTGAAAAAAGGCTTTTTTAATAAATTATTCAGTAGTCATCCACCGCTAGAAGATAGGATAGCGCGTCTTAGGAAAAATGCTGGTCGTTTTTAGAACTTGTTATGGTACTAAAAGTAAATTTCAAAAACTTAGTTGCGCGGGTTAAGGCTCGCGCTAAACTGTTTTTAAATAGGCGCCCGCATCGATCATTCAGACGTACCAGGCGACGTGATTATGTGCGCTCGTTAAAGCTACCAGGCTACGTATCCTTTGCCTCGACCGTACTCAGGGCACTTCATAGTCATCGCCGTATTTTCACGGGACTAGTCATTTGGCATGCTCTGCTGACTATTGTACTAGTTGGCATTGCGTCCCAAGACGTGTTCCTGCAGCTGGGCGATTTATTAACAGAAACCGGTCAGGAGGTTTTTGAAGGCAACCTTGGTAAAGTAGGCGAGGCGAGCATACTGTTAATTGCTACTATCAGCGGAGGTTCGGCTTCTTCTGCCCCAGAGGCTCAGCAGGCCTACGCCGGAATAATTACACTATACTTTTGGCTAGTGGTAGTTTGGCTGCTGCGGAACTTGCTAGCTGGTAATAAGATTAAGCTGCGCGATGGACTATATAATGCAGGTGCACCAATCTTACCTATGATTTTAATGTTTGGCATATTAATAATTCAACTTTTACCTGCCGCGCTTGCGGCAATAGCCTTCGGTGCCGCCCAGGGCGCCGGCATGTTGACTGCGGGCGTTGAGGGTATGCTGTTTTCGATCGGGTTAGTGCTGCTGGTGGTATTGTCACTTTATTGGGCGATAAGTACAGTGGTGGCCTTAGTTATCGTTACTCTGCCGGGGATGTACCCGTTAAATGCGTTCAGGGTAGCAGGCGATTTAGTGGTAGGCAGGCGGCTCAGGCTGCTTATGAGGGTACTATGGTTGATTGTTCCGGTTGGCCTATTTTGGTTATTGACTGCCGTGCCTGTTATATTGTTTAACAGGTGGCTAATAGGCGCTTGGCCTGAGGTAGAATGGTTACCACTAGTTCCACTTACAGTGTTGATTCTAAGTTCAGTGACGCTTATTTTTACGGCTAGTTATATTTATATGCTCTACAGAAAGGTGGTTGAAGATGACGTTGAGTCAACCTAGTAAACGTGCGCGCGAGCTGCGTAGTCTATTGAATAAATATAGCTACGAATATCACGTACTAGACAGCCCGTCAGTTGATGATGCCGTGTACGATAGTCTATTTAATGAATTAAAGCAGATTGAACTTGAGTACCCAGAGTTAATAGCTAGTGATAGTCCAACTCAGCGAGTTGGCAGCGAGCTTGTGGGAGGATTTAAAAAGGTTGCTCACTCTAAGCGGATGCTGAGCTTGAATGATGTATTTGATCGATCTGAATTAGTAGCGTGGGTAGGTAGGGTGAAGAAACTGCTACCAGATGAAGAGATAGAATTTTTCGTTGACATAAAAATGGACGGCTTGGCCTGCGCGCTAATTTACGAGGATGGGGTATTAGTCCGTGCGATAACCAGAGGGGATAGCTATGTTGGCGAGGACGTTACAAATAACGTGAGGACAATTCGCAACATTCCGCTACGTCTGCAAGATTCAGCTGATACTCGGATTATGCTGACTGGTCGGACTGAAGTTCGCGGAGAGATTCTGATGCTAAAGAGTGACTTCAAAGCTCTAAACGACAGCCGTCGTAAAGATGGGTTAGCTGAGTTTGCAAATCCCCGAAACTTGGCGGCCGGTACGATTCGTCAACTAGATCCGAGCCTAGTAGCAGGCCGTCCACTTCATTTTAGGGCGTATGATCTGCTGCGCACTGGCGAAGATGAAATACCGACAAATGAGTTTGCGTATCAAATGCTAGATAGAATAGGACTCAAGCGAAATCCTCAGGCCCAAGTATTTAAGACGCTAGATGAAGTTATGGAATTTGTTCAAGAGTGGGATGAAAAACGCCACAAGCTTTCATTTATAACTGATGGGCTGGTTATAAAATTAAACGACCGTAAGCAGTTTGCGAGCCTCGGTATAGTCGGCAAGCAGCCGCGGGGCGCCGTGGCTTATAAGTATGACGCTGAAAAAGCCACCACAGTTGTGCGCGATATAGTAATTAGCCTTGGGCGAACAGGTGCCGCGACTCCAGTTGCAGTTTTTGATCCCGTTACAGTAGCGGGCACAACTGTCAGGCATGCGAGTTTGCATAACGCTGATGAAATTGCCAGAAAAGATATTAGAATTGGTGACACAGTGGTAGTCTTTAAGGCTGGGGACATAATACCGCAAATCGAAAGTGTAGTGAAGGATCTACGCCCCAGGACGAGTAAAGTGTTTAATTACGAAGAGGTTTTAAAAACCCAATACCCCAACCTTGAATTTGAACGTGCTGAGGGTGAAGCTGTTTATCGGGTAAAGGGTGCGACCGGCCCGTTGTTACTGAAAAGAGCACTGCAGCATTTTGCAAGCAGAGGAGCGCTCGATATTGACACACTTGGCGAAAAAAACGTCGAAGCACTAGTTGATGCTGGGCTGGTAAAAGATTTGGCAGATATTTATTTAATTACCAAAGATCAGCTACTGGATCTGGATAGGTTTGCGGAAGTTTCTGCTAGCAAGCTAGTCGAAGCGATTCAGTCCAAGAAAAATCCACCACTTGCTAGATTTATTTATGGGCTGGGCATTCGGCACGTGGGTTCGCAAACTGCAGTTGATTTAGCAAGCGAATTTGAATCTATCGACGCACTTAAAAATGCTAGCCTAGATGATTTACTCGCAATTGACGGTGTTGGCACAATAGTCGCCGAAAGTATAGTTGCATGGTTTGCTGATGACGATAATCAAGCGTTGCTGGCTAAATTTCATGAACTTGGCGTGGAGCCTGAATATCAAAAACCACATGGTTCGCTAGTAGGCAAAAAGTTTGTGGTAACTGGGACGCTAGAATCCATGAGTCGTGACCAGGCAGCAGATATAATTCGTGAAAACGGTGGTGTGTTTCAGTCGTCTGTTGCGAAAGATACCGACTATCTAGTTGCTGGAGCCAATGTTGGATCTAGCAAGTTAAAAAAAGCTCAGCAGTATAATGTCGCAGTAATCTCCCAGCAGGACTTAGAAGATTTACTTTCGTAATAGCCAGTGTTCGGTGTGGAAATAAAAACCCCCGTAGTATTAACGAGGGGTGGTTGCTTAGTTGACTAGTGAAATAAAAATACTCGCTGATTAAAGCGAGTATTTTTATTGCTAGGTAGAAACTACCAGCTGCGTTGGCGAAATGCTCCGCCGCCGTTACCACGGTCATCGCGACGAGGTCGCTCTTCGCGTGGTTTTGCTAGGTTGACGCTAATTGTGCGTCCATCTAGCTCTTTGCCGTCTAGCTGATCAATTGCTTTTTGGTTGTCTTCGTCGTTTTCGAATTCAACGAAACCAAAACCTTTTGATCGTCCGCTGTCACGGTCAGTGATGACGCGTGCACTTTTAACTGGGCCGATTGAAGCGAAAAATTCGTTCAAACCGTCATCAGTCGTAGCGTAAGCTAGGCTGCCTACGAATAGATTTTGCTGTGCCATATGTATGGTATGCTCTTTCTTCTTTAACTGCTATCGTCAGATCGACCATGCGGTGATAGTTGATAAAGAAGTGAGAGGCTCTACCGTTATTAGAGGTAAACATCCGCTTCTTGTTTCGTTTCACGTCTGCTTCTGAACATTTCTATTTAAGCATACTTTAGATAAAATTACTATTAAATTACAACACGAGTATACGCACTATGGCGTAGCTAGCAATAATTGCGAATAAAATGTTTAGCAGTGCAGGTTGTTTGGCATGTTTTTGAATAGAGATAACTGCCACAAGCAGTGACCCAGCTAGCATCAAGGTATGATAAATTATTTCATCACCTGAAATAAGGGCAGCCGATACTAGAAAGTAGCCGCTAATAATTAAACCTACGCCTATCCAGCCCAGTAGTTCTATTATTTGATTATTTTTTTGTTTAATTTTCTTCATGAAGGGTATTATAGCAAAAAGCTTGCGTTATTATATTTTTCGCTCATAATATTATTCAAGCTGGTGCGCAAGGGGGTACAACCTTGCGTCAGACAGAAACAAACATACAGTCAGAACAAACACCGTGCCCCGGGTGGGCGCGCAGCAGCGAAAGATTCACCTCTATCCAAATGAGGTGAATCTTTGATATAATCACTAAAGCTCAAGCGTACGGGGCATTGGCGCAGTTGGCTAGCGCGCTTCCATGGCATGGAAGAGGTCATCGGTTC
>CAZEGC010000003.1:37434-40077 GCA_964511635.1 uncultured Candidatus Saccharibacteria bacterium | reverse complement strand
TGTAGTGGGCATGAGGGTAGTGCACCTGGTGGGGGTGGTACCCCCACCATAGCTGACGGTGTCCATATCCAACAAATTACTAGCGCTAACTGCCCGAATGAGCGCATCCGAGCGGTTGACGCTAGAGATAACCACACCTACTGGGTACAAGAGCTAGCTGATGGTAAGTGTTGGATGTTGACTAATCTGGCTTATGCGGGGGGTGGGAGTAATACATATAACGATACTAAGACGCTTACGAACGGTACTGGCGGCTCAACAACCTATACCGCCCCTCGTTACTACGTAGTACCTAGTACTACTAGCTACACCACTGAACCCAACAACCCATCTACTTCAACTAATGGCACAGGTCAATACGGCTATCTGTATAACTGGTGTGCGGCTATGGGTGGACAAGACACTGCAGCTTGTGATAACGCTTCCACGCCTGCGCCAGACCCAAGCATAACCGTCTGTCCTGCTGGGTGGCGCTTGCCAACGGGCGGAAGTGGTGGTGAGTTTGAGATTCTTAAGAATGCTAGCAGTGGAGCATCCTGGTATGGTCAAAATAGCGGCATCTGGCATAATGGTTTCAGTAATCAGGGCTCCAATGGCTTCTATTGGACCTCTCTCAATATTTTTTCTACTGCTGCATACGCACGCTCGTCCGTAGGGGGAGGATTAGGTGACGATGATACTATTTACTCTAAGCAGTATGGCTTTGCCGTGCGGTGTATGGCTAACTAACCCCCTCCGCACACCTTCACTAGCGCGCGCTCAATCAACAGCCACGGCTCGCCTTTTGACATCTTCATATCACTGTCTGCATCTGCAAAAATCCTTACAATGCTAGCTATCTGTTTCCGAGATAGTTTCCTAGCATACGGTGCTAGCTTCGATAATGCGTAGGGGTGCGCACCAATGTCTTTTGCAACATCACTAGCAGGCTTCGTAGCCACCGACAGTGCCGCCAGCTGAAATACTTGCCCTGCTAGCAATCCGAATGTTTTGTACGCATCCTCCTTCAGCTCTAGTGTCGAAATCATATCCGATACGCGCTGGCCATCACCTTTTAGCGCAGCCTCTAGTAGATTAAATACATTTTCACTTAAGGTCTGGTCAATATGTTCTTTAATTAGTTCCGGTGTTATTTCATCAAAAACTGCTAATTTTTGCAGTGCATGATACAGCCCCCACTGATCAACCCCTACCCTATCAACGAGCGCACGAATACATTTTTTATCTAAATTAATATTATGCAGCCTAGCCTCCCCCACCAGCCATGATTCAGCTTTTGCTCGGTCGCGGTCAGACCACGGTGTAAATTGTCTGACATCTGCTAGCTTCTTCAAAGTTTTATAGCTAGCAGTGCGCTTATCCGGCTTTGGTTCGACCAGAACCAAATGAGTGTCACTAGCAACTCTTTCTAGCCACTCCCCTAGCTTTGGCCACACGGCGCTGTTCGACGAAAGATCGCTAATTATCACCATGCGGCTAGATGAAAACAGGGTTGCGCCCATTAACAGATCGGGCAGCTGGTGAAGCTCCAGCTCGCTACCGTCTAGAGCCACTATTTCACCATCAAATGCTGCCTTTAAATCACGCAGCGCACGACCACGTTCAAAACTATTTTCACCGGTAAAAAGTGTAATCATCTATTACCCAGTATAGCTTAAACCTGCTGGCACTGCGGGCAGATGTGTGTGCCTCTGGCTACGTGCTTGAATTTGATAATTGTCGCGCCGCAGCGCCGGCAAGGCAAGCCCTCGCGACGAAACACATTCGCAAAATCGATGTAACTTCCCTTTTTGCCCTCGGCGTTAACGTAATTTCGATCAGTCGAACCGCCCTTTTCAATTGCCAGGTTCATGACGGCCTGAACTGCCACGAAAAGTTCGTAAAATTCATCCTCAGACAAACTGCCAACAAGCCTGCCAGGGTGCAAGCGTGCTGCCCACAAACTCTCATCGGCATAGATGTTACCGACTCCAGCCACCACGGTTTGATCCAGCAGCGCAGCCTTGATATTTGTCCGCGCTCGACGTTTGAAACGACTCGCAAATTCTTCGGGCGTGAAATTAGCCTCCAGGGGCTCTGGACCGACCCGCTGCATGAAATTGATGCTCGGTACATCGATGGTAGCAAACAGCTTCATCCAACCGAATTTGCGCTGATCATTGAAAAATAACTGCGACCCGTCTGTAAACGACAGCGTTACGCGGGTGCTGCGATCAGGCAGCTTGCCCACCAGGCTATCAGACGGATGCCCGGCGCCAAAGACTTGCTCGCCCCTATAAACCAACTGACCAGTCATTTTCAAATGAATCACGAGCGTATACTCGGTTGATAAGTCTATTAGCAGAACCTTGGCTCGTCGTCGAATGTCCATTATCGTGGCGTCAACTAAATAGGTCTTAACTTGGATGGTGTCGTTCGGAAAGCTTTTAGGTGTATCGTGTTCGACAGATTTTACGACCTTACCGACAATTAGTTCGCTTAATCCTCTTCGTACTGTTTCGACTTCTGGAAGCTCGGGCATACACTAGGACTCTTTTTTCGTAATTACTGCTAATTCTTTTTTTGCAACCTCTGCGGATGAAAACAAAATGCCGGACATGCCAACATTTTCTGCACCCCTTACATTGCTTTCTAGGTCGTCTA
>CAZEGC010000003.1:0-37334 GCA_964511635.1 uncultured Candidatus Saccharibacteria bacterium | reverse complement strand
AACTGTATAATTGAGCCAGTATTTGCTCTCTAGCTGCTCTATACTTAACCCCGTAAGTTTCGCCATGGCCGCGTCATACTCTGCACGCGATATAATGCCATAATCTGACTGCATCGATAAATCATGAAGCGCTACAGTGTGATTTGGAAAATCACTGAATAACTTATTTCGTCCGGTCGTCACTAGTACGCCGAAGCAATCGAAAATTATTGCCTTAATCACCTTCCCAGTATAGCGCGTTCTGGAGCGTGCCTAAAGAATCGAACTGGCTCTAGCACGTCTTGTTGACCGGGTATCTGCAGCAGGAATAGGTTTTGCATATGCGCACGATCGCCCACTAGCGTACCTGAAGAGCGACCACACGTTGAAGTCCATAGGCGTTTCAAGGTCTGATTATTGTTACGAATCTCAAATTCATACAGACCGCCGGTTGCACAAATCCCGCGCACTTCATCGTCATCACCATCGCCCTCGTCGCCGTCCATCATCTGAGCACGATCGAGCGCATAAACAAACTCTTCGTAGGCTGGTGTGTTGTTCGACAAACGAATGCTGTCAATTTCTTCACCTCGATAGCCCCTGTAAAGCACCAGGCTCCTAGAAGATGGACTAACAGTTACCTCATAAGAGCGCGTTTCTTCATCAGCCACAATCGGCCCACGCACTCGCATGAGCACATCTCTATCGGCGGCGATGCTTAAAAGCTCATTAGTCTGAACCTCTGTTTCGCTCGTACGTTCAAAGAAAATGCCACGAATAATCGCGACTACGCCAACAACCACAATAACAATCATTACAATCATTACGATTGTTGGAATAGCTCTTTTAATTCCACCTCTGCTCATAATATTGCTATATTATCATCATAAACATCATTTGTCAATATTTTTTAAAGCTCGCCCCAATGGTTTCCGTGTGATACGTCAACCCTTAGGCGCACGCCTAGGTCTGGATAAATGTTTTCCATGGTAGTTTTTAAGATTTTGGCTACCTCTTCACCGTTTCCCTTGGGGCATTCAACTAAGATACTGTCATGAATTTGAAGTATTTGTTCGCCCAAACCTGACAGTTCCTCATCGACTGCAAGCATTGCCATTTTCATCAGGTCCGCTTCAGTTCCCTGAATTGGCATGTTGGCTGCCGCTCGCTTAGCACCTTCTCGAACCATAAAATTACTGCTGTTAATATCTGGTGTCGGGCGACGCCGACCAAAATAAGTCTGCACGTAGCCGTTATTTTTAGCATCCTCTAGGGTCTTATCAATAAACGCGCGAATCGAGGATCGCACCTCGAAATAATGGTCGATGAATTCTTTGGCCTTGGCTATATTCATTCCAGTCGCTACCGACAGCCCGTGCGGGCTCATGCCATACAAAACACCAAAGTTAATTACCTTGGCATCGCGCCGCTGATCTTTGGTAACTTTATCAAGTGGGATATTATATACTTCGCTAGCAGTTTTGGTGTGAATATCGATGTTGCTGTTAAAATCTTCTATTAATTTTTTGTCGCTTGCTAGCACTGCAGCAAGCCTTAGTTCGAACTGACTATAATCAGCGCTCACTAGTACGTTGCCTTTTTCCGGGATAAACGCCTGACGGATTCTACGTCCTAGCTCGCTCCGTATCGGTATATTCTGAAGGTTTGGATTTGTACTGCTAAGCCTGCCGGTACTGGCAACGTCTTGATTAAAAGTTGTGTGCAGACGGCTACTTCCATCGACTAATTTCGGCAAAGCATCGATATAGGTATTTTTTAATTTTGCTAATTCGCGCGTTCGCTCGATAAGCTCAATAATCGGCGACATGCCTCGTAGTTTGTCTAGCTCTTTTTGGCCAGTACTATAACCGGTTTTTCCTTTTTTAATTCCAGTCGTCGGCAGCTGCAGTTTTGTAAATAACACTTCTGACAGCTGCGCAGGGCTGGCGATATTAAACTCGTATCCAACCAGTGAATAGATTTCTTGTTCAAGCTTTTGGTATTCAAGCATCAGCTCATCGCTCATCCTAGCCAGCAGCTGAGTATCAATTTTTACGCCCCGCACCTCCATTCGATACAGCAAATATGCTAGTGGGAAATCCATTGTTCTGGCTACTGACGCTAATTTTGGCATGGTTTCTAGCGACTTTTTCTGCCTGTAATAAATTGTTGCTAACACCCCCATTACACGGCCTAAATCGCCTACATCAACCTCTTCACCTGCCAGCCCGCCAATTGAACGGTCCCGCCGCAGTGGATCGAGCAAAAATGCACACTGTCGAATATCGTGCACCGAGTCAAACCTTACCTCTACCCCAGCATCGTGTGCGTGATGGTATAGTGTCTTTGCGTCATATGTCACTACACTTGCTAGCTCTAATGCTCGCCAAATACTGCTTGAAACCTCTTTTAATGGCTTCGTGGCAACTGTTTTTCCATCTGTCGATAGCCATACGTCTTTGCCGTCTGGGCTGATGTGAATAAAGGCTTCATCCGCGCCGTCTAAGGTAAGTGTGCCTGGCCAATCTACCACCGCAAGAGCACTAATCTCAGAGCTAGTAGCGCTAGCGAACAAGCTCGCCTGGCTGGAGGTCGCCTGCATATTTTTAGGTAAGCGTCGAATTAGTGAATTAAATTCCAGTTTCTTTAGGAGCTGGGCTAACCGCGGCGCATCCAGGTCGCTAGCATCCATCGCAGCTAGGTCTAGCTTTACCGGGGCGTCGCACCAAATTTTAGCGATAGTTTTACTCATATAAGCCGACTCTTTGCCGGCTGTCAGCTTGGCTGCCACAGATGGCTTGATGCTATCGAGCGAGTTATAAATATTATCAAGTGTTCCGTGCTCCTGCAGCAACTTAATTCCAGTTTTCTCGCCAACCCCAGGGACGCCTGGAATGTTGTCACTCGCGTCCCCCATCAGAGCCTTTAGATCTAAGAACTGATTAACCGAGATACCATATTTTTCCTCAAAAAACTGCTCGCTATATTCGTCAATATTAGTTAACCCTTTTTTAAGGGCGTAAACCCGGGTTAGTGGTCCGACAAGCTGCAGCATGTCTAGATCGCTGGTAATCAAACAAGTTTCAATGCCACGGCTACTAGCTTGACGTGCAAACGCACCCATAATGTCGTCGGCTTCGTAATCGTCGAGTTCGTAAAGCGGCCAACCAAAAGCTTCCAGTAACTGGTGTAAAATCGGAATTTGGGCTACAAAATCCTCCGGTGGGGCTTTTCGTCCAGCCTTATACTGCGGGTAAATTTCAACCCGTTTCCGGATGCTAGTTCTCTTTTTATCCCACGCAACGGCCACATAATCTGGTTCTAGCTTTTTTATAACCTCGAGAGCCAGGGCTGAAAAACCATAAACGCCGCCAGTCGGCGTGCCGTCAGCTAGCGACAAGTTCGGCATCGCAAAGTATCCGCGATAAAACACGCTTTTACCATCAATCACTACCAGTCGCTTCGTCATATGACTAGTATAGCGCATGTCTGGTACACTGAAAGGTATATGAAACACAACCCTAACGTCAAAATTGTCGCATTTGTTGGTCTACCAGGAGCTGGTAAAAGCTCGGCGGTTGACTATGTTAAGTCAAAGCATTATCCGAACGTGTATTTCGGTGGCGTTATATTAGATGCTATGAAAAAAGCTGGAATCGAACATACCGAAGCCGCCGAAAAGCAATTCCGCGAAGAAATACGAGCCAAAGAAGGTAAGGACTTCGTTGCTAAACATATCGCTACACAAATTAGTAATTTGATTGAAGCCGGCCAGAACCGCATCATCGCCGATGGGCTTTATACCTGGACTGAATATAAGTACCTCAAACGAGAATTCCCGGGCGAGTTAAAAACAATTGCAATTGTAGCGCCAAAACATATTCGTCATCGTCGTTTGAACTCTCGGCCCGTTCGCCCGCTAACCACCAAAGAAGCTAGTGAGCGTGACTGGGCAGAAATCGAAAACCTAGAAAAAGGCGGGCCGATTGCTGTGGCTGATTATTATATTCATAATGAAAGTAGCCTTGAATCGCTGCACAAACAAATAGATCTTTTCTTACGTGAAATTAATTTCTACGAAAGCTAGCAATCCGCCCCTGCCTGCACTAAAGTAACCTGGCATCTTATATCTTATGCTAACTAAGCAATAAATTAAGTTTTACTGCAGATATTCGTGTAGCTTGCGGCTGTCTTTGTGTTTGCGCAGCTTCGCGAGAGCCTTGGCTTCAATCTGACGGATACGTTCACGGGTGACGGCAAATTCATGACCAACTTCCTCTAGCGTATGGCTTTTGCCGTTTTCTAGTCCAAAGCGCATTTTGATAATTTTTTGTTCACGCTCAGACAGGGTTGAGAGTATGGCTTGGACCTGTTCTTTTAGCAGCTGTCCAGTGGCGGACTCTTCTGGCGTAGCACCATCTTCGTCCTCTATAAAATCACCCAGCACGCTGTCTTCGTCTTCTCCGTCGCGACCCACGCCAGCGTCTAAGCTGGTGATGTCTTGTTTGATCTTAATGACATATTCAACTTTTTCAGGCTCCATTTCGAGTTCGCGCGCTAACTCTTCAATCGTTGGCTCGCGATTTAGTTCCTGTGTCATCCGCCTTTGGGTTCGTAGCAATTTATTAATTGTTTCCACCATGTGGACAGGGATTCGAATTGTCCGCGCTTGATCAGCAATTGCCCTGGTTATCGCCTGGCGAATCCACCACGTTGCATAGGTTGAAAATTTAAATCCCTTATCTGGGTCAAATTTTTCGACCGCCCGTAAAAGTCCGGTGTTGCCTTCCTGAATTAAGTCTAAGAAATCAAGACCACGTCCGCTGTACCGCTTGGCAATAGAAACAACTAATCGCATATTGGCTTCGGCCATTTTATCCTTAGCGCGCTTATCACCTGCCACAACTTTTTGGGCAAGTGCCAACTCTTCTTCGGCAGTCAGGAGCGGAATTTTACCGATTTCGCGTAAATATAAGCGTACGCTATCATCAGACACGTCATCGAAATACTGGCCTTGTTTTAAGGTTTCTTCGGCCTCTTCCTCTTCGTCCAGCAACTCTTCTGGAGCCGGCTCATCGACCTCGTCCATTGGGCGACTAGTGGCATCCACCACACCGTCGTCCGTTATAACCTCTTCTTCTAGTTTCTTTTTGGCTCTTGCCACTACCTAGTCTCCTTGATTAATTTATTGAGTTGGGCGCGAAGTTTTTCGGCACGTTTATCATCGTGTGCCGCTTCAGCCTCACGCAAGCGTTCCATAAGTAAATTCTTTTGCTTTTTCTTGTGTTCGGTTGCTAGTTGGCGGAGTAAACGCGCTGCTTCAAAGAGTCGATCTTTGTCGCTCCAGTCAGCGTATCGTTCATCGGCCTTTACTAGTAGTATTTTCACATAGGTATCGATATTTTGCAAGCTAGTTGGCACGTCGTCAACCTTAAATTCAGGATTATTCTGAATATAGCTAACTAGCTCTTTTCTGCCTTGTCCATCAAACATCTTTAGGTCTGCCTCGACTAGCATATCGCGCACACTTCTATCAATTAATGCCACCGCCAGCAAGTTATCTTGATATACATTTTTATCAACCATACCACCTGCCTGCTTGCTGATTTTTGAATGTTTCAGCGGCCTAGCCTTAACGCTAGAGTCAGCTTGTTCGAGTTTAGCTTTTAGTGCATCTATTGATGAATTAGAAAGTTCAGCAATTTTACCCAGGTAATGTTCACGCTCCACGGGGTCATTTAGGTTTTTGATAACTGAAAAAGCAGCAGTGGTAAATTGGCGTTTGCCGCTTGCACTAGTTAAGTCTTCTCGCTTTGAGTACTGCTCTAACACCCAGTCCACTACTGGCCTGGCGTCTTTAATTACATTCGCCCACAAATCACCGCCTTTTTGAATTAACTCATCGGGGTCTTTTGCTTCATCAGTGAGAGTTACAATTGCTAGCTCCACACCTACACTCTGGGCAATTGGAACAGCTCTCTCAGTCGCCGCTAGGCCTGCCTTGTCGCCATCAAAAGCTAAGCGTACGTTACCGCTAAGTCTAGCTAGTGCTCGCAAGTGGTGTTCAGTCATTGCCGTTCCGGCTGTGGCCACCACCTGCTTGACTCCAGCCTGATGACTACTGACAACATCCATGTTACCTTCAACTACTACTGCGTAATCTGACGTGCGAATGGCTTCTTTTGCCATGTGCAACCCAAACACATGTCTACCCTTATCATAAAGTAGCGTCTGGGGAGTATTAAGGTATTTGGGTGCTTTCGGATCATCCTCCGTAAGTGTCCTGGCCGTAAAACCTATCACCTGACCAGTAGCGTCCATCAGCGGTACCATCATCCGGCCGCGAAACATATCACCGCCATATTGATTAGTCAGCCCGGCTGATTTTAGCTCATTTTTGCTAAAGCCCTTCTTTTCTAAAAATTTCACCAAAGCATTGCCGCTCATAGGTGCATACCCAATTCGGAAGTCAGAAATTGTTTGCTTAGACAGTTTTCGGTTTTTAGTAACGTAATCTAGAGCATGCTGGTTTTTAAGTAGCGAATGCTGATAATAATTTGCTGCTAGACTGCTTGCTTCGAGTAACCGCTTTTTCTTCCTAGCTACGCCCCTACTGCCACTCGACTCATACATCGATAAATCAACGCCAGCTTTCCTAGCTAAAGCCTCTAGTGCCCCTCTAAAATCTAGCCCCTCAACCTCCATGATAAAACTAAAAATATCACCACCTTTATTTGAAGAAAAATCGTGCCAAATATGTTTATCTGGGCTGACTACAAAGCTAGGTGTTTTTTCGCTTGTAAACGGGCTCAAGCCTTTGAAATTTCGACCGGCTCGTTTTAGATCTACGTACTCACCTATTACATCCTCTATATTGAGGCGCGAGCGGACTTCTTCCTTGGCTTCCTGCATAATTTTATTGTACCACTATTTACCCCTGTTAGTATTTATGCTTAAATACTAGTTGAAATGTATCCTGACCAAAATCAAAACCAGTATCCAATTGATTATCTAAATCAAATAGCTGCGCCTGAGAAAAAACCATCGCCAGTTAATAAGATTATTTTGATTATAATAATTGGACTCGGCATCCTAACTCTTATTGTTGGTGGGTTGATGATTTCTCGGGCTGCCTCCCGAGGCAGTCAATCACGGCCGCAAATGGCAGCTAGATTACACGAATCAAGTGACATCGTCCGAAGTGCGCAGAAAAACCTAAAAAGCAACACTCTGCGTGACCTAAACAGCAACCTGCAATTATTTTTAACCAACACTAATCGTGACCTAAAGGACGCTGGTCTTGACGGTGCCCAGGTGGAATCTAGCATCCTTAAGCGTGAAAAAGATCTAACCCAAGAACTAAACGCACGCCTAGAGGACGCCCGATTGAATGCCACCTTTGATGAGATATACGCCCGTGAAATGGCCTATCGTCTGGAAACTATTATGCTCTTAATGCGTCAGGTGCACGCAAATACTAACAGTACCGAGCTAAAAGAGTACCTGGACACTAACATAAAGGAACTCGACAACCTGCAGTCTGGCTTTTCAGACTACTAAAGCTAGCTGCTAGTCTGAAATTTCTGCCTTTACAATATCATAAGCTAATCGCGCTAAGTCCTTGACCTCGTCACTGCCTAGCTGGCCGCTACAAATAACCCCCACCCACTTACGCTTATCTAAATTCTGAGCCGGAATGACTGATTCATACTTTTCCTGCAGCGTTTTAACAAGTCGCGGATCGCAGCGTAAGTTTACAACAAGCGGATTACTTCCGTCTTGGATAACGGCAAATAATTTACCCGTATCATCGTTAAGACTTTTTACTCTGTACCCGATCAAGGAATCGGCCAAATCTTTATCCTTGAGATTATCGCCAAGCGCCAGTAAATATGATTCAAGCTCTGCCTGTGTCATGTCCTTATTTTCTCTAGATAATACTTTAATTCCACAATACTACCCCTAATATCCGCAATGGCTCGGTGTTCTTCAGGTTTTGTGAAGCGCTTTTTATACTTTCCCTCAAACACCACCTTCCAGGCACTGACATCTAGCATCCGGTAGTGTAGTCGCGCGTTGAGCCTAGGCCATTCGTTTTCAATAAATTTACGGTCTTGATGGATAGAGTTGCCAGCAAGAAGCACTGGCTTGTTTGCCTCGAAATGTTCGTCAATAAATGCGAGTAGTTCGTTCTCCACCGCACGTCCATTTTTTCCATCTGTATTTTGCTGAATTAAACTGCTGCGCACATCGTCATACTTATCCCAGAACTCCCCCACCATGCGCTGTTTCATTAAATTAGGTCCGACTTTTTTTACGGCCGAATAAGTTGCTAGCTCGTTCATATCCCAATCAGTTGCGATCACTGCCACCTCCAGGATTCGATCAAGTGCCGGATCCAGTCCCGTCATCTCTAAATCCATCCATAAAATTTTTGCTTGTTTTGTCATATGCTTAATTATAACAAGAAATACATACAGCCTTGGGTCTGTTTGACTCTAAAAATCACTTATGATATCGTATCGATATCGCTAGCGCAACCGCACTGGCGACCTACTACAGTCTGGGGTATAGTATGCCGGCATACGCACTGCTCAGCCCGCACGATCTGAGAAACAGGACTGACCTGTCTTCACCTTGGGAGGCAGACGAGACCGAGTCATCCGTCCAGATGGTCGGGCTGGTCAATCCCTGCACGAGGTGCGGCCGCAGCCAGGCACCAGAGTGCGAGGCTCACATCTGCGAGGTCTACGCCCCCTCGATCGACAGCCTCCTGCGCGGCGACGCCACCGGCTTCCGCTACAAGCGGACACGCTGACGATCGGCCAGAACTGTAGTCCGGGAGGGGACGCATCATTCCCCCTCCCGGCTACTACAAAGTTTATTTATCGAAAATAAGTTTTGCAGTAGTAATGTCTATTTACCAGGCTTGAACTTCAAACTTACAGAATTAATGCAGTACCGTTGGTCAGTTGGAGTTTGATGTCCCTCGCCACTAAATACATGGCCCAAATGACCACCGCACGCGCGACAGACTGCCTCTGTTCGCTCCATCCCTAAGCTATCATCAGATCGTAACTCGACGGCGCTTGGCAATGCGTCATAAAAGCTCGGCCATCCGCAGTGTGAATCGAACTTAGTACTACTAGGAAACAGCTGGGCTTCACACCCAGCGCATACAAATATCCCAGCGCGCGCCTCATCTAGCAACTTTCCCGTCCCTGGTGCTTCCGTACCTTTTTGACGTAGCACCCGATACTCTTCGGGTGTCAATTGTTGCTTCCACTCCTGATCGCTTTTGTTTACTGTCATAGTTTTATTATATCGCTTCGTGCTTTCGGGCCGAATATGGCAAGACCTAGCAACTGCTAGGTCTTTTTAACATCGAGGCGGTCGAACCTCAGGACTTTAACGAACAGATACACCACTAGTGCAATCACTAGCAAATTAATGAAGTCATTCAAAAATGCGCCGTAAGCTATGACCGCCTCTTCCCCATCGGCAGCCTTTCCAAGTGAGTACACAAGCCCTTCCAGCCCATCGGCTGAACCAAGAATAAATCCTAGGGGCGGCATAACCAGGTTATTTATAAAAGAATTCGCAACTGTACTTACGGCAGCACCAAGCACTAATCCGACCGCCAAGCCTACAACACCCTGTGTGCGCAGGAAGGTTACAAACCCACCCACATGTTTTCGACCGCCACTCAAAACACCGCCGCGCTCGGCGGCTTCGATACTTGGATTCTTTTTTTGATACTTGGATTCTTTTTTCATAAATTAATTATACATAAAAAGTTTTGCAGTCGGGAGAAGACCGCAGCTTAAAGGCTAACGCCAGCGCGGCGGCATGCAGTTTTCACATGCCGCCGCGTCAGATTCCTAGAGGTGCGCCACTTAGCGCCTGATCAGCCAGACGCGGAACATGCGATCTTCCTGTCCGGCGCTGCCGACTCCAACTAGCGCTTCGCGCCTGCGTCCGACGACACCGTCCTTGATGAGGCTGTTTAGGGCGGCTTCGAACTTGCTGAAGCTAATGTTTTCCATGCCCAGCTCGTCGCGAAGGTCCTTGAGGCGCATCACTTTGATAACGCCCCGCCCCGACATCCGGCGTTGAATCTGCCGCTTGATAATGGGGTCGCCTGCTTGCTTTCCCACGGTCTCTTCTCCCGAGTTGTGTGTAAGGAACCTGTAGCCTAGGCCCCTTCTCTCGCTACCTGAAAGAAAAATCCCACCGATTGTTTCGGCGGGATGTTAGGCTAGCGAGTAGTACCAGGAACAATCACGCCGAATCGCATGCAATCAACAGGCCCAGAATCATGCTAGCTTGTCGATTGATTTGCGTCATTGTAATTACTCCTATGTAAAGATGATACCGTAATGTCTTTATTTTGCAAAGTAGCCTGAAGGGTTTTAATTACTTTTTATGCGAGCAGGTAAATAACTAAACGCCGCCGCCACAGTCGCCCCTAGTACCCCGTAAATCATATCGAGCATCGTATCCGCGTTGCTGTGCTGAGACCTGGTGCCGACAATCTCGTCACTTGCAAACTCTGCCACCTCCCACAAAAATGCGATTGATATGCCAAACATAAGTATAAAAACAACCTGCAACCACGTAGGCAGGCTTATACTTAAAGTGCTATTTATTTTATTAATTAATATTACCCCTAGTATACCGACAATAACCCCCGATAAACCGTGTAGCAACTTGTCCCATGGATGCCAGATACCATACATTCCTAAAACAGTGCCCAAAAAAAGACTGCAAAATAAAAGCAGTCCATACGCCGCATGGAACCACCATGGAAGGACTAATTTAAAAACTCTCTCAACCCCCAGGGATGCCACAGCCAACAACGCCCCTCCAAATGTAGCAGCTAGAAAGTGCGGCCTAGGGTCACTTAATAAGTAGAAGCTCCCAGCTATTAGAAAAAATGCCACAAATAGCCATACGCTAAAGTGACGAGCATTCATATCCTACATCCTCTCCGGTACTTCAATGCCCAGCAGGCTAAGTCCATGTGAGAAAACATGTCTCGCCTTGCTGAGTACACCTAGTCGGGCAGCTCGTTCTATGGCTGTTACTTCACTCTTTATTATCGGTGTCTTTTCATAGTAACGATTAAGTTCGCGGGCTAACTCATATAAGTAACTAGCAACCTTATGTGGCTCTAGTTCGCGAGCCGCCTGCCGCACGGTGTCTGGGTACTCCAGCAGTTTCATGATAACAAGCTTTTCTGGCGAGTAGTCATAACTGGAAATATCTACTTCTGATGAAGTCTCACTAGTGTTTAAGATCTTATTAACCCGTACAGCCGCGTACTGCACGTAAGGTCCGCTCATTCCAGAAAGGGCAAATATACTATCCCAATCAAATAAAATATTGGTACGACGATCGGCTATAAAATCAGTAAACTTTATGGCTCCTAGGGCGATTTTTTTTACGTCGTCATCATGCAAACTGCGATCATGCACTAAGTTTCTGGCTTTTTCCTCAGCTACATCTAGTAGTTCCTCCATCAAAACCACGCCCCTTCGACTGCTCATCTTTTCGCGAGTTCCATCTTGGTTCTTTTGCTCAATCACCCCAAACCATAGGTGGATTAATTCGGTTTTAATGCCTAATTTTTTAGCCAGCGCAAACAATTGCGCAAAATAAAACTGCTGCTCTGCCCCTACGCTGTAAATAACTCGATCCGGCTGCCAATTTTCCTCTCGATACAAAATGGTTGCAAGATCAGTAGTAGCATACAGCGCCGCACCGTTACTTTTTTGGATTAATAAAGGTACGTCAAATCCAAATTCGTCTAATTTTACTATTACCGACCCGTCTTGATTTTGCTGCGCTACACCTTGCTCGATCAGCTTTTGTACAGCTGCCTTACCCCTTGGTGCAAAAAAAGCCTCCCCTAGTTCATGGTCGGTTGAAATATTGAGCCTTTTCATAATCTCATGGATATGGTCAAGCGAAATTTTATTAAATTTTTGACTGTAATGAAGCGCTTCTTCATCCCCGCTCTCTAGCCTCAAGAGCCAATCCTGCACTTCACCAGCTAGATGCGATTCGCCTCGTTCTTTTTCCTCGGCGAGAGTTTTTTTCATTTCAATATAGACTCGGCCGAGTTCATATACACCGCCCTTATCTAGCTGCTCCTCGCTGCTAAATTTTAAAAAACCCACCACCCAAATACCAAATGGGGCTCCGTAATCCCCTAGGTGGTTATCAGTAATTACTCTCCAACCGGTCACTTCCATCAGACGCTTGGCCGCCCACCCCTGATTACCTGGTCGTAAGTGCCCCACGCTGTAAGGTTTCGCCATATTTGGGCTGGGGTACTCGACAACCACCACCTGCCCCTCTCCGTCGCTATTTTCGCCGTAGCTATCAGACCATTCGCTCTCAAGCTCGGTCACCAGCGCCTCGGCAGCAATACGCATATTTATAAATCCAGGGCCAGCTATAGTAATTTCTGAAAAAAGGTTACTAGCTCGCAGCACGTCAACTAGCTCGCTGGCAATTTCACGTGGATTCTTACCTAGCGGCTTTGCTAGCTGCATAGAAACGTTGGTTGCATAATCACCAAACTGCAAATCAGGTCGACTTAACCTAACCGACTGATCAACACCATATAATTCAATGATTGCTTTCTGAATTTTCTGAGTAATTAACTTCACTGATCATCATTATAGCAAAGGCCGACCCCCTGGGACGCCAAAAGAGTCGGCAATTTAATTTATAAAGCCCTTTTGCGCCTGTTAGTCGTCTTCGACTGGCACAAACTCCATCACAGGAGTCGAAACTGGGCTAATCCCCTTGATATTATGAAGTAGTACACGCATGGCTTCGGTATTGTCCATATTATCAACTATGCTTTCAAAATCGTTCATTTGCTACCTTTTTGTTTTAATGCTTAGTATACCTACACTAGCACAAAATAATAATTTTGTCAATCGTTAGCATTTTTGGCAGCCCTGATAAGGCCCGCAAATAACGGATGCGGTGCAAGCGGTCGGCTTTTAAATTCTGGGTGAGCCTGGGTAGCAATGAAATACGAATGGTCCTTCGCTTCGACAAATTCAACCAGTCTACCGTCCGGCGAGGCACCCGAAATAAGTAATCCGCCCGATTCAATATACTCGTTATACTGCTGATTAACTTCATACCGGTGGCGATGTCGCTCAACCGCACCGTCCTCCCCATACAATGACGCCACTAGCGAGCCGCTAGCGAGCTCGGCAGGGTAATCACCTAGCCTCAAGGTACCGCCAGTTGACTCTTTACCCGCCTGGCCGTTCATTAAGTACACCACATTGTGAGGATTTTTTGGCTCAAACTCAGCACTACTAGCATTAACTAGTCCGGCCTTTCGAGCAGCAGCAATGACTGCAACTTGTAGCCCCAGACATATACCCAAATAAGGCACGTCATTATCCAGTGCATACCGTGCTGCAGCCACCTTGCCTTCAATTCCACGACGACCAAATCCACCTGGCACGATTACTCCATCAACACGAGCAAAGTCCTCGTTACTTGCCGTTTCTGCGTCTAGCCAGCGTACCTCAAGCGCTACTCTCTCAGCCCAGGCAGCACTTTTTAAAGCCTCCAGCACCGACAGGTACGTATCCTCGTTGTCCATATACTTTGCAATTAAACCAATGGTGACTTTCTTCTTATAATCAGCCCGCTGCTTTCGAACAAGCGTCTTCCACTGATTAAGGTCTGGTTCATTCGTATTGTTAGTAAATCTACCTAAAACCTTACTTACACCACTGGCAGCAATTTTAAGCGGCACTTCATATACCGTGTCTACATTCGGCAGCAATATTACTGAGTCGCGAGGGACTCCACCGAACAAGCTGATCTTATCTGCGACACTACTCGGTGCTGGGTCGTCGCTTCGTACCACGATAGAATCTGGTACAATCCCAAAACCACGAAGGTCAGCTAGTGCATTCTGGGCAGGCTTTGATTTAAATTCTTTGCTTGTAGCAATAAAAGGTACATACACCACATGAACGTATAGACAGTTACCACGTCCAGCGCGTCCAGTAAATTCTCGAATTGCTTCAATAAAGCTAAGACCTTCGTAATCTCCGACTGTCCCACCGATTTCAACAATATGAACATCACTGCCGTCACCAGCTATTTCTATCGCATCTTGGATCGCGTTGGTTAAGTGAGGCACTAGCTGTACGGTTTTGCCACCAAATTTCCCGGCGCGCTCATCGGTGATAAGTTGTGATAATAATCTACCGGATAGCGTGGCGTTCTTTTGCGTTAGTTCAAGATTTAAAAACCGTTCATAATGACCCAGGTCCAGGTCGGTTTCGGCTCCGTCACGAGTTACAAAGCACTCACCGTGCTCTTTGGGATTAAGTAAACCCGCATCTACATTCAGATACGGGTCACATTTTTGGATGGAAACACGAAGACCTTTTGCTTGCAAAACCGCACCAATACTAGCCGCCGTGATGCCCTTTCCTACCCCTGAAAGTACACCCCCAGTTACAAATATATATTTTGTGTTTTTGCCATGTGCTTCACTTTGTCCCATGGGATTTTATTATAACACTAAATTATGTACGTGCACTACATATAGCGGATTTTGTCGATATAACAACGCTATTTTATGAAGATTTATCCTAGCTCACGCTGTATACAGCAGCAAGATACTGACCGCCATGAGCATCATTCCGCCAATTAACCCGTAAGCGACCTGGTGTGTGCTAGTACGATAGCGTCTGGCGGCTGGCAGCAGTTCATCAACGCTAATAAACACCATCATGCCGGCAATTAGACCAAACACAACACCGAAAATCTCTTCTGGTAGCAGCATCGATAGAAAGAAAAAGCCTATTAATGCCCCTACCGGTTCGGCAAGCCCTGCGACCGTAGCCCACAGCACAGCCTTTGTTTTACTTTTTGTTGCAGCGTAAACCGGTGCTGCAATAGCAATGCCCTCTGGTATGTTGTGTATCGCAATAGCGGTAGCTAACGTTAGGCCAATTTCTGGACTCTCTAGGGCACCGAGAAAGGTCGCTATGCCCTCAGGTAGGTTATGTAGAGCCACCACTAGCGCAACTAGCACACCGCTTCGCATTAGTCTTTTGTTGTCCTGCCTCTCCTTCGTATCAAGCGAGCCTTCGCGGCCCTCAACCTTGGATGGGTTAAAGGACTGAGGCAAGAATTTATCAATGACGGCTACAAACACTGCGCCCAGCACAAACATACCGTAGGTTAAAAGTGAGGCGTCCCTTCCGCCCATCTGTGGCTCAAGTGACTCAATTCCAATCGGTAAAATTTCTGCAAATGACACAAATAGCATGGCCCCGGCCGCAAAAGCCAATACAACAGCCATAGCGCCACGGTTAACCATTTTTTTGTGAATTGCCAGACATCCGCCAATTGCAGTAGCAAGACCTGCCAGCAGTGATAGTGTGAATGCAAATAACATGGTTGCTTAAGTAATCTTTCCCTATAAGAGGCAGAAAGGGTGGCAAGTACATCGCCGCCCTTATCTATCTATTTTTAAAGTTTAGTTAGCGTCTCCGGATTTACCAGCGTTAACCTCGTAGCTTGTGTTTGTACTTTCAAAAAAGTTCACTAGCTGCAATGTGTCGTTGGCTGTTGCCATCCACTTGGCTGGGTTTGATACCTTGTAATGAGCCTCGAACCCGAGCTCTTCCAGGCGGCGATCAGTTAGGTACTCCACGTATTGATTAACGTAATCAGCGTTAAGTCCTAAAATTCCACTAGGTAACAAGTCCTTATTATACTCTTCTTCCATTTCAACTGCTTGCAAAATCATACCCTTGATTTCGTTAGCAAACTCCTCAGTTTGCAGATCTTCATTTTCTTCGAGCACTGTTAGGATTAGGTTGATGCCGAACTTGAGGTGCAGGCTCTCATCACGAATAATCCAGTCCATTAGACTGCCGAAGTTGCGCAGCAAGTTACGCTGGCGGAAACTAAGCGCCACCATAAAGCCGCTATAGAACCAGATGCCCTCTAAAATGATATTGTAAGCAATCAAATTACGTACAAAGTCCTTCTTGCCTTCGGTCGTAGTGATATCAAGCGTGTCTTCGGTCATGCGCTTGATAAATTTAGTTTCAAACTCTTCTTTTCGGGCCATTGACGGCGTTTCGACGTGGGCTGAGTATGCCTTGTCGCGATCAATCGGGAACGTTTCAAGAACATACTCAAAGCTCATACAGTGGTTAGCCTCTTCCCACATCTGCTTTGCTAGATACAGGTGACATTCGGCTGCATTAACGTACGGATAGACACCAAAAGCCAGGGCCTTATTTACAAGTAGTTCGTTTGGATTAAAATAGCTCATCAAAAACGTTAGCGCGTGTCGCTCTTCTTCGCTCATTTTCTTCCAGTCGTCTAGGTCTTGGCCTAGTTGGATCTCGTTTGGGAACCAGGTGTTTGCTACCGCCTGATCATATAGCTCCATCGCCCACGGGTAATGAATTGGCTTTAATAACAGTCCATCCTGGATGCCGGTGCCTAAAATTCCTGCCATTTTCTTCTCCTCACTTCCTTGTTTAGTTATAAAAATCTACTGACAGCCTTCGCACATCAAAAAATCCTGTGGATCAATCGGTGCCGCTACGCCACCAGTACCTCGAGCATGCTCTTCGGCCTGCATTTGAGCTTGCGCCATTGCCTCATCAATTGCTGCTAACTTTTCTTCTAATGTCATGTCTTCGCTGATGATTGAGTTTGCATTTGCCATAATTTATCCCCCTAATTAGTTAATGCAGTTTGTTTTTTAGCAAATCCGAAGCCTGATTTTCGTGGACCACCACTAGCCTCAGCCTTGTTTACCTTGATGGTGCTTTGTTCAGCTGTGTGGCGCGGCTTGACGTGCAAGTAGTACGTCGTCTTAAGGCCCTTCTTCCAGGCGGTAGAATAAATATCAACCATATCACCTATATCGCGCGTCGTTAGATACATATTGCGTGATATAGCCTGGTCAACCCATTTTTGCGCCCGAGCCGCCACTTCAATAAACGCATACGGACTAAGCTGGAAACTGGTTTTATAAACATCTTTGATATGTTTAGGAATTTCTGGAATATCGCTTAAATCCCCCTGCAGTCTTAACACATCGTCTTTAACCTTGTCCCACAGACCAAGCTCTTTTAAGTCGTTTACGAGGTTAACATTAACTTCTAGGAATTTCCCGTTTAGTGTTGCCCGGCTAAATATCTGAGCAAACTGCGGATCAAGCCCAGGTGTGGTGCCAGCGATATGAGCAATGTTAGCAGTAGGTGCAATCGCCATCAGTGTTGCATTTCGCATGCCCTTTTTAACTTTTTTCCGCAAAGCCTCCCAGTCTAGTCGCGTTTTGCGGTTGATATCGACTTTCACCTTGCGATCCCCCGCTAACTTGTCAATTGTATCGATTGGCAGGATGCCTTTACTCCAGCCACTGCCGCTATAGGTTGGGTAGCTGCCAAGTTTTTGCGCCCTATCCGCACTCTCGTCAATAGCATTATAACTAATGAACTCTGCTAGCTGGTCAATTATGTCGTACGCCTCTTCGGACTCATAACTGTGCCCTAACTTTTCTATCACGTCAGTAAAGCCCATTAAGCCTAGTCCTAGTGCGCGGTTCTGAAGATTCGAATGCATAGCCTCTGGAATCGGCGTATTAGTAATGTCACATAAATTATCTAATTGTCGCACCGCACTACGCACACTGGCACCCAGACGGTCCCAGTCCCAGGTTTTATCATCCTTCAGGTGCGCTGATAAGTTAATACTAACCAAATTACACACCGCTACGTTATTCTCGTCCTGAGGCAGAGTGATTTCAGTACACAGGTTTGAAAGGTGAATTGTACTAGTATTATTATTTAATGCCCGCACGTTAATCGTATCCTTCCAGGTCAGCCAAGGATGACTAGTCGCCTGAAGGACTGTCATGATCTGACGGAACTGCTCCATAGCGTTAATTTTGGCATAATCACGCATTTTGCCAGCTTCGGCCAGTTTGATGTATTCACGGTAGCGTTTTGAAAAATCTTCGCCATATAGTTCTGGTAGGTCTGGCGTTTCGGCCGGATCAAACATATACCAGTCCTGGCCTTTTTGTACGCGGCGCATAAACTCATCACTTATAAATACTGCTGTATTAGCTAGCCTCGTCCTTAAGTACGGATCACCCGAATTCTGACGAAGGTCAAGGAACTGCGGAAAATTCAGGTGCCAATTTTCCATATATAGTGCTGCTGCACCAGCTTTTTTACCCTTTCTAGAAACTGCAAACAAAGCCGTATCAATCATTTTCATAAATGGAATCGGTCCAGTAGATACTGTATTGGTGGTCTTAACAGGGCTACCGGCTGCTCGTAGTTTATTCATACTAATGCCGATTCCTCCGGTGCCTTTGGCGATCCACATAGTATCCCGAATGCTCTTTGCGATTGACTCCATATCGTCCTGCACCTCCACAAGGAAGCAGTTCGAAAGCTGCGGGAACGATCCACCTGCGTTTACTCGGGTCGAACCACCTGGAACGTAATCGAGGTTACTCATGTGATGATAAAAATCAAGCGCTGCTTCGGTTGGATTTTCTTCATTAAAGCTAAGCCCCATGGCAATTCGCATATGCGTAAATTGCGGCACTTCAATTGGTTCTCCATTTTGCTGGCGCAATGCATAACGATTTTTATTCGTAATTACACCTAGGTACTTCGATAGCTGATCACGCGACGGGTCGAGCGCCTTTGCAAGCTTTTTTAAATCAAATACTTTACTGCTCATACGCTTATCAAGTAAGCCGCCTGCAATGCCTTGCTTTAAATAACTAGCAAACTTCTGTTCATGCAGCTTTTTCAGCTCATCGGCACTGCTATAGTCGCCCAAAATATTCTTGTATATATTCTTTAAAAGTAACCGTGCCGCTATTTTGTCAAAATCAGGATCATCTTTAACGTTTTGTAGCGCTGCCTGAATAACCGCTTCGTCCAGCTGCTCGGTTGTAATGCCATCAAACAGGGTTAGCTGCACCTCAGAAGCCACTTGAACTACTTTACTAATTTGATCGTTCAAACCTTCGCTAGCTGCAACAAGCGCCAGGTTTATTTTGTTAGCATCAAATGGTTCACGGGTGCCATCGCGCTTTACCACATGAATTTTATCCATATTTTATCTCCCCTGTGGACTTAGTTATTTTGTCATATCCCCAGCTCGCGCAGGGGGTGCAAGAAAATGCCTGAACTAACGGCCAAACTGTAAAGTCATAATTTCTTGCAAAATGTGTATTTTATGGAACTACTACATATGTAGTGTCTGTGTATGAATATAGGACACTATATATAGATTTTCAAGCGTTTTTGTTCATATTTATAACCAAAAGTATAATCCACATCTGGAAGCGCTAATGTTTCTTATATACAACATTAATTATCTACCCGACTGCAGGCTTGATGTAGGCGCTCGGCGGGCATAAAGTTATCGCTATAAGCGACTCGCTGCTCCATTTCAAATGGCTCTAATCCTTTTAAATCATTACTTAAATTAGAATACATCAAAATCATGTTTGTCCTCTCGCCACCACTTGGGTCTACGCTATGGTATGCATTTTTATAGTGTCTACTGTATGGCTGGTCAATTGCAAGCAGCAAAGGCTTACACTGCTGACTGAACCCGGCAATAGCATTCACTAGAACATGCCCATCATCATTTAAAATCCTTGCAATCTGGTCACCGTATTCACGAGTGAGCAGCGAAAATGGCACACTAGTATCGCCATAAACATCGACGATTATAATGTCGTATTTACTTTTCGTACTATTAACATACTGCCGGGCATCATTAAATATTTCATTTACGTTCGAAGGGGCCCGATAATAAAAGTGTTCACGCGCAATATCGACTAGTACCGGGTCAATCTCAACTACATCGATGGTACTACCTGGGTACTCGGCAGCCAAGTGCTGCGGCAGGGTAAATGCTCCCCCACCAAGTATTAGCATGCTGTTCTTTTTATTTATTTCCCCTACTAGACGTGCAATTTCTTCGGTATACCAAAACGCTAATCGATCAGGCTGCCCAATATATACACCAGATTGAGCTCCGCGCGGTCCGGTCGTAAGTAGGCGCATTCGATCACTGTCTCTAATCACGCCTTCATGAATTTCATAGTGAGCACTCGGCGTATCTATTTGAATCGCATTTGACCTTATGGGTATTAAAGCAAACACCAGAGCAAGCGCCGACAGTCCTAACCTATGCCAAACTAAAACCTTAGGGGCAATCAGCCAGCTGGCAGTAACCAGCATCACTACCACGAGCACTAACGACTCTCGACTACCAATATGTCCAAATAAAATAAAACCAGCTACGAAAGTGCCCACAATGCCACCGATAGAGTTTGTGGCACTTAGACTGGCCACTGATTGGCCCGATGTCTTTAAATCCGTTACGCGCAACTTAACCAGATACGGGCTTATCATGCCCAGTAGAAAGCTAGCTGGGGCAAATAGAATCAGTGACGCTACCACTGCTTGAAGGCGCGAATCTTCAAATACCTCAGCCGCCCAAGCAAGAATTGGTAAATAATAAACGGCTGTAATTGCCACTGCTAGTGCGCTTACTAGATTCAGGAACGCCACGTCAATCCAAGTCTGGCGCGAATCAGCTAGCTTGCCACCAGCCCAATATCCAACGCTCAGTGCTGCGATGATAACCCCAATCACACTAGTCCAAACATAGGTCGAACTACCAACCGTCGGCGCCAGCAACCTAGCAGCGATAAGTTCATATGCCAGCAATGCAAAGCCGCTAATAAATGAGATGACTTCGAGCACGCTAAATTTCTGACGAAGGTTTTTCACTGCTATTAGTGTAGCAGAGTGCTAACAATCGATGTGATACAATCACCCCGCAGTTATTATTACGGCGTAGGGGGTATGCATTACTTCGTAATACCCCAGGGTTCAAATCGGTGTCTGATATTAAAATACGCCGACCAAATGGCCAGCGTATTTTAATGGCGGAGAGACAGGGATATCGCTCGCGCGACTCGCTCCTTCGTTTGCTTGCAAAAATATGTAAACACATTTTTATTTCGCTGCACTTCGCCGACCCCTCTTTTGTCCTGCAAAGGAACGGGTTCTCGGTCGCCTGTTCTGCCGTAAATAAATATACCGACCAGATGGTCGGTATATTTATTTGGCGGAGAGACAGGGATTCGAACCCTGGGTACGATTGCTCGCACACACGCTTTCCAAGCGTGCACCTTCAACCGCTCGGTCACCTCTCCACTCGCATTATTATATCAGTTGTGCAATTGACTTGTAATTGCGGTTGCGAACTTGTAAAGAATATTAGTATACTAGATATAAGAAATGTCAAAAAATGCGAGCACACCGGTCATAGAACTGCGTGGACTGACCAAAACATTCGGAGTCGGCGACGCAGAAAATACCGTCTTAGACGGTATTAATTTAGTTATTGAAAAGGGTGAATTTGTAGCCATTATGGGTCCTAGCGGGTGCGGCAAGACCACTCTGCTCAACATCCTAGGATTGCTTGACCGTGCAAATGACGGCGAGTATTTACTCGAAGGTAAGTCAGTTGAGCGACTCAGCGCCAGACGTCACGCTGCTATCAGGTCCAAACAAATAGGTGTGGTGTTTCAAAACTTTAACCTTATTCCGCGCCTGAACGTGATTGAAAATGTGGCACTACCACTTACCTATAAAGGTATTAGAAAAACCAAACGCCTTGTAATGGCTAGTAAGATGTTAAAGCTATTCCACCTGCAAGAGCGTGAATATTACATGCCATGGCAGCTTTCTGGTGGACAGACACAGCGAGTGGCTATAGCAAGGGCACTAGTCAACGAACCATCAATAATTTTAGCCGATGAACCAACTGGCAACTTAGACTCTAAAGCTAGCCACATCATAATGCATGAGCTATCTGACATTCATAAGCGAGGCAATACAATTGTAATGGTGACTCACAACCCAGCCCTTACTACTTACGCTAGTCGAGTTATTCACATGCTGGATGGTCAAATTAATAGCGACACTAAACACCCTGAACCTAAGAAAGACTCAGCTTCTAAGCGCCGCCTAGATACGTATGTTGCAACTGAAACTGATGAGCATGCCCCTATAAAAACCAAGAAAACGACCAGCAAGCCGTCATCTAAAAAACGCCGTACACCTCGTCGCAAGCTAGCTAAAGGAAGGAAAAAGTAATGCGCCTCCTGCTAATAAACCACGTTCAGAACGCCATGCAGTCACTTGGTTCAACTCGTATGCGAACTGCGCTAACCATATTAGGGGTAACTGTAGGGGTCGCTAGCATCACATTTTTGATGTCACTAGGGGGTGGCGCTGTCCGAGTGGTTGAAAAGCAGGTATCTAGCCTGGATGGCAACATTGCAATCATACGACCCGCTGGCATGGCTACGCCTTCCACCAGCCTCAAAAGCCTCACCACTCCGGTAGGTTCGATGAGTTACGCCGCTAGTCCACTAACAGAGCAGGACGTAGCTAGCCTAAGAGAACTTGATGAAGTATCTGCTGTCAGCCCACTAATGTCACTTACTGCTCGCATGAGCGTTAATGGCGAAAGCGAACTGCGCGGTCGTAGCGTCCTTGCTACCAATCCTGCACTAGTTGACGTATCAAATCTTAAAATTTATGATGGTCAGTTTCTAGATGACGTCACCAGCAAAAACACTGCTGTGATTGGAAAGCAGCTATCAATTGATTTATTTGGCACCGAACATTCAATTGGTAAAATTTTCTCAATACGCGATCAAAGGTTCAGGGTAATTGGAACGATTGACACTACTAACCCAATTAACTATAACAACGTGGACTTTGATTCAACCGCTATAATTAGCCTAGATGCTGGCAAGGAATTTAACCAGGGCGTGGCTCAAATTCAACAAATCAACATCCAAGCCAGCAGCGCAAGCCAGCTAGATGATGCTATCGAAAAAGCCCATGAATCACTGCTTGGTAACCACAAAAACGAAAAAGATTTTACAATCCTCTCTGGTGATGACATCGCCAGGCCCAGCAATGAGCTTTTTCAGGCCGTAACTGGTATTAATGTAATTATTGCCAGTATTTCACTAGTTGTTGGCGGCATTGGCATCATGAATATCATGTTGGTTAACGTAGCCGAACGCACTCGTGAAATCGGTATCCGAAAATCACTTGGTGCATCCAATACTCACATAACCTGGCAATTTTTAATAGAGTCGCTCGCTATGAGTATAAGTGGCGGAGTTGGGGGCTACATACTGGGCTATATCTCAGCCTTTTTAGTCAGCAGTTTTCTGCCATTTGATCCGGTATTTTCATGGGTGATACTAGGCGTTTCATTAGGAGTATCTATAGTTGTCGGAACAATTTTTGGACTATACCCTGCTCTTCGGGCTGCTAATAAAAATCCTATCGAGTCCCTGCGTCAAGCTCAGTAAGGCTTAATTTAGTTCTTGCTTTAACTTTTCGATCAACGGCACGGGCGTAGGGTTGACACCGTTTAAAATAGCCGTATAGATACTAGCAAAATCTGCTAGAATACTCCCCCACAACATCTGCGCAATCACACTCTCACCTTCGAGGTTAACCGCTGTCGACTTTGGTCGCTTACCGCTAAGTAACCGATCCGTCACTTCAAATCGTTTTAAAATTTGTGGATGCTCTAGGCTACTCACCAGGTCAAACACTTCAAAGGGCTTTTCAATCGGGTGCGAAGTCCAGCCGATAAACTCATTGTGGTTAAATTCAGGCAGTTCGCTAAAAAATGCTACATTTTTGGCATTTTCATTCCAGCTAATTTTCCATTTATAAGCCACGGGCGCCATCAGGCTCCCAGCATAAAATATCGGCGTCTTCCCTGCTGAGAGTAGCGCTAGCTGCTTGGCATAATTTTTATCAGTTGTTACTTCTGCTGCCCAGGAGCTAGTTTCACTTTTTAGCCAACTTGCCGTTGCCGCAATTTCATCGTACGCAGAGCTATCTACTAAATTAAAATGAACCAGTAGCCTTACTAATGCCCGTAGGTTATATATTGCGCCCATTCGTGGCTGCAAACCTGAGGGTAGCTGTACGTAGGCAGCGCCTCCCTCCTTGGCAGTATCTATTAGCTTGCCCCCAGCTGAAACAGCTGCTAGTTGGGATCCTCGCTCCACTGCCTGGCCAAACGCGCTAATAGTTTCTTCAGTGTTGCCAGAATAACTGCTGGCAATAACCAAGGTATTTTCGCTGATGTAATGTGGCAAGCTGTACGTACGGATAACCTCAATCGGCACTCGTAGCCGTGGGCCTAACCATGACTTAGCTATTAATGCCGCCAGTGCCGAGCCCCCCATTCCAGTAATAACGATGTTATTAATCTGGCGCTTATCAAAGTCTGGGTTCTGAACCTGGGCATCAAACAGCGCCTGGTCCGCCTGGGCTGCAGCAACCGCCAATGCCCCATCGCTATCATGCTGGTTAATTACCTTTAAATCATCGAGCATTTTCATCCCTCTCTATCTTGCTAGTTCTTACTTATATATGATACAGTATTGGTAAAATAATCATAAGAATAAAAACTAGGGGTGGGCAATGAACATTCAATCGCAACAAACACCAGAAACAATCAGTGACGATCAAGAATTAGCTAAGGTTCTAGCGGGGGTCAATCAGCAAGCCGACGATGCTGCAGATGACCAGTCGCTCCAGACACCGGAGCCTCCAGTGCCCGCACAGGATGACCCAGCCTCCGCGAGCCCGGACGTTAATAGTTCTGCGCCAATTGCACCCGGTGTAACCCCCCAGGACAGTGACCTTGAAGCCGTCAAAGGTGAAGCAATCCAAGAACTTCGTCCACTGGTCGATAAGCTAAACGTACCAGCTGATGAAAAATTTGACACCTACCTGCTACTACTTCGATCAACTGATGATCGCGAACTAATCGCGCCAGCTCACGAAGCTGCCAAGGCAATCGAGGACGAAGCCAAGCGCGCTCAAGCCCTGCTAGATATAATTAAAGAGATCGACTACCTATCGGGTAAAAGTCAGCAACCAGCCGCCTAAAAACTTCATGACCAATAAATAAATCCCGCCTACTTAGCGGGATTTATTTTGTGGGTTTACCCTAGTTACCTACTAGAGCTACATTCCCATCATGCCACCAGGCATTCCACCACCACCAGCAGCTGGAGTTTCTGGCTCTGGAATTTCAACCACTAGGGCGCCCATAGTTGCAGCAGTTGAGGCGATTGAAACTGAATTCTGAACCGCTTCTTTGGTGACGCGGGCTGGGTCGATAACGCCAGCTTTCTTGACGTCTACCAAGCCTTTTTCAGGAGTCATAACATTGACACCCTGACCAGCTTTGGCGCGCTCTACCTCTGCTAGCAAGGCTTCAGAATTAAGACCTGCGTTTTTAGTAATCTGCAGGAACGGTTCACGAAGAGCATTCTTCAAGATTTGACGACCGGCTGAGATTGAGTCTGCCCCGTCAGTCTTGATACTAGCTGCTAGGTTAACTAGCGTTACGCCACCACCAGCCACAATTCCCTCGGCAAGTGCCGCTTTGGTAGCCGCTACAGCATCATCAACGCGGAATTTTTTCTCGTCGATTTCAGTTTCGCTGGCACCACCAACTTTGATGACCGCGACCTTACCGCTCAATGCTGCGGCGCGCTTGTCATACTGTTCACGGTCGTATTCGCTGGTGCTGTTTTTAGCCTGGGCTACAATCTGGGTGATGCGACCCTTAATGTCAGTTGCCTTGCCGCCGCCTTCGATAATAGTAGTTTCGTCTTTGCCGACAATAACTTTCCTAGCAGATCCGACAATATCTAGATCAGCATTTTCAAGCGTCATAGCGCGGTCTTCGCTGACCACTGTAGCACCGGTTAATGTTGCGATGTCTGCTAGCACTTCCTTGCGTCGATCACCAAAAGCAGGTGCCTTCACCGCCACTACGTTTAGTCCTCCGCGAAGCTTGTTTAGAACGAGGAAGCTCAAAGCGTCGCCCTCAACTTCATCAGCAATTAAAACGATATCTTTTTTGCCCGCATTAACTAATTTTTCAAAAATTGGAGAAATTTCACCAACAGTTGAGAGTTTTTTATCAGTAATTACAATCGCCGGCTTATCAAAAGCTGCTTCCTGGCGATTTACATCAGTTACAAAGAACGGACTGACGTAACCACGATCAAGGCTAAATCCTTCAACCACTTCGGCCTCTAGCTCTAGTCCTTGCCCGGCCTCTACCGTTACAACACCGTCTTTGCCAACTTTTTCAATCACGTCAGCAATAAGTTTTCCAATTTGTTCGTCACCAGCTGAAATAGTTGCGACTTCGGCCACCCGGTCACTCTTGCCTTCGATGCTTTCGCTCATACCCTCTAGTTGACGTACAACCTCAGCTCCAGCAGCTTCAATTCCCTTTCGAAGCTCTTGTGGGTTGTGTCCAGCTGCAATCAAGCGGTTAGCTTCTTTTAGGATGCTATAGGTCAAAACAGTTACGGTTGTTGTTCCATCCCCTGCAACTTTATTAAGCTTACTCGCAGCCTGCTTAATAAGTTCGGCACCTACTTTGTATCCAAGCTTTTCGTCGTCTTCTTCTGGCAGCTCCACACTTTCGGCTACAGTCACCCCGTCATGAGTCACGGTTGGGCCGCCGTACCCTTTGGCAATTACTACGTTTCGCCCCTTAGGTCCGTAGGTTACCTTGACCGCATCATAAAGCGTCTTAGCCCCACCAAGCACTCGCTCGCGGGCATCATCATCGTAAAAAACTTTTTTAGCCATTTAATGTCCTCTCCTCTTTTGTTAGATGGTTGCTAGAATATCTTCTTCTTTGACAATCAGGTACTCGCTGTCTTCTACGGTAAGTTCGGTCGTTGAATACTCTTTATAGACAATCCGGTCCTTTACCTTAACGGTTTTTACGTCTGGCCCCACAGCCACTACCCTAGCGTATACCGGCTTTTCCTTGGCACTATCTGGAAGGTACAGGCCGCTAGCAGTTTTCGTTTCGGCTTCTTCACGCACCGCTACTACGCGATCAGCCAGAGGTTTTATTGGTGTACTCATTAAATTTCCTCCTTTTTATAATCTACATACCTAGTTTAATTAAAATTTCTAGCACTTGCAAGTCCCGAGTGCTAATTTAGGCTTAATTGCTACTTTTAGTAGGGTGGGCTTGTTAAATTACAGATAATATCTATGCCCATAATGCCCCTGATAATTTCTGAATGCTACAATAACTATATGAAATTACGGTTTGCATCAGACGTAGAAATAAATGAGTGGAACAATCAAATTATCAGCAACCCTGATGGTGGAAATGTTTTGCAAAGTTTAGAATTTTCTAAAGTTAAACAACTCGGCGGCTGGACACCACGATACTTAATGGCAGATAAACTTGCCGTTACTGTGCTGGAAAAAACCGCACCCCTGCTGGGAAAGTTGTGGTACGTACCAAAAGGTCCTGGCGTAGTCAGGTCCCTAGACCTACCTGAACTTGTATCAGCCTTGTCAGATCTAGCCAGGAAAAACAAAGTATTTTTATTAAAAATAGAGCCAGAGCTAACCAAAACTGACGAAACAAAGCTAGACTTACTAAAACTAAGCCTGAAGCCGGCTGGCCACATTCAGCCCGATGCGACCGTTGTCATAAACATTGAACCCAGCCTGGATACGGTTATGAAAAGCCTTAATCAAAAAGGTCGTCATGCCATCAGGCGCGGCGAACGTGATGGTGTAACAGTAGAGCGAGTCGATAGTAGTGATGAAAACTGCCATAAAATGTTTAAACTTTTAAGCGAAACCGCCAAAGACTCATTCAGCATCCGGAGCTTTGATTATTACAAAAAATTCTGGCAACTTTTTGAACACTCCGGAGCCGGTCAGATGTTTTTTGCCTATGCAGACAATAAACTAGTTGCAGCGGCTTACGGCTTAGTTTTTGGGAAAAAGGCGACTTACAAAGACGGTGCTAGCGTTCGCGCGCGACCAGTGTATGGCGCTAGCCACTACCTGCAGTGGCATGTCATACAGTGGGCTAAAGAAAACGGCGCCACTAGCCACGATCTAAGCGGCACTCCCCCATCAGACCTAGTCAAGGACACCAGCCATCCATATTATGGCTTAGGACGCTTTAAAACTAGCTTTAATAAGCAAGTTACGGACTATGTCGGTGTCTATGATTTGCCGATACGCCCACTGGCCTATAAAATTTGGCTCAAATTTGGCTCGAAAGCTGCGAAAAAGATTCACTTCATGCGCCATCACGAAAACTATTACTAGGCTACTTGCTAAGTATTTTCCGCACCGCCTCGCCATCGTTCCATGGAATGCGTTTGCCGTTCACTACTCGGTACTGCTCATGCCCCATACCAGTGATAAGGACTGTGTCATCTTTTTTTGCAATTGAAAGGGCTTTTTCTATGGCTGCTTCCCTGTCGGGAATTTCAGTAAGCTTCGCGTCACCGCCAGCACCTTCAATGCCCTCTCGCAAATGAGACCTAATTTCAGCTGGGTCCTCGTTATAGCTTTCTTCGTCAGTCAAAATGATTCGGTCAGCACCGCGAGCTGCAATTTCACCCATAATCGGGCGCTTGCCCTTGTCTCGATCGCCGCATGCACCAAAAACTAAAATGATCCGGTTTTTAGTTAAAGACCTAGCTGCTTCTAGTAGCTTTTCAAGCGCATCTGGGGTGTGTGCGTAATCAACAATTACGTCATACTGCTTGTTATCCACCACTCGCTCAAACCGCCCGGGGATGTAGTCTAAGTTGGCAGCTCCTTCAATAATGTCATTAGCACGAACCCCTAGTAGGTATGCCATTGAAGCGGCTGCAACCATATTATGAACATTGAACTTTCCAGATAACGCGGTAGCCATATCGAGCTTTGTCTGATGATCAATTACAACCGTGGCTTCACTGCCCTTTTTATATAATTTAATGTGATCTATGCATGCTTCGGACTCATCGTGCGTACCATATGTAATCTTGTGCTCTTTTGCGCTAAAGGTGTCAAAAAACTCGAACCATTCATCATCACGATTTAATACTATGTACCTGGGTTTCTTGGCAAATAATCTTCCCTTAGCAGCAGCGTACTGCTGCATTGTTTTATGATAATCCAAATGGTCTTGGGTCAAATTAGTCATAATAGCCGCCTCAATTGGCACTGTAGCTAGTTTATGCTGATGCAATGAATGGCTAGTTATTTCTAAAATAACAAAGTCAACCTTCCCACGCTTTGCTTCACGAAAAAACCGCTGCATGCGGGTCGTGCTAGCAACGGTTACGTTCATATCGTTTAGAGTCTGCTTGCCATTAATTTCAATCAGCGCTGTCGTAAACATGGCAGTTTTATGACCGGCCTCTTTCAATATTTCGTTAATAAAGCACGCCGTAGTCGTTTTGCCGTTTGTGCCGGTAACTGCAATCACCTTTAAGCCTCTAGCTGGGTGGCCGTAATACCATGAAATTATCTTCACCCTGCCCCGCCTATACACCTCCTCTAGCGCCCGAATAGCGCGCTTCGGAAGTAGCTTCCTAACTAGACCT
Organism: uncultured Candidatus Saccharibacteria bacterium; assembly: GCA_964511635.1. Taxonomy (GTDB): domain Bacteria; phylum Patescibacteriota; class Saccharimonadia; order Saccharimonadales; family Saccharimonadaceae; genus CAZEGC01. The sequence continues at coordinate 7,783 of CAZEGC010000003.1, read as the reverse complement.
ACCAATACTTCTTTCATGACTATCATTTTACCACTTTGGTTGCCCTTGGGTAACCCAAAAACTCACCCTCGGCAGTAAACCAACCGGTGGACCTCTAGACAAGGATGAAGTCAGCATCAAAGGCCGCTGTTACTATACAATATATAGTAACTTAACAGATGCGCTGCACTCTAACTCCTGTACCTAGCCCTGCCCTGCAGCCCGAGGCAGCGTTCTTTTACCATAATTTAATAACATTACTGCCAGCAGTCAATGGTGCCAAGGCTTAAAATAAGATATACTTAAATGACACACGATGAGAGTGCTTGGAATTGAAACCAGTTGTGACGAAACAGCTGCGGCCGTTGTTGATGACGGTCGCGTACTGCTTAGTAATGTGATTCAGTCACAAATCGACATCCATGCTCAATATGGAGGCGTCGTACCTGAGGTCGCCGCTAGAAGTCACATCGAAGTCATAAACCCAGTTATAAACCAGGCTCTATCAGATGCTAACACCTCCTGGGACGATATAGACGCAATAGCTGTTACCTACGCACCCGGCCTCATGGGGTCTCTACTGGTTGGTACCCTGGCAGCTCGAACATTAGCCACTCTAAAAAATAAACCCCTCTACCCTATCCATCACGTTGAAGCACACGTCTATGCAAATTTCCTTAACACTAGTGCACCAGTGTTTCCGATGTTAGCCCTAATAGTTAGCGGTGGCCACTCACAGCTGGTGCTATTTGAGGATCACGGCAAGTATCAACTAATAGGTCAAACCCAAGACGATGCTGTTGGCGAAGCTTTTGACAAAGTAGCAAAAATCCTCGGCCTACCCTACCCTGGTGGCCCCAGTATTGCCAAGCTAGCCCTTGATGGTGACCCCAATGCCTATCGACTACCGAAGGCAAAATTAGAAAACCCCTATGATTTCAGTTTCTCTGGCCTAAAAACTGCGGTACTTCGAGCGGTCCAAAAAGAAGTGGGTGTTGACTATACCTATCCATCCCACAAACTTTCGGTACTTTTAACTGATAAAAAGCGGGCAGATTTTGCAGCCAGTTTTCAGCAAACAGCGATCGATACCCTAGTCGATAAGGTGGTGAAGTCAAATGCTGCCCTATCCCCTAGTTCAGTTGTAATAGCAGGTGGCGTAGCTGCCAACCAGCTACTCAGAAGCGAGTTGTCATCTCGCCTGCCTTTTGAAATTGAGTACGCGCCAATGAACCTATGCACCGACAATGCAGCTATGATTGCCACACTGGGATATTATTACTCTATTAAAAACGAGCCAATAGACCCCAAAGAACTAGAAGTTGTCCCAAGTATATCTATGACGAAAACTGCCTGGGCCTAGCTAACTTTTTACACACACCTGACACCCAGACATGTTATAATATTTCATGAACACAAACACGTGAGGAAACTAAAATGTGTAATGAGGTTTTCACATGAAAACCTTGGTATTAAATGTTTTGTTTTTCACGTGAAAATAGACTGACAAAAAGCGAGAACTTGATGCAATTAGCCAAAGCCTATAATCCTAATCAGTACGAACCTAACATTTATGCTCTATGGGAGGCGTCTGGAGCCTTTGAGCCAACAGGGAAGGGGGCTCCATACAGCATAATTATGCCGCCGCCCAACGCAAACGGTGACCTGCACACTGGTCACGCACTTACGGTTGATCTGCAGGATATACTAGCTCGTTACCACCGAATGAAGGGCAGAGACGTGGCCTATATCCCAGGGGCTGATCACGCAGGCTTTGAAACATGGGTAGTTTATGAAAAAGAACTAGCCAAGAAAAAACAAAGTAGATTTGATTTTACACGCGAACAGCTATACAGCCAAGTTTGGAACTTCGTTGAAGAGCAGCGGGGGAATATGGAGCTGCAGCTACGAGCCTTGGGTGTTAGTGCACACTGGCAAAAGCTAGTCTTCACGCTAGACGAAAAAGTTATAAACACCGTACACCATACTTTTCAAAGATTGTGGAACGACGGTTTAATTTATAGAGGTGAGCGCATTGTTAACTACTGCACAACTCATCAGACTAGCTTTGCTGACATTGAAGTAGAGCACCGAACCGAAAAAAGTAAGCTTTGGAATATTGCCTACCCGACGCTTGATAGTATCGGTGAGATAGTGGTTGCGACCACGCGGCCCGAGACAATGCTAGGAGACACAGCCGTTGCCGTCCACCCAGATGATGAGCGCTATAAACATCTGATTGGCACGCGAGTACTGCTGCCTCTAGCTGAAAGGGAAATCCCAATCATTGCCGATGAGTATGTTGACCCTAACTTTGGTACGGGGGCAGTAAAAATAACTCCAGCTCATGACCCAAATGACTTTGAAATAGGGGAAAGGCACAACCTAAATCGTATACAAGTAATAGATTTCGATGGCACAATGATAAATGTACCTAGTCAGTATCTAGGGAGGTCATCTGATGAGGCTAGAAAGAGCATCGTAGCTGCCCTTCAAGCGACAGAACAACTAAGAGGTGAGCAGACAATTGAGAACGCCGTTGGACACTGCTATAAATGCGGCAACCCTATACAGCCTCTGGTCAAGGACCAGTGGTTTTTAAGCGTCCGACCACTGGCTGAAGCTGCCAAAAATGCTTTAATAGAAAATAAAATTTCCTTCAGTCCAGGTAGCAAGAAGCGGGTCCTCATCCAATACTTAGACAACCTAAGGGACTGGAATTTATCCCGACAAATCCCATGGGGTATACCAATTCCGGCCTTTCAAAATGTCAATGACCCGAATGATTGGATTTATGACACAAGAGTAGATGAAAAGACCATTGTGGTAAATAATACTACATACAGACGCGAGGAAGATACTTTTGATACTTGGTTTAGCAGTGGGCAATGGCCATTCATCACCACCGAGTACCTAAGCGGCGGAGAACTAGCCCGTTTCTATCCAACCGACTTAATGGAAACAGGACATGACCTACTTGATAGGTGGGTAGCTCGCATGATAATGCTGGGGTTGTACTCGACTGGCGAAGTGCCGTTTAGGCACGTCTATCTTCACGGTATGGTGCTAGATGAAAAAGGTCAAAAAATGAGCAAAAGCAAAGGTAACGTCATCAATCCAATGGAAGTCATTTCAAAATACGGATCTGACGCCCTAAGGCTTGGCATTATTAGCAGCCGAAGCGCTGGACAAAATCAAGCTTTTTCAGTCAGCAAGGTGATCGCAGGCCGAAACTTCTGTAATAAATTATGGAATATCGCACGCTTCGTCGAAAACACACTAGGGGAGGGCTACCGCCATGGTGCCCCGCAGGCAGAATCACTTGCTGATCACTGGATTGTCCGCGAACTAAGTCAGGCTGCAAATAATATCGAAAAGCAGCTATCGATGTACCGATTTGCCGAAGCTAGCGACATCGTCTATCACACCATATGGGATAGCGTAGCCGACTGGTATATCGAAGCTAGTAAAGTTAAAAAGAACCCACGCTTACTTGCCTGGGTACTAGAAACCTGTCTAAAAATAGCCCATCCATTCGCACCTTTCGTAACGGAAACAATTTGGCAAACCCTGCCCTGGCATCACGGCTTGCTTATTTCAGCTAACTGGCCCGAGGCAATCGATATGAGCGAAATTGCAGCTGGTGAATTCGAGCGACTGCAAAAGCTAATAGCTGAAATCCGCTACGTAACGTCCGAACTACCAGGTAATGACAGGTACCCATTGCTTTACCGGACGGACTCACTAATCGAAGACAACACCAATCTAATACAACGCTTAGCTAATTTATCTGAAATCGTAAAAGTCGAAAATCCTCGCGGGATGCGCCTGCCTTCGTCTGGTCGTGAAGCCTGGTTAGATATATCAGCCGACACGATATATGAACACCAAACCAACCTTGAAATCCGACTTGCCGAAACCAGACAGTATGTTAATAACCTACAAACACGGCTATCAAACGAAAGCTACGTTAACAAAGCCCCCGCTCATCTAGTCGAAGAGTCCCGCAAAGAGCTAGCGGCCAAACAAGCACTAGCAGAGCGCTTATCCGCTGAACTCGATGTTATAAAGTAGCAACGGGCGAGCGTCGATCGAAATAGTCATCAAATCCTAAAGTATAAAGTGTTCTAGGCTTTTGTTTTATATTACGACGCTTCTTGTCGTCTGAAGTTCGCGGGTTTGTCTTAGGGGTTTGCGACTTAAGGTCACGTGTCGCCTGCGACAAGGAGCCGTGTTCACTGTGAGTATGAGGGTCGGTAAATTTAATCGACTTTTCAACAAGTTCGTGCTTGGATTTAACTACGTGACCTCTAGTCAGTGCAACTTTTGTAGCCTGATCGACATACATGTCATGAATAAATACCCCGGTAGCAGTACTCAGGCTGATAGCAATAGCGATTGGTTGAATTATAAGTGGTAACATATTTTGTTTTTTGTATTTGTTTTTCGCTTTGTAAACATTATTAATACTAACATAAGCTTTTAAATATGTCAAGCTTATGTTAATTTATGCGTGGTGGTAACTACTTCCGCCGGCAATCGCCTGGCAGCGGTAAATTTGCTCTATTAAAATTAGGCGGACCAGTTGATGCGGGAATACCAAAGGCGACAAAGACAGCACCGTCTCAGCTCGCGCGCGCAGTTCACTGGTCACGCCATACGCACCGCCAATAATAAAAGTTGGATTTTTTCCGGTAATAAAAGTTTTTTCAAGCTTGCCAGACAGGGCAGGGGAGCTAAGCGTAGTGCCGCGTTCGTCCAGCAATATAACTTGGTCATCGCTAGCTATGCGACTTAATATGCGGTCTGACTCTTTTTGACGCGCCACCGCTTCGTCTAGCGATGAATGTGGCACTAGGTCCCATTTAACGTTATACGGCTTACGCAGGCGACTTTCATAGCGTTTTATGCCGTCTTCTAGCCAGGTTTCGTGCTTTTTGCCAATCGCTATAACTTTAATCACTAAGTCGGAGCTTTTCTGCTACTAGAGCTAGTTTTTTATGATCAGGTTCAGCAGGAGAGACCGACTGAGCGTTAAACTCCGCGGCGGTAGTGAAGGGCACTAAATGAACATGAGCATGCGGTACATCCGTTCCTACAATTTTTTCACCTATATAGTGCACGCTCAGAACCTGGCGCATATGAAGGGCGATTTTTCTCACAGCCCGCATCACGTCCCCATATAGCTCATCATCAAGGTCCCAAACAAATTCAACCTGGCGCTTCGGTATCACCAGTACGTGCCCTTCTATATTGGAGTAAATATCTAAAAACGCCAGCACTGTGTCGGTTTCATAAATTTTGTGGCTCGGCAGCTCACCTTTAACGATTTTCGTAAATATTGAATCCCTCATATTCCCTCCGTTACTTACCATTGTAGCAACTGACTATCTATTCATGCTACTAATTGATATAATCTGTGTGATGCTTCTATCAAAAACAAAAAAATATAAATATAGTCCGTTTTTAGTAGCCTTAGTTTCTATGGCTATTATCGGTGTTAATGCTGTTTTTTCTAAAATTGGCTTTGAAACCATCGATCCAATACTTTTTATGGCATTACGATACATGGGAATCGGGTTTGTATTGCTAATTGTTATTCGTAATTCTATCCGTAAAGTTACAAAGGAGGCGTATAAAGAGCTGGCAATTGCATGCTTTATTCTGCTTACTATGATTACTATTTGGTCATACGGGCTTGATCAATCCACTGCCCTAAAGGCAGCGCTACTTAGCCTGACTACTCCTGTTTTTATGTATTTATTTTCGGTCACATTCCTAAAGGAAAAGGTTATTAAAACAGCCCTTGTCGGCTGCCTGATCGCCCTGAGCGGTAGCCTTATTATGGTGGGGTTGCCGGCGGTAGTAGAGGAGCGCGTAGAGGTTGGAGATATACTGCTACTTATTGGCTATATTTTATACGCCCTAACGATAACCCATTCGAAAAAGCTCTACACCTGGTATCGACCGATCGAAGTAGTGGGTTATCGGCTGGCTATTGTAGGGGTTGTGTTGTTTTTATTCTGCCTCTTTAACGGCTCCATTCCTGAACTGGCGAACGCAAGCGCTGCAGGCTGGCTTACCCTAGCACTATCAATTGTAGTAACTGGTATCATTGGTCTTTCTATGCACTACTGGGCACTTAGTAAAATGAAAGGCGAACAGTTTGCTCCGCTTTTATATGTAGAGCCTATGACAGGTGCAATTGCAGCAGCTGTGATACTGGGTGAAGCGCTAGACCCACTAGCCGTTGTTGGCGCTGCGATTATACTAATCGGTGTGTCTATTTCACACCCACACCACTCAAAGACATTTCACTATTTTCACATTCGACGAACCAGAAACAAGATCATGGAACTAGCTAGCAGACTAGGCAGGGCACTTCGACACTTAACCGCCCCATAATCTACTAACTTCTCGATTTGTGTGCCAGTCAGCAATGATGCATAGTTTATAGATGACCATGAAGAGAGCTAGGGCAGTGCTCGGATTGTATAAAAAGACTGAAACCAACCACACGTTATCGAATACTCCGCATATACATAGACAAAGAGGGGATAAGGTCAAAAGTGACCTACACTTGCAAACAAAAGACCTACCGTCGACTACTAATTGATCCGACCGGGTTTGGAATTGGTTCTCCCTCGCTGAGGCAGGTGGGTACAAATTCTGGATATACCGGGGCTGTTTGCAGCATTTCACAGCGCGGTAGGGTTTCAGAAAAATTTGTAAGCACTTGCCATTCTCCGCTGCGCATATACCAGACCGTTTCAACCTCTGGGGTAGTAAGTTCACATGTTTCTGACTCAGGGTTTGAAACAATGGTTGAGCCAGCGATGTTCGTAGTGCTAAGTTTTGAAATTTTATAAGTTGCACCGCAACTATCTTCGGTGTCGGAATCTACAAACAAACTATCTAAATACGCCTTAAAACTATCCGGAGTTTTTGCGGGTAGGTTTGAAATATCAGCTATATTTTCTACCGGCACCTCGGTCGTTAGCGGTAGGAGCTCTCCGGCTGCAAGTCTAGTACCCGGATCAGACTCGACAACTGTAACACCGTCATTAAATAGCTCGCTAAATAAGTTGCTGCTACGTAAAAGCATCCATCCACCATAGCCCACCCCAGCAATCACCATCAGTACTATAAATATTTTTAAGGGTCTGCGCTGACCTCTACGTCGTATATACATATCTAATCCTCGTGCTGCTAATAAACATCTATCAGTAGCATAAACCACGAACAGTTTGAAGTAAATCATAGTCTGTGTAGTTGTAGCAGTAATTTTGTGCTGTACCACTACTAGAGGTGGCTGATTGAAACACGCTTTAAAATTTATTACTTCGTTCGGCGACGATGCGAATAAAATTTAACTACCCCGACAGCAGTGACTATAAGAAAGATTAAAAACCAACCCCATGTTATCGAATACACGGCGTATGCATGGAGTGCGAAGTAATCGAGCGTACATCCACCTAAAGGGTTTTTGACGCAAGTTGCTTTACTGACAGAAATAGCAACTTGATATACTAATGGAGTAAGAACAATACCAATAACTCCCAAGATTATAGGCACACTATTTACTCGCTTCTTTGATACATGTTTATTTTGTTTGCTCATTTTAAATTATTATAGCATTCGACCTAAGGTTAAACATTGTTAATTTAATGTAGACACTAGAGGGAGTAAAGATCATCTTTTGACTATTGGTCTAACGTTCGTATTGAACCGTTAGGGTTTTTGACTATGTTTCTATGCACTACTGGGCACTTAGTAAAATGAAAGGCGAACAGTTTGCTCCGCT
>CAZEGC010000002.1:21509-42400 GCA_964511635.1 uncultured Candidatus Saccharibacteria bacterium | reverse complement strand
ACGCATGTCAGGCTGCATACCGATAGCAATTTTAGTGTCAAGCACGCGAATCACTTCAGTTTGAACACCATTTTTTTCCATCAAATTTTTACTAGCGTTAATCAGGCCATCAGTGTGACTAAGCGTTCCACCTTTTTTCAGTGTTCCATTGAAAAATATCGCCCTTAAACCCGAAAAGTCTGCTGCTTCGCTCACGTTGTTCTCCCTTGTTTGGATTCATTGTAGCTATAAACCCAGCATCACGTAGTGAAAAAGCTTACAATCTTTCTTGACGTGCTTTATTGGCCCACTCGTCGGCCAACTCGTTACCTGGAATTTCACTATGGCCGCGTACCCAGACAAGCTTAGCATTTGACTGTTGATATAATTCCAGCGCTTCTTTTACGAGATCGAGGTTTTTAATTTCGCCGCCCTTTTTCTTCCAGCCTTTTGCCTGCCAGCCCGGCGCCCATTTAGTAATTACGTTTATCCAAAATTCGCTATCAGTATGAATTTCACACTTCTCACCGCCTGAATGCTCCATTGCTGCAATTAGTGCCTTGCCTTCCATGCGAATATTTGTAGACGCTAGCTCGTGACCTAGTACAACCGGCTTGTCATGTAAAATCACCGCAAAACCACCAGGTCCTGGGTTAGGACTACAACTGCCGTCTGTAAAATATGTGTTCATACTTTCAATCATACTACACGGGAGAGGCTCTGTTATAACTCTATTAGCTGACGACGATGCTCAAACATGCAAATGGCCGCAGCGATTGAAACGTTTAGTGATTCTATAGATTGTTCGTGCGGAATCTTGACAACTAGGCCTGCGTGCCTAGTCAAATCAGTCCTAACGCCCTCCCCTTCGCTACCAAATATCCACGCTAGCGGTCTACTTAGGTCGGCTTGATAAATACTGTCCGTAGCATGGGAACTAGTGACAGCTACCGGCACTTGGCTTGTTTTTACTAAGTCTAGTAAATCTATGTTTTCATAGATTTCTAAATCAAAATGTGCCCCCTGCCCAGCCCTCAGCACTTTCGGTGACCAGGCGCTCGTAGTTCCTGGTGAACAATAAATTTGTTTTATACCAGCAGCAGCTGCTGACCTTAGCATAGTACCTAGGTTACCTGGGTCCTGCAGTCTATCCAGTAGAACGCTGCTGGTAGCTACTGGCCCTTTAAGACTAGGTACAGGCACATCGATAACGAACATCAGCCCCACCCCGCTATCAAGCGTGCTGATTGATCTATATAGTCGCTCATCTAATACTATTACGTGAATATCATTTGCCTGGCAACGCAGAATAATCTGATTGACTTCACTGCTACTGAGTGAACCTTCACTAGTTATACAGCTACGCGGCAGGAGCCCATTATCCAGATACATTAAAGTCGCATGCACACCTTCCAGCAAGGTTCGTCCCGCTTTTCGTCTAGCGGCTGATTTAGATGACAACTGTTTTAGTTCTTTGAACAATAAATTCTGAGAGGAGGTAATCCGCTTCATACCTCCTCATCTTATCATAGCCGCAAGTTAAATTTAGCTGGCTAGTTCTGGCGCATCACCTGTTTCGGAGTCAGGGTTAGTCATCAGCGCATATGCAATTATTAGCAGTCCGACTACGACGTGTGGCACCCAGGCATTGGCTGGCTCGTCCGCAAACTGGAATAGCCACGGCGAAAGTGCCAGTAAAAGTCCCGTCGCATAATCAATCATAATATGAACGCGCATAGGCACTAGGTTCACTAAGCTGTACTTACTAGACGCAATTAATTCACTAATGATAATGAATATTCCAATTACTACCGGCACCGTGACTGCTGCCCCGCCCACGTCACGAAAGCCGAATATTCCTGGCGCAAAGATTAGCGCTACCCCGACAACCAGGCCGATAATCGTATGTACGCTCCTTGGTATAAATCTCACTTTAATCCCCCTTTTTTACGTTGTGCCATCACTATATCACTTGGTAAAAATCGAGGTTGTTAAATTTTTTACTACACAATGACTTCTGTAGCACTCGGGAAAGAGTTATAACCTTTGGCCGAAAAGCTAGCACAATATGCGCCAGCGTCATATATTACTACCGTATCACCTATCTCGGCTTTATTTAACCTACGAGGCGCAATTAATTCTGGATCCCCTGCCGCAGGCGTTAAAATATCACCCGTTTCACAGTTATGTCCGACAACCACGTAGTTTGCCACGTCGCTAGAATCATTTAAAACCTCTATCCTATGCTGAGCACCATACATACTGGGGCGGATGATGTCGTTCATGCCTGTATTTAGCCTCAAGAACGTGTGCCCATCTGGGCCGGTGTCAACAATGTCAACAATACTTGCAAGCAAAACTCCGCCATGCGCCACCAGCCAGGTGCCGGGCTCAATCTCTAGTTGAAGCTTCCTGCCGGTATCACTAGCAAATTCCTCTAGTGCGCCTGAAAATTCGCGAGCAATTTCCTGCATATCTGCTTCCTGCTCGTCACTGAATCGATGTATCTTATATCCACCCCCGATGTTGAGCGAAGCTACATCTGGCATGTCGCGCGCAATGTCTAGCGCCGTACGAATTACTTCGCCCCACATCTTTGGGTCAGCACCGGAGCCAATGTGAACATGCAATCGATCAATCGCTACGCCGTTATCACCAGCCATCCTTAGCGCCTGCGGTACGTAGGCGTTCCACAGACCAAAACTAGAATTTGCACCGCCAGTTGTAGTGCGGTTATTATGCCCTGCACCCAGGCCGGGATTTACGCGAAGCCCAACACTACCAGGTCGCGCACCACTGGCAATAAACAGCTCTAACTGGTGTAATGATGTAGCAACGAATTTCACATTGCTAGCTAGAAGCTCTTCTAGGTTGTGTGCTGGCTGTTGACTAGATAGACTAATCCTTTCCCCGGCAACCCCTTTTTCCATTAATTCCACAGCCTCGTAGCTACTGCTGGCATCAAAATGCAGCCCTACTTCGTTGAATAATTTTATAATTTCATGGTGTATATTAGCCTTAGCCGCGTAGCGTGGAATTAAACCGAACGGGAGGTCTAGGTTTTTTAAAATACTAGCACGCTCGGCTAGATCATCACGCGAGTATACAAAAACTGGCGTACCATAACGCGAGGCACATCCAAGAAGTCGTTTTCTATCAATCATAATTTTTAATATAGCACAAACTAATGTTTAGCTTACACGCTACTGGCATCAATGGACAAAGCATCCTCTATATGAATGCATGCTAACCCGTACACCACTTGCACGAAAGCTGCACTCTCTCCAGTCGGATCAATATCCTTATGATACATAAATAAAATATCCTCAAGAGCCTCGTTATTTCCTAGAAATTCGTACGCATCGCGCTGCATCACTTCAATCAATTCACTATGCCCAAGACCCTCTAGCGACCTTTGATACCGTGCGATTGCATGACCTAAATTTACTGGACGCGTTCCCGTCAAAGAATTAACGCTATAAGCCAAGTGAAAGGCCAAATACCCCGCTCGCCACCTCGTATCACTGGCTTCATATGGATAAGCTAGCCCCTCTAGAGTCAATATATATTCTAGGATTCCCGTATCGTTTTCTAGGTCTGTATCAATGAGTGCCTCACTATCAATACAATTAAACTGTTCGTTCAGAAGTGCTAATAGCTCATAGTAACTAGCAGATGCATTTATTTCTATCCGTGAGAGCGAGCCAGGTAATGATTCAGACATGATGGATTTATTGTACTATATTTTACAGATGGGCTTCGATTTCAACTTGCCTACTACTCTAGTGGTAGCATAGCCTAGCCTCTCGAAGCTAGAAAACTATCCACTAGCCTGCATACTACTTTCGTGCGTTACCAACGTAACAGCAGGAGAGCCTTCTTGGCGCATTCTTTCAAGTTCTTAAACTGAGTTGCCCTTTAGATCTTCTATTTTAACCCTGGACTGCTCCGTTGTATCACGGTCGCGTACGGTGACCGTATCGTCTTCGAGCGTGTCAAAGTCAATCACTACGCAGTACGGTGTACCGATTTCATCCTGACGGCGATATCGTTTGCCGATATTGCCGTTGTCGTCCCACATGACGTTGCCGTGCTTTTTCTTTAGCATCTGGTAAACTTCGCGGGCTTTTTCAACAAGCTCTGGCTTGTTTTTAAGTAGCGGCGAAACCGCATATTTCACAGGTGCAAGGTGCTCTGGCAACTTCAAATACACACGCTTTTCGCCGTTTACTTCGTCCTCTTGATAAGCGCTCGAAAGCACCGCCATTATCAGACGCTCAACACCAAAGCTTGGTTCAATTACATGCGGAATGAACTTTTCATTAGTACCTTTGATGGTATACTCCATACTCTTGCCGCTATTACGCTGGATATTACCTAGATCAAAGTCAGTCCTATATGCCAGTCCTAGCAATTCAGAGCGTCCAATTGGAAAATCAAATTCGATATCAATTGTGCGCTCTGAATAGTGCGCGCGATCAGCTTCGGGTACATCTAACTCATGCACCATGTCTCGTGGTAAACCAAGCACATCTAGATAATCATAAATATCCGCTAGCAGTGACTCGAATGACTCTTGCCATTTATCGGGATGAACGAAATACTCAATTTCCATCTGTTCAAATTCGCGGCTGCGGAATACAAAATCACGCGGAGATATTTCATTACGAAATGCCTTGCCCATCTGCGCGATACCAAACGGTAAGTCTGGATAAAAATTATCAACCACGTTTTTGAAATTAGTAAATATTCCTTGGGCTGTTTCAGGACGAAGATACGAAATCGAACTGTCGTCCGCTACTGGCCCGACATTTGTCTTAAACATCATGTTAAAAGTTCGTGATTCACTAAGTGGATTTCCATCCGGACTCTTTATATTATGCTTCAAAACAGCAGCATCCATCTGCTCCATGGTCATGCCGTCTGGGTCGACACCGTTATCTTTCAAGATGTGGTCAGTTCGATAGCGGCGTTTATTCACCGTGTCTTCCGTCAGTGGATCGACAAACGTATCGACATGACCACTAGCCTGCCAGACACTCCGGTTCATTAAAATCGCTGCATCCACACCGTACATATCGTCGCGTGAATCAACGAACATCTGCCACCATAGGTTCATCATGTTTCGCTTCAGTCTCACGCCAAGTGGACCATAATCCCATGTGCCGCGAAGGCCACCATATACCTCGCTACCTTGGTAGATAAATCCACGTCGCTTGGCAAGGCTGACGATTGCTTCCATCTTTTCGTTCTTTACTTGGTTTTTGCTCATAATTATACCCATTATAACAGATTGAAATAGTTGTCAGAAGTCAGTTTTTGTGCCATAATAATTCTAATCCTATCGTCCACAAACCGGAGGTAACCGATGGGAAGTACTACACTAGAGCCGCTTACGTTGGCACAGGCCGCAATCAATCGTGGCGATCTAGCATACGCTGCGCGTATATTATATCTGATGGGTCAAAGCGGCAAATCAGCCGAGTACCGCGACAACGCACACTTTTGGTTTGCGTACTCGCTGGTAGCGAGACTTGTCGGTGGAGATGATAGCGCCGACATATGTCGGGGTCGCGCAGAAAGTTGCGCAAACTATGACGTCGACATGGGAGCTGACTTCGACCGAGATGAGGCCTTGGCGCTAATTCGGCGAGGCACGAACCTCGAGCGAGCGTATAAACTCCTAAAGCCGCAACTCGAACATCCTGACCCCAACCGTCGCGGTGCAGCGCACATGGCGATGGCCAGGTACTACTACGCAAGCGGTCGCTACCTCGCCTCTGACGTCAAACATGCAGAGGCTGACGCACTTTGGTCTAGCCTACCCGAGGGTGAGGTTGACATTCAGTGGATTAAGAACAATGACTTTCACTGGATGAAGACACTCGCCCAACGATACTTTGGCAGGGGAAGCACGAAACGCCTTAAGGCGCACCTCTCGCCAGAGCTCTATGGGTTGTGCCATCTTGTCATTGGGTTCGACCCAGACCCCAGGCGGCGCAAGCTGGCTCGACTTATCTTGAAAGGTCGCCTTGTAGGTCTACTGGCAGTCAAGCTCTACGACACTCAAGCGAGCCGCTAGATATAGCACAGAAACCTCCACCAAAGCCCCTGCCCGCGCGGCTTCAAATAGCGCGGCACTAACCCTAGAATTAATTTATTAAACTGCCGCATGAGCGCGGGCAACTTGCAGGCATTCACTCAAGATTGACTGAATCCCACCAATTTGTACTAAAACTTTTAGTGGCCTGTTTGATGCTAGTCGCATTAACTTGATATGATCCGTAGTCAGCTCGCCACTAGCGGCCCTTCTAAATCCCTTTTCACTGACATCGTATCGATAGCGCGACCCTTGCTCGATCAGCTGTCCATCCACATCGCGATATAAACCCAGCTCATAACCTAGTAAATTTGTATACTGGAGATAAAACCAAATCTCTGTTAATTCCAAGGCAACTGATCTGCTGTCTAGCCCCATAAGCACCTCGAGCAACGCATCAAACCACTCGGCCTCATCTAGCATTTCACTAGCGCTTGCTATTAGCTTAATAGCTGTATAACCAAATTGCATACGGTCGTAATCTTCTAAAATGTGGTGATAAAAATGCACCAGCCTCGCTGACGTTAGCACTCCCAGCTCACCCCTGCCCTGACCGATAACAACATCACTAACACTAAACAGCTCAACACCGCCAGCGAGCTTGCTTTTTTCTTTCCGTACGCCCCGAGCCATCACAGATCGTCGCCCTAGTGGCGTGAGTAGTTGCAAAATCCTATCTGCTTCGCCATAATTTGTCCGGCGTAAAACAATCGCCTGAGTTCGCTCACTCCTCACGTCACGCTCCGAATAGCTGCAATAATGTCACTTGGCTCCATCTTAGCTTTATCAAGAATCCGACGGACGCCATAAGGTGACAAGTCCTCGAGGGACAAGTGGCTAGCGGCATTCGTAGCCAAAACGACCGGTATTTGACTGGTATCCCTATACGACTGCAGCTCATGAAGTAGCGACAGCCCCGTCGGGCCAGTTAAGATAACATCTAGCAGCAAAACGTCCGGCTTGATTTCATCAATTACATCGATTGCCGCCATGGCATTGCTGACAACTGCGACCCTATGCCCCTCCTGCTGGATGACTCGCTCGTAATGACCAGCCAGCCACTCATCATCCTCTACTATCAATATTGTTCTCTTACTCATAATAGCTGCAGCTGCTTTGATTGATGCATATCAATATAGAAGGTGGCGCCATCACTATGGCGGATTATACCTATTGAACCATTCATGGCTTCTGCAAAATTCTTGGCTATATAAAGCCCTAGGCCACTGCTTTGCGGACGAGACATTAAATGTGAGTCTAGCTTTTCACCGTTTAAAATTTTTTGCAGCTTGCTTTTATTTATCGCGGGCCCAAAGTCCCGAACTGACACCCGAACCATGCCCCTGGAGGCTAATTCAGTTGTCTTAATCTCTACGCTAGACTGCGGTGCGCTGTAATGAAGTGCATTATCACTAAAGCTAGCAATTACCCGGCCTAGCAAATGATGATTAGCAATTGCTAGCGGCGCACGTCGCCTGTTTTTTACTATAATAGACCTACCTCTAGCCAAAAATAGCGGTGCTAGCTCGCGGGCTATGTCCTTACATAATTGCTGCGGATTGACTGGCTCTAACTCAAAAAGTGCATTATCTAAATTAGCAACTTTCGTTAAGTCGCTTGTTAGGCCTATCGATCGCTCAGTTGTCATTCGAATTTGACGGATAATTTTACTGCGCTCTTCTTCGCCTATTTCCATCGTCTCTAGACTGAGTGCTAACTGCCGCACTAGCGCTAGCGGCGACTTTAACTCATGTGCCGCTGCAATTAGCGACGGCAAGCCATCATTTGCGACTCCCCCTATCCACTCATTTTGTTGAGCTTTCCCCATAGACTTATTCTATCACGCAGAAAGCTGCCCGCGAGGTGGGCTTTACGCTAGGTTGGCCGCAGGCTCAATAATTATGCGTTGAAATCAATTGTTTGAATCAGAGCATCAAAATCATTTTTGTACGTATCAGCATCGGCGCGAAGAGTAGCTGTTTTATCGCGTATCCTGAAAATAACCGAAGACCCACGAATGTCACGAGTAAAATTACCATCTAAACGTGTGCCGTTATGCCCATTAAAACTAACGCTACTAGAGCGCAGATCGCCTCGCCGCACCAGCGAATCATAACGCGAAACTACTCGGTCGTATTCGACCTCCTCAATTAGAACTCGCAGCATGAACTGTTCTTTATTCCCGATAGGCCCAACTACGTCCCTATGTAGGTATGCTTCGTATCGATTGCCGGTACTACCATCGCGCGCAACATGAGCGCTCCAGGTTTTTGGATACATAAACCGTAAATTACCGTAATTATCGGGTGCTACAAATTCACGGTTCGGCTCTTTTCTATCTTCTTCGAGCTTTATGACGTATTTGTCTTGCTCTTCTTTTCTAACCTCAGCCGCCGCTACTGCGACCTTGGATTCAACATCTGATTGTGCCTCTCTGTAGCTCATAAAAGCCCAGATTGAAAAAGCACCAAATCCTAACACTAGCAAAATCAGACCAGCAATCGCAATTGTTGACCCGCTAATTGCCCCGGTTTCATTTTTGTTTAAGTTCAAATTCATGGCCTTATTATCCTATAGCATACTGCTAATGTAAAGGGTTGATTTGATAGATAAAAAACGGACCACTACTAATAACTGGCTGGTAATCCTTTAGGCTGAAACCGTAACTAATAAATATTAATTTTTTGCCTAGCCTACTGGCTTCATTCTGAGTCTTTAGGGCCATTTTATTAATATCGCGCGCATCACCAAATGTATATACCACCGTGGTGGCCTCGGGAAAGCTAACTAGCCAAAAATCGGCAAGTTTTACTTCAATATTTTGATGTCTTCTAGATAGCAAACGCGACACAACCACTAGCACTGGATTTAGTTCGTAACCAAGTGCCCTGGCACCTTTTCTAGCTGCTGCACGAAGCACCAGTCCGTCACCCGAACCAATATCAACCAAAAGGTCATCAGCGCCAAGAGGATAGATTTCATCTAGCAAGTGTTTTATGTCACGCCCCCTAGTGGGAACATACGGCGCCCCGCGAAACACCACAAAGCCAAATAGAAACACCAGCAGTAGGACCGTGAACCACATAGCCTACACTAACTCTTTATCAAACGTCTTTTTTATTACGTTAATTTCATTCTTTACTAGCAGCAAGTCCTTTTCAATTTCGCGCGCCAACTGTTGAGCTTGCTTAAATTTTTCAAGCGCTACTTCAATTTCAAACTCGTCCCCGTCAAACCATTCAATTAATTTATTGAGTTCGGCTGTTTTTTGCTGCAAAGTTTTATTTTTTACTGACACTTCTTACCTCCGCCACTGCATTAAGTTTACTTGTTTCAATATCTATTACCTCGCCAACGTCTAGCTCTCCGCGCACAATTGCATACCCACGCTCAAGCACCGACTTTGGATCGTAGCTCGACAACGTGCGATGCTGCGCCGCTAGCTCAGCCTGCAACTGCCTATAGCGACGGTCAATTTGGCTGAGTCCTACCCCCAGCATACTGTCGAGCTCTGTCAGCTGAAGGTCAATCGCGTGATCCATTCGACGTGGGACCGATGCCAGCTGGTGACGAATAAGTCGTATTGTTTCGGTCTTATCTGGCACCAAACGCTCAGCAGCATTACTAGGTGTGCTAGCGCTTTCATCAGCCGCCAAGTCAACCAGACTAACGTCAACATCGTGGCCTATGCCAGTTAATACCGGCACACGACTACCGGCCACCGAGCGTACGAGCAGCTCGTCGTTGAACGTGGCTAAATCATCTGCACTGCCACCGCCTCTTATGATTGCAATAACATCCGGCAGATTTTCGCGCTGATTAAAAAACTCTATTGCGCGGATTATTTGATCAGCCGCACCCTCACCTTGAACTTGAACATGTGCCACGTCAATATTTAAACCGCCCCACCTATCATTGATGATCTTAATAAAATCCTTATAGCCGGCAGCTTGAATAGAGCTTATGATAGCAACATGCTCCGGAGGTCGCGGAATTAAACGTTTTCTATCAGCAGCAAACATGCCCTCTTTTTCTAACTTAGATTTCAAAAGTTCAAAACTTTTTCTTAGGCTACCTTCGCCACTAGCGCGGATCGAGCGCACCGTCAGGCTGAACTTGCCCCATTTAGTCAGTCTTGGTTGAGCCGTGACTACAACCTTCATGCCATCCTCGATGGCTAGTCGAAGTTGCCAGACCATCATAAAACAACCGATACTAGCACCTTCATCCTTTAAGTCAAAGAATACATATTTATTTTGATTAACCTTAAATGAAGCAACCTCACCTTCAATTTCAATGCTCGGGTAGGCATATTCGAGCGTTTGATTAGCAATCGCTACAAAATCACTGACGGACAGTTTCGGTAGGTGCTTTTCCATATTTCAACACTGTTAATTGATAAAAAACGTAGCCAAGTAAAATTGTTCCGATAAGAAGTGCGATCCGGGCTAGCAATATACCGGCAATAGCAATGTTCTGAGTTACACCCGCCACTGCCAGAAAAGCCACCATTATTGCTTCGTACGCCCCCGCCCCACCTGGAGTTATAACGATAAAACCGGCAACTGAAGCCACTCCGTAAGCAATAAGTATCGGAGCTGGGTTAACTGAAAAGCCTAGGGCCCAAAAGGCAATTAAAAATATCGAAACATCGGCAACTATATTAATGACTGCCCAGATCAAAGGCTTTGTTAGGATTTTTTTATCTCGCCTTAAAATAACGTAGTCGTCGTGAAAGTCAAAAAAGAAATTCTCTACAGCGCGACGTTTTAGTATGCCCTTTTTCCGGCCGAAGCTAATGCGCCGAACAAAGCCATTGACTCTTTTTGCCATCCATCGGCCAAATTTATGTATCCTAAGTCGGCTACTTACTAAGTAAACTCCGCCCACGAGCAGTACAATCATCCCACTAGATATTGTAGTAGCCACTAGGATTATCCAGCGATTAATATTGCCGTCTAGCGTAATCATTAAGACTGCAACCGATACTAAAACCACAAACGCAATAAATGACACAGCGTAACGCACCACCTGCGCCATTGTGGCGCTGCCTGGACTAACACCAAACTTAGTTAAGCGCCATGACATATAAGAAATCCCGCTCACGCCGCCACTTGGTAATACGTGATTCACAAAATTAGCCTCCAGCGCGACCCTGGCAAGACTAAACCTCGACGCCTCACTAATTAGCCCCTTACCGCGAAGGTACTCAAAAACCATCTCACCAGTTGCATAGTAGCTGAGTAGTTGTGCCGGGATTAAAAGTGATAATATCCATAAATTGACGGTTTCTAGCTGACGCCAAGCTTCGATTATTTCGTCCCATGACAAGTAGACAACCAGTATAATTAACGCCAAAGTTATAACGCTCAACCACATCCGCATAGACATATAACAATTATAGCACCCTAGAATAACGCAAGAAACAAACTTGGCTACCCAGCCCAGCTCCCTCATTTATTAAGCGGTTTGTCGTTATGTTCTTAGCACGAGTCGTCGTATACTAATAAAGATGTATATTGCAATTTTAGGGCGACAACCAACAATCGGACTTGCCGAATTAGAACGACGGTTCGGCGCCGACAGCCTGCAGCCATTTTCAGAAGACTCTACATTGATAGAAACTAATGATTTTGATATTAGCAAATTTGGCGGTGTTACCAAAGCGGGTGTGGTGGTCGGTAGAATCTCTGGACGCAGCTGGCACTCCGTAAGTCAGTGGGTAGTAAAAAAATATTTAAATGAACTATCAAGTCAAACGGCTAAAATTACACTGGGCATTAGTGTTTATGGCTTTAAGGCTTCTGCAAGAGAGGTCCAAAAAACCGGTATAATTTTAAAGCAAAAATTAAAACTAAATGGCGTGAACTTACGCTTAATACCAAATCAAGAATCGACGCTTAGCTCGGCTACGTCTCATCACAACAAGCTCGGGCTTTCGAGCAACAGAATCGAACTGTTGATTTTAAAAAGCACTAACGGTGAAGTTGTAGTTGCCGAGAGTACTGGCGCCCAGAACATTACCGACTACGCTAGGCGCGACCGCGAGCGACCAATGCGTGACACATATGTCGGTATGCTGCCGCCAAAGCTGGCACAAATCATGATAAACCTAGCATCGCCCCAGCGTGAAGCTAGCGACACAAGGCTACTGGACCCATTTTGTGGAACGGGTGTAATTTTACAAGAAGCTGCGCTTTTAAACCGTAGCGTATACGGAACAGATTTATCTGAAAAGATGATTCGCTACACGCGGGATAACCTCAACTGGCTAGAGGAGACCTACCGCCGACCTATCGACTGGTACGTGCATGTTGGTGACGCCATGGATGCTCGCTGGCAGCAGCCCATTGACCAAATCGCTAGCGAGACATACCTAGGGCAACCATTTAGCGCCCCACCCTCGCCAGCAAAACTAGCCGAAGTAAGAAAAAACTGTAATTATATTATCACTAGTTTTTTACAGAATATTCACGGACAAATTGCCAGCGGTACACCGCTTTGCTTGGCGGTACCTGCCTGGAAAGATATAGACGGTCATTTTACCCATTTACCACTCGTACGCAATCTAGCCGAGCTAGGTTTTAAAGAGCACTCATTCAAGCACGCCCCTAGCAGCACGCTAATCTATCACCGCGAAGACCAGATCGTTGCTAGGCAGCTTCTAGTTATCGAAAAAATTTAAAGCACAGAAGTTGATTTTTAGTCTGTTTTAGTGTATTATGCTAGAACACGGCCTGCCTTCTGCGAAAGAGAAGAAATTGGATCTGAAGATCCCAGATTCAGACATGCGACTTGAGAAGATTAAGAGCGTCGCGAAAAACTGCGACGATCCAGCCATCAAGCTTCTCGGCCACCTTGGCATGTCTGACGCCATAATCGCCATGGCAGAACGGATACTACGCAAGCCCGAGCAGGCTTCGCACGGCGACGTAGCTCGCTGTGAGTACATCCTAAGGCTGGTGACTTCAAGCCGTGACTAAGCCCCTCAACGACAGGTCGAGCGCGGCCGCCTCCACTCCGGAGGTGGCCGCTAAACTCCCTATCTGATGAGGGGCTCGACTTTTGCCCTTTTACCCCTATTGACTGATAACGGGAAACCAAGTACAATAGAACGGATTTATAGTTCAAACTTTTAAGGAGTTACAAATGTCAAAAGTTAAAGCAGGTGGTTCAAGTAAGAACATCCACAATAACGCTGGCCGCCGCCTAGGCGTAAAGCGCTTCGGTGGTCAAACTGTTCGAGCTGGCGAAGTTTTAGTGCGCCAAACTGGCCTGACTAAAACCTCCGGTCCTGGCACCTACGTCAGCAAAAACTACACAATTCATGCTGCAGTCGATGGAGTCGTGCAGTTTGATAAAGTAAAGAAATCTCACTTTACTGGCAAAACCGTACCGCGTACACAAGTTTCAGTGCGCTAATTCTAAAATATATTAAAAAAATACCAGCCTTTCGTTGTAAGCTGGTATTTTGATGTACAAAGTAAAGCCAGGCTCTATTCTCGTTTAATGCCATCAATGCTGCCTGGTAATTTTTGTCCAGTAGCAACAATGCCGTTACGGAAACTGTTAATGACTCCTTTTATAGACTGAAGGTGATCTTCCACCTCGCTCAATAATATCTGCTCGTTACCCTGCCTCGATGCCGCATTCATCAGTTCTACGGACTGTGCATGGACCATTCGGATGCGACGATCAAAATCTTCGCTAGCATCTAATATATGATCGCTCAATTCGCGCTGATAATTCACATTACGTGTAATACCAGCTACCTCATCAATAATCCTAGCTACTTCCTTGATACGCGCCTGATCGCCACCAGAACTGCCAGCAACTGACTTTAAGTCCTCACCTACACCGTCAAGACTTCGGTGAGTGTCCTGCTCTAGATGCGTACTAGTGGTTCGAATAACCCCAGCGCCATGCATATAGTCGGCAACTTTGTGCGTTATCGCATAACTAAATTCACTCACTTCACTGGCCATTCGGCGCAGTAAATCGCGATCAATCCCTGAACCATATCTTTGCGCGGCTATCATACTCTGTGTCCTTACGTCTAGTTCGCTTACTAGCCTCCACAAATCCTGCTGAGCTCCATCTAACAGCTCTCGACCTGCGGCCTCTAGCTCGGCAATCGTACTGTCCTGTTGTTCATAGAAATCCTCAATCGCGGCCTGAGCTACATCAATCAATTCTGCTATCATTTCGGGCGAGGCTTCCTGCTGGACATCATGTTCATCTTCCTCTACTAGCGCCCCTTCTTCGGTTAGCTCTAGGTCGCCACTGACAGGTGTGCGAGGAGGTATTTCCACTAGGGTTGGTACAAGTGTTTTTCCCATTCGCTCTATTAACTCTGCCGCTCTGGGGCTAGCTTCGTGTCCAGCGCTCTCATCGACTGCTTCAACTACTCTCACCCGCTGCTTGCTGATCCGGGTGCCAAAATCTTGTGAACTAGTACTGAAATATGCTCGTTTTAAATCTTCTGGATGCTCAGGGTCCCTTACTAATACGCCCACAATGCCGCTATCCGCTTCAATCTTAAATTCAGCAGCAAGAGCAATAGCATCCCCAACATCAGAATCAGCCAGCACATCGAGTAGGTCACTAGATAAAACAACGTCTATGTCACGCGCTTCAAATTTAGGAGCGTGCTGTTCGGCAGTGGATTTAATTTCTTCGATGCGGCGTGGTTTTTTATTCATTTATAGTTTTTTATGTTTAATTTATAACTACATGAATAATAGCACTAAACACTAAATTTGTCAATACTAAAAGGGGCTAATGCCCCCTTGCAGTTTCTACCTCTTGGCTAAAAGACTATTACTTAACGCTTAAGTGGTGCTTAACACGCTCTACAACGTCGCCAATTACAACCTGTGATTTTACCAAATAATCATCGACGCCCAAGTTTTCGGCTCGCTCTTTGTCTTTGGGCTGACTGAGCGCAGTTAGCATAATAACCCGGATATCAGCTGTCTCTGTAGTGTTACGCAGGATATCTAAAACATCAAAGCCGCTAATTTTGGGCATCATAGCATCTAGGAGGATTAAATCCGGCTTAAAATCGAGTGCGGCAGTCAGAGCATCCTCACCATTGTGAACCTCTTTGATCTCAAAGCCTTCTAGCTCTAGACGTGAACGATACACCGCCGCTAGCGACGTATCGTCTTCAACAAGTAGTATCTTCTTTTTTGTATCTTCCATAATGTTACCTATAATACTACATATCACTAGCAGTATACAAGCTAGCCTGGGGTCTAAGCATTTACCGTAGCTCTTCTACTGCCGCCTCTTTTTGAGGATCCTTATCGCTATCAATATCTTTTTGAGTCAATTCCACCTCCCTATCAGGTGTGACACCTTCTTGGTTGATGTCCCGACCCTTAGGGGTGTACCAGCGAGCAACTGTAACCTTTAATTGGGCGCCGCCACGCAGCTCAACTAGTCGCTGAACGCTTCCCTTGCCGAATGTCTTTTCGCCTATTATGCTAGCGACGCCGTAATCCTGCAGTGCGCCAGCGACAATCTCGCTTGCACTAGCGCTACCGCCATTAACCAGCACTACCGTAGGTAGACCCTTTAAGATGGCGTTACTACGAGAACGTAGCTCGTTAGTGGTCCGTCCCTGCGACCTTTCTTCGACAACTACCTTATCATCTAGCCATAGACCGGCAATATCACGCGCACCCTCCAAAAAACCGCCGCCGTTACCACGAAGATCTAGCACGACGCCGCTCACGTCGCGACGAACAAACTCCTGGGCTGCGGCTCGCGCTGCCGAAACAGCCTTTTCATCAAACCGTGTAATCGTTAAAGTTCCAATATTATCTTCAATCTCACTTTCGACACTAGGAGCAATAATTTCTTCACGTGTGATAGAGAATTCCTTTGGCTCACCTGCGCGAAGCACCTTAATTCTGACAGATGTCCCTATTTCCCCACGGATTTTATCAACTGTTTGCTGCACGTTCCAATCAATGGCAGATTCATCGTTGACTTCTAGTATAATATCGCCTGCGTTTAAGCCAGCTCGCTCAGCAGGGGTATTGGCGAGAGTTCTGATAATTGAAACTCTTTCACTGCGAACACCGATCTCGGCACCAATGCCACCCCCGATATTACCTGATAAGTCATTACTAAACTCATCAGCCTCCTGCGGGTCTAGATATACAGTGTAGGCATCCCCGGCAGCCCGCACTAGACCGTGGTTCATGCCGTTAATTAACTCGTCGTGATCTAGCTCGCCATCAAAGTTTGCCATTAGCGCCTGATAGGTGCGCTGAACCGAACTAGTGTCAAGCGTGCCTGTTTCGACCTTAATACCTAGCGCAGGGCCAATTGCACTGTAGATTTCATCGCTTCTAGTGCCTGCTATAAAGCTGACACCCGCAATTAGTGTTATAACTAAGAAAAATATAGGTCGCGTTATTTTCACTTGTGTCGATGTTTGTGCGTCTTTTTGTGAACGAGATTTTTTATCTCGTGGATGATTGCCCACTACTAATGTCTCCCTGTATTTAGATTCGAATCTTTGTCTTAAGTATAACGCACCCTAACTAGAGTGCGCTATACCTAAATTATTTCAATAATTTTATCTCTTAGTGAAGCGTAAAAATTGTACGTTATTAGTAATTTTTAGATCCATAGTGCTGTAGCCGGGTATATTGCCGTATACAGCAAAGTTATATTGACTTACTTTTACCCAGCCGTTGCCATAGTTTTCTTCAACTATACCGACGTGACCGACGCCTGGAACTGGCATATATGCTACGTCACCCCTTTGTGGAGTACCCACAACCGATGCAAACCCATTCCGTGTAGCAGTAGGTATCCATTCATTTGCGTTACCACCATTGCCATTTACTCTGGCAAAAGCATTGTGAGGTATGTAGTAGCCATTCCTAGTTAGCCAATCAGCTGTATAGTGCACGCATTGCCCAGAAAGGTTAAGCCCCCAGCTATCACCTGCCCATTGATTGAGATAATTATTGCAGTAACTATATCCGCCACCGCAACGTACGTTCCCAGAAAAGTTAGCATAAGTAATCGCATAGCCGACCGGACTAGAGCTACTGACTGTACCAGTAGGTGTTTGAAGTTGTGCAAATGCTATACGCTGCTGTTCACGCAAATACTCCACTTCTTTGGCACGTTCATTTACTAGCTGATTGTAGGCTGCCTCTTCGCCCCTTACGGCTGCAAGGGCCGCTTGTCGCTCCTGTTCGTTAGCAACCAAGGACTGTTTTTGGGATTTCTGGTCGGCAATAACTCGTTCTACGCCAATCTTTTTCTTCTCAAGCTTTGCTTTGAGTTTCTTTACGGTGTCAATGGTTCTTTTCAACTGGTCCTGAACTGAGGACTGGTACGTCATCTTGTCGACGTAGTCACTTATATTATTGCTGCTAGCTAACATCTCCAGCGGCGAAATACTCTCATCAACATACATATCCGCCATAATCTTGCCAAGCGCTTCACTGTTTAGCTCAATTTTTTCTTCTGTTTCTGCAATTTCGTCCGTTAGCTTGCCAAGCTCAGCTTCGCTTAAATCAAGCTGACTTTGTATAATTGCTTTTTCGGCTTCTAGTTTTTTGATGACCTTCTTAAGTGAGTCTGCTTCTTTACCTAAGCGGTTAGCCTGGCTTCTATACTCACGGATTTCTTTTTCAATAGCACTAATTTGTGCATCATAATCAACAGCACTTGCGACTTGCCCCATCTGAATTGGGGCGCTAATTGCCATTACGACAGCAGCCGCTACTAAGACAAATTTAGCAGCTAGCTTGGTCGAAACTGGTGTGGTGGACCGTAGTTTCATATACGGTCTACTTTAGCATAAGCGACTCGCACGGTCAATTGCATAATCAATGAATTATATAGTAATTATTACGTTATATTTTTAGGTATCTACGCGTTGCAAATAGGGATGATACCACACCTATCGCTGACCCCGCTAGCATCATAGCAATAAGCACAAATGGCCAGTACATTAGTACGAAATCCAGCGTAGACTGGCTAGCGACTTCATAATTTAATAGAGGTTCACGAGTAAAGTGCAGTATTCCAATTCCAATCAAAAGAGCTAGGATTGCCGCTAAGATACCATATACAACCGCCTCAACTACAAACGGTCCACGTATAAACGATCTTTCAGCCCCGATTAATTTCATCATTTGAATTTCTTCTTTACGATTAAATATCGCCATGCGAATCGTATTAAAGACAATCAGTGACGATATCACTATGAATATAACGCTTGCTAGCAGCCCTAGGTTTTCTGCAAATACAACTGCCCTGCCGATTGACTCAATCGCGGCTCGTCTTTCGCCTGCAAAGGAAGCTTCACGATCAGGATCCTCGTATTCTGCCATAAGCTCGCTAGTTTCTAAATAGGACTCTAGATCAGAGGGGTCATTTATATCTTCGACGCTGACCCTAAAAACACCTGGGAACTGATTGGTGGCTTCGGTAATGGCATCCAGCACGTCATTATTAGCAGCGTGTTGCTGGGCAAAATTCGCCCTACCCTCTTCGGGGTCGACATATGTAACTGTATTAACAGATGCCAACGCGCGTAGTTCATCTTCGATTTCTTCGGCAGCTTCATCGGGAGTATCTGTTCGTACGTAAATCGAATAATCAACTCGTTCCCGAATCGTATCAACCGTATCAAGCAAAACGCTTCTAGCAGACAGGGTAACGAAAACTATTAGCAAGGTAATTGTCATGACTGCCGTAGCTGCAACTGTCAACCACGCATTACGTGAGAAGTTGTTAATGCCATAACGACACATCCGAAGGAATGTGAGCCACCTGCGCTTACTGCGTCTTTGGTTGGCGAGTACCTTGGTAGATACTTTCTTCTTTGGCTTGCTCATTGTCGATAGCTCCCTTGCGCTTGATCGCCAGTAATTTTACCATTTTCTAGCGTGATCACGCGCCGCTTTAAGCGATTAACGATTTCCACATTGTGAGTCGTAAGTAGCACTGTCGTTCCGTATTGATTAATTTTTTCTAGCAAACGTACAATATCCCAGCTATGCTTTGGGTCAAGGTTGCCAGTTGGCTCATCAGCAATCAAAATTTTCGGCTGACGAACGACCGCCCTAGCGATAGCCACACGCTGCCGCTCCCCACCAGATAATTGATGCGGAAACTGCTTTTCTTTGCCGGTAAGTCCAACTAGTTCAATTACTTTCGGCACCGTGTTTTTAATTTCACGGTTAGTCATACCAGCAATTTCGAGTGCAAAGGCTACATTTTCAAATACAGTGCGCTGTGGTAACAATTTAAAATCCTGAAACACCACGCCTATTTTACGTCGAAGCAGTGGAATATGCTTGTCCTTCAGGGTATCGTAATCAATCCCACCTACCACAATTTTACCGCTAGTTGGCTTCTCTTCGCGGGTAAGTAGTTTCAGTAGTGTGGACTTTCCCGCCCCACTAGTACCGACCAATATTACAAATTCCTTTGGCTCAACATGAAGACTAACACGGTTGATCGCCGGCTTTGAAGTCTTTTTGCCGTATGTTTTTGTTACCCTATCAAGTAAAATCATCGTTACAAATATTATAGCATAAGGGTCGTGAGTTAAAATGTTCAAATTACTGCCAGTATAGGCTTTTATTGTAAATAAAAGGGTCAACTTTTTGCTGACGAAACCAACAGACACTCCCTGTTCTTTTGTACTGACAAAAGTAACCAAAAATTCCCGGGACACTTAAAAAACGCGGGTGTCACTAATGTATAAAGTCACTGCATTCTTACGAAGATCGGTGTCTCGTCTCAGACAGCCCTCGGATAGTCGGAACTTCATACATTAGCTTGCCCGGTTTTTGTCGAAGTCCCGACCCCCCCTAGCCCACTCTGGAAGCGACACCGAAAGATACTTGAATGGCAAACTTGTAATTTCTAACACCTCTTAGGGATGAACCCTATGATCTATGATACTGTGACGAGGACTTACCTGTGTTGCTCTATTAAAGACTATGAGACAGGCCGAACATGGGGAGTATTCTCGAGTGCCAGCTTATAGCTGTTAAAATCATCGCAACTTGCCCCCTACTCCTATCTGCGTTTCTAGATATGCATCGATAAACCCGTCAATCTTGCCGTCTAGAACACTGCTTACGTCACGATCTTCATATTTAGTGCGAGTGTCTTTGGCTAATGTATAGGGGTGAAGTACATAATTTCTAATCTGATCACCCCACTCTGCAGACTTACCAGCCTTTAGGTCGTCTACTGTTTCGGTGTGTTGCTCCATCTGAAGCTGGGCTAGCTTGGACCGTAGTATTCTTAGGGCAGTTTCTTTGTTCTGAAGTTGTGAGCGTTCGTTTTGTATTGCAACTACAATTCCTGTCGGCAGGTGTGTCACCCGCACCGCACTGTCAGTCGTATTAACACTTTGACCGCCGTGCCCGCCCGCCCTATAAACGTCCACCTTTAGGTCCTTATCAGCTAGCTTCACTTCAGTTGGCTGATCAATTTTAGGCAAGACCTCAACTTGCGCAAAGCTAGTTTGACGCAGGTTATCACTATTAAACGGGCTAAGGCGCACTAATCTATGCACCCCATGCTCGCCCCTAAGTCTGCCGTAAGCAAATGGACCAGATACTTCAATTACTGATGTTTTTACACCGGCCTCGTCGCCGCTGGAGCGCTCCACTGTATTCGCACCCATTCCAGCTTTCTCTGCCCAACGCAGGTACATGCGCTCTAACATCTCGGCCCAATCCTGCGCATCGGTACCTCCAACACCCGCACTTATACGCAAAATCACGTCATGACTGTCGTATTTTCCACTAAAATG
>CAZEGC010000002.1:0-21409 GCA_964511635.1 uncultured Candidatus Saccharibacteria bacterium | reverse complement strand
CAATCGCTAACTGACCAAATGCACTATCAATCTGACGCTGCAACTGCGTAATCCGTTTAAGTAAGCTTTGCATTACATACCATTATAACAATCTAAAAATTGACTGACACGCCCAAGTCCTGGGAGTCATATTCTTTTTTATAATCGAAACCTGACTTTGGTACTTTAAATGGCAGTGGCGCGTAGTCACCCCTGTCAGATGCTGCGTAGTACGCTAGACGGAGTTCATCGACTTCGCCCACACATTCAAATGGCTTCATTTCGCCATCAACCCCGAGTATTCCCTTAAAGGTCCTCGTCAGTGAAGACTTAGTAAATAAATCTTCGCCGTTAAACAATTCTTGCAAATTATCGGCATCCATAAACGGCGCAAATAGCAGGTACGAATTAGCACATTTTGGACAATTACCACACCAGGATAGAGTGGTATTGTCGGCCCCTTGCTCATAATTAGCGACGTTGCATGAGCTAAAATCTCTGCCGTACTTTTCCCACGCATGACTAACAAACAACTCACAAACACGAAGTTCGCTAAAACGACGCAAGGGCGATCCAACCTTTAAGTTAGTCGCCACGTAACGCTTAACGTACTCGGCAAACATCTGCTCTGCCTGCCAGGTCTTTGACCACTGATGATTAATCGGTAGGTCGTCAATCCAAGCGTGCGGCTCCTCGCCTTCGTGTGCTATTGATACCAGTATGGTGTCCATGCCCGATAGCACCGCCTGAATAACAGCAAAACTTTGAACTATATAGGTGACTGGCACGTGGCCATTAAGTCCGCCCGCGGCGAGCGCCTTTGATAGGTTCTCCCTATCAATCACTCGCCTAACGGTCGTTAGCGGACGCCTAAAAGTACTAAGCACCGCCGGGTGATGCTCTGAGCTGGTAATATACCAGGGCATAAAGTCTATAGAGCTACTCGATAGTAGCGACGCCGTTAACAGCGAATCTTTACCACCGCTCTGAAGCGCCATGATCCCACCTGATTTGATACTACCGGGCGTTGAGGTGCTGGTTCTAGCAGCGCCTGCACTAAACTGCGCTAAATCATCACGTGTTAAATTATTTTCATAAGCAAACTGACTCATTCCCTCTTGATAAACTTTGTTTAAAAAATCTGATTGCCAAGCGTCAATTTCGCCCGTATTGAAACTGACCTTACGCGTCGGAAACGTTTTATAATACGAAGTTCCGACTAATATAAAAGCTAAAAATAGCGCCCTATCCAACATCGACGCATCGTAGTCGGTGTTAACTTCGTTAAAAGTCACTGTTTCACTAAATGATTCGCCGCTAGAAAACCTGTAATTAAACGAAGCCCTGTTTGATGCTGCATCAAAGCTGTAGCTGTCAAAAATAAAAGTCCTAAGCATCTAACGCCTCCACTGCTTGAATAAATCTCTCGCCCCTATCAACAAAGTCCTTAAACATATCAAAGCTTGCAAAACC
Organism: uncultured Candidatus Saccharibacteria bacterium; assembly: GCA_964511635.1. Taxonomy (GTDB): domain Bacteria; phylum Patescibacteriota; class Saccharimonadia; order Saccharimonadales; family Saccharimonadaceae; genus CAZEGC01. The sequence continues at coordinate 19,957 of CAZEGC010000002.1, read as the reverse complement.
CGGGCTAAGTATAACGTTATCACCCTCACTTGCCAGACTAGAAGACGTAGCTACAATTTCTGTCATGTCACGCGACTTACTTACTTCATAATTTCTAAAATCATTGGCTTCAAGTAAGTCGGCAAGCTTTTCACCAGTTTGCCCAATTAATAAAACGTGTTTTAAGTTTTTAGCTACAATCAACTCGCGAGCAAGCTCACCTAAATCATACCCCCGGTCGTAACCCCCAATAATCATAACGGTCTGATTATCAAACGCTTTTAAGGCTGCCAGCGTTGAAGCACCGGCGGTCGAAAAGCTATCATCATAATAACTAACGCCGCCCTTGGTGGCGATATGCTGCAATCGATGTGGCAATCCCTTAAACTTCGTTACTGCCTCACAAATTGCCTCCACATCATTAGTTATCTGCCAAGCAGCAGTTATAGCAGCGCAAATATTTTCTAGATTATGACGCCCTACTAAGCCCACTTCCCGCGTCTTGCAAATGACCCTGCCATCTATAACTAGCTCATCGCCTTGAACATGAGCGCTTTTTTTGGTCATATATTTAATCTTTTTTCCAGGCGATGCATCCGCTACCATGGCACTATTTTTATTCTTGGGGTGATAAACAGTGATATCATCTACACCCTGGTAGCGAGCAATGTTTGACTTTGCACTAATATAATCCGTCAAATCGCTATGAACATCCATGTGTTCTGGCTCTATCATAAGAACAACTGATATATGCGGACTCTTTTTAATGTCCCACAACTGAAAGCTGCTGAGCTCATAGACTACGTAGTCGTTAGGCTTTATTTGGTCTAAAACATCCAGCGCAGGAGTGCCGATATTGCCAACAAGCCACGTTTTTTTACCAGCTTGTTTTAAAATTTCTGCAATCAAGCTGGCAGTCGTGCCCTTACCCTTAGTACCAGTTACCCCAATGATTGGCGCTGGGCTGTAGTTAAAAAACTCTTTTGTAACCGAAGAGACCGTGCCCCGAGATGAAACAAGCGAAGGTGCGATGGCAGGTGTTTTAATAACTAAATCTGCATCGGTATTATGAAAATCAACCACCCCTCCAATAAACTCTACGCTTAGCGGCAGGCTAGATTTAGTCTGATTCCTACTGTCATAAATCACGAACTGGGCATCGGGATGTTTAGTACTAAAGTACTCATAAGCACTACGCCCCTCTATGCCGTATCCTAAAAGAGCGATTTTCACCAGCTTTAGCTCCCTGCAAACAACGTTCTTAGCTTGCTATCAAGTTCAACGATCTCTTCTTTTTCGGCACTAGCAACACCGGCCAGTACAGACACATCATTTTTAATGAATTCTCGTGCAGTCTCAATGATACATTCACGGGTAGTCTTGGTGATTGAATCGGGTACCTTTTCATATTCTTTGACTATGCCATCAGCAAAGTATCGACCAGTATAGAAGTTACTAATCTGGGCGACTGTCTGGGCTCCCATTTGATAGCGGCCAAGAGCATACGATTTAGCGGCAGCAATTTCTTCTTCGCTTAGATCGCCGTTTAAGACTCGCTTCATTTCACGCACAATAATATCAAACAGGTCGTGAGAGGTTTCAAGGTTCACTTGGCCACCAAAGTCCCAGCTGCTGTCATGGAACGAAACTGACATATCTGAAAATATCCCATATGCTAGTCCTTTTTTCCGGGCTGAACCATAAATGCGTGAATGCATTGTGCCAGTTAGAATATGATCCAGGCAGTTCATAGCATCAGTTTCTTCGTCACTTAGCTCGCGCGGCACAATCATTGACCAGGCAAATGTAAGGTTAGAAGCTTCTTTGCGACGGATTAGTGTCGGGTTACCACGCTTTAGTTCATCTTTTGGAACCTCAAAGCGCTCCCCTTTTGGAAGCTTCCATGACTCAAGCTGGCGTTTAATTTCGCTCTTTCGTCCATGTAGTTTTCCAGATATCACAAACCGCATATTGCTAGCAGTATGGGTCCGCTTATGATGTTCTTTTATATCCTCTAGTGTTACGTTCTGGATAGTCTGCAGTCGTTGCCAAAAAGTATAAACGTCCTCGCCTAGAAGTTGCTGAACTTTCGGCCATAATACACGGTTATGATTATTGAGGTACCCAGTCAGCTCACTCCTGACATTACCTTTTTCAGCATCTAGTTCACCGGCATTAAATCTTGGTTGGCATATTGCTAACTGTTGCAGCTTTAATATTCGATCCCATTCAAAATCAGCACAATCCGCCACGTACACCATCGATAAGTCGCTGGTATACGCGTTATGATAGGCGCCATTTTTTGTAAACTCAGCCTCGTATTCGTGTTCACTGGCGTATTTTGCATTAGCGCCAAATGCCATGTGTTCCATAATATGGGCCGTTTCGTAAATATCCTTTGACTTAACGTAACGATTACCTGCCCTAAACTGGAACTGAAAGCTCATAACGGTAGCACCTGGCACATCAATCAGTAGGCCTCGGGCACCATTTTTTAGCCGCACTTCCTCAGCAGTATGTTTCATAGCTTAATCTTCTCTTTATCCTTATTTACGACTTTTTTTGCGATTTTGACGCTGGGCTTTCTTTTTCTTACGAGCAGCATTTTTCTTCTTGCCAGCATCGGATGCACTTGGTTTCTTCCTAACCTTAAAGTCATCATCACGATTACTCTCGCCGCTCATCACGTCGTTGACACCTTTTTCAACAGCGTTTTCAGCTAGCTTTGTAAGTTCAGTTTCATACTCTTCTTCGCGACGAGCCACCATATCATGAGTATGAACGTGCATGACAGCTCTAAGTACCTCGTCCCGAAGCGTTGCCTGGAGACTTTCAAATAGCTTTTGAGACTCGGCTCGGTATTCAACCAGTGGATCTCGCTGACCAACACTGCGCCAGTGAATTCCATCACGCAAATGTTGCATGTTTTCTAAGTGCTGCATCCATAATGTATCCACCACCTGCAGATAAACTTCTCGCTCAACTTTTCTAAGTACGTCTACACCAAGCTCATCTTCCTTGGCTGCATACAGCTGAGCCGCCACTTCCCTAGCCTTATCAAGACGAGTTTTATCCTTTTTTTCCGCACCAATCTCTTTGATGGTCTTTTCGTCAGCTGGGAAAACAGCCCGGAATTCATCAAAAAACCGTTTGTTATTTTTCGCAGGTACAACCGTAAGCTCTTGAACTTTCTGATCGATCAACCGCTCAATCTCTGGCTTAATGTCTTTACCCTCAAGGATTTTGCGACGAATTGTATAAACTACGCGGCGATGACGGTTAATCACATTGTCATATTGAACAACATTTTTACGCGTATCAAAGTTATAGCCTTCGACTCGCTTTTGGGCAGCTTCTAAAGTCTTTGAAACCGCTTTGTTCTGAATCGGGGTCTCCTCGTCAACACCTAGCCGATCCATCAAAGCTGCGATACGCTCACCTTGAAAAATTCGCATCAAGTCATCTTCGGTAGAAACAAAGAACTGCGTTTCACCTGGGTCACCTTGACGGCCACCACGACCACGAAGCTGATTATCAATCCGGCGTGATTCGTGACGCTCGGACCCTATGACCACCAGGCCACCAAGCTCAACCACGCCTTTGCCTAACTTGATGTCGGTACCACGACCTGCAATGTTGGTAGCAAGTGTAATCGCACCTTTTTCACCAGCTTTTGCAACAATTGCTGCTTCCCGTTCGTTATTTTTCGCATTAAGTATTTCGTACGGAATTTTTTCTTTATCGAGCCAGGCCGCGATAAGTTCGTTCTTAGCAATCGAAGCTGATCCGACTAGTACTGGACGACCTGCCTTATGGTGATTTTTGATAGTTTCAGCAACTGCTTTTAACTTGCCTTTTTCGCTTTTAAAGATTAGGTCTTCTTTGTCACTGCGGATAATTGGCTTGTTAGGTGGGATCTGGACCACATCTAGGCTGTATATTTGCTGGAACTCTTCGGCTTCTGTGAAGGCTGTACCGGTCATACCGGATAGTTTATTGTAAAGCCTGAAAAAGTTCTGAAAGGATACCGTCGCGAGCGTCATACTCTCTTGCAGTACTGACACACCCTCCTTGGCTTCGATTGCCTGGTGCAACCCCTCATTATAGCGACGCCCTTGCATCAAGCGGCCAGTGTGCTCGTCGACAATAATCACCTCGCCATCGTTTGTAACCACATAGTCTTTGTCGCGCTTAAACACGATCTGGGCTTTGAGCGCCTGATCCATATGATAAACAGACCTGATATGATCTGGCGTGTATAAGTTTTTTACTCCGAGCATCTTTTGGACTTTCTCAACACCCTGATCAGTTAAAGATACACTTCGACGCTTTTCATCAAAAGTATAATCACCTGATTCTAGTTTCGAAGCAATTTTTGCGTACTGGTAATAACTTTCGGGATTTTCAGCTGCTGGGGCGCTAATAATAAGCGGTGTTCGAGCTTCATCAATTAGGATTGAGTCCACTTCGTCCACTATCGCAAAATGTAGTTCGCGCTGACGAAGCAGCTCGACTTCGTTGGCCATATTATCGCGCAGGTAATCAAACCCAAACTCATTGTTCGTTCCATATGTAATATCAGCTGCATAAGCTTCTTTACGAGTCACCGGGCGCAGGCGCCGCAAAAATGGGTCCTCGTGCGCTTCATTGTCATATTCAGAATCATAAACAAATGATGCATCGGCCACAATAACGCCGACCTTCATCCCTAGAAAGTCATAAAGTTCGCCCATCCAGCCCGCATCACGCTGAGCCAAGTAGTCATTAACTGTAACAACATGAACGCCCCTACCCTCTAGTGCATTCAAATAAGCCGGCAAAGTAGCTACAAGTGTCTTTCCTTCACCTGTCTTCATTTCGGCTACGTTACCTTCGTGCAAGGCCATACCGCCAATTAGCTGCACATCAAAATGTCGCATGCCCAGCACCCGATCAGCCGCTTCACGTACTAATGCAAATGCATCTGGCAAAATGTCATCAAGCGTGGTTTTTTTATTGCTCAAAAGCTCCTTTAGTACAGGTGTCTGTTTTTTGAGCTGAGGCTTGGTCATTTTTTTATATTTATCAGCCTTGGCGTTAATAACGCCGACTCTTTTTTCTAAAGCCTTTAAAATCCGCTGCTGCGGGTCACCAAAAACCTTTGTTAGGACTTTTTGTCTACTTACCATATGAAAGAAACCTCACTTAATCAGACAATTTCTGTAAAATACTACGTATCATTATACGCTGTTTACACGTGAGATAAAAGGGTAGAAAATAATTCTTTCAATCTAGCCACGAGCGTAACTACGCTTGAAGCGTCCTAGTATCCGACGCTTTCCGATATGGGCAATCTTTTCAGTTTTATATCGACGTAGTTGAGAAGATAACTTTGCCTCTACGATATCAATTGCCGCTAGCACATTCCCTGCCGTTTCACTAGCAGTCAGTGTCTTTTCTGGCACATTAATCGATACGTCAGCTTTGTATTTATTGCCATGAGGCTGGTCAATCTGCCGCAGTGTGACGTGGGCTTTAACAGTTTTCCTAGCATGTCGAGGCAGATAGCGGTCAAGGCGACCGATTTTTTTCATCACGTACTTTTTAGTAATCGGGTCAATAGTCATTTTTTTGCCAGTTATGTCAATTGATTCAATCATATGCTTGCCCCTTTTTTATGCTTAGGTTGTACTCCTATTATCGCATATGCTAAGGTATTTTTCCATTTGATTAAATTAATCTTTTATTATAGAGTATATAAACTATGGATAATTTTCTTGAAGGCATGCGCGCAGAAACGCTTGATGAACTTTTAGCATACAGATACATCGAACGCTACATTAATGATCAAAAGCTAGAGAGTGACCTACTTACCTCCTCCCTGGCTGATCAAATCGATGAAACTAGCAAGCTAGCGCCGTACGTAGTGATTATTCCAGTTGCAGCCCATCAAGAGGCAGACAATATTTTGCCTGCCGCCCGGCAATACGCCGCCCAACAAACTGACATTCCTTTCACTGTTATATTCCACATGAACTACCCCGAGTCTGAGGCGGATATTAGTCAAGTCGACACATCGTTCGCTCGAGCTGACCAAGCAATACGCGAGCTACCCTGGCTTGATCTTCGCATTACGCACGCGAGCTACGAATGCCCGGTACCGATCGGTACAATTCGAAAGCATATCTGGGATGCTACCATACTTGCCGGCGTACGCTCTGGTGCCATTAGTCCCCGCGGTGACATAGTGGCCCTCAATCACGACATAGATGTTGAGGAAATAGAACCAGGCTACATGAAGGCTATTCAGGATTACTATCAGTTCATGAGTCGCATGCAGCGACAGTTAATTGGAGGTCTCGGAGGATCTAGCGACCAGGCAACTCTACACACTCCTCGCGGTACGCACATGCGTCACGCATTTTATAATCAGTTTCCGAATGCTTCGCATGCCACCCACTGGATGGATGTTATCACTACTGACATCCTACGCTCACCTTACGAAGCCAGTCATGCTATTCCGCTCAGCTGGTATGCTAAGTTTGGCGGTATTTCTGCTGATGACCGATTAGGTGAAGTGCTGAATTTAGTTGCGGATGCACCACCCCCCTACTATAAAATCTTGCCCACTCCAGCAATTTTTACCTCTCCCCGCAGATTTATTCATCGCTTACACACCAGTGAACTGCAGGATATGTGGAGTGCAGCAAATGACTTCCACCCGACAGAGGCTTATCGAGATTCATCTGAAGAAATGTCTGACATTTCACGAGATCGCCTGCACCAAGTCGTTGGCAGCTTTGCACTCGATAGACTAAATTCTGCTTTAACGTATGCAGGTAAAAACTTTAGAGACTGGCTAGACAAAGGGGTAATTAGCACATACTATAAAGCCTATAGAGATCAGGCTGACGACTTAAGTGAAATACAAAGCGCCTGTGAGGTTACAGCTGCTACCCGTGCGGCTGACGTGGCTAGAAAAGCCCTCAGAGACGTAATTAAACACCCCGATGCCGACCCTATAGTCGACAGCGAACTAAGTCGTACGCTACATGGCGACAAAGACCACCCGGGTTTAATCCCTGTAGAGTATATGGTACTTAAATAAACTCGCGACCATATAAATATGGTCTTAGCGCTGATGGAACCCCTAGTTTACCGTCTTCGAGCTGATAGTGTTCGATGATTGCAACCAGTGAACGCGCTAGCGACACCGCTGTTCCGTTGAGGGTATGCAACACTTCAACGCTACCGTCAGCACGACGCACGCGAATATTAAGATTACGCGCCTGATAGTCAGTGCAGTTTGAGCAACTAGTTAGTTCACGATAGGCTTTATCGACTGGAGACCAGTATTCGATGTCGTACTTTTTGGCGGCTGGCGCACCTAAATCACCCGAAGCAATGTTAATCACGCGGTACGGGATATCTAGAGCCTGCCAGATTTCTTCTTCTACCTTTAGTAATTCTTCATGTATCTGCTGGCTTTGCTGCGGGGTTGTATAGGCATACATTTCAAGCTTATTGAATTGATGGACCCTAAATAAACCACGTGTATGCTTTCCGTACGCCCCAGCTTCTTTTCGATAACATGGACTATAGCCAGCATAAAGTAACGGCAAGTCTGATTCGTCGATAATTTCATCAGCATGCATGCCCGTCAGTGGCATTTCAGCCGTGGCAATTAGCGACAAATCCTCGCCCTCGATATGATACTCATCACTCTGATCGCTAGAGCGCGGCGCAAATCCAGTGCCCATTGCTACGCGAGCATTAACCATGTGTGGCACCGTTACGTAATTAAAGCCCTTTTCAGTTAGCTTACCTAAAGCAAACTGCATTATTGCATTTTCAAGTAGTGCTAAATCACCCTTTAGAAAGTAAAATTTTGCCCCGGCAACTTTTGCGCCGCGCTCAAAATCAAGCCATCCGCGTGCCTGCGCATACTCCAGGTGATCAACTGCCTCGCCGCTTGCATCCCCCCATGTGGACACTTCAACGCTATCTTCTTCACCGCCAACAGGCACGCCCTCGTCCATAATGTTCGGAAGCTGAGCGAACAGATCATTAAAACGCTCTTCTGCCACTCGAAGCTCGGTTTCAAGCTGCACTAGCTTTTGCTTGTTCTGCTTACCCTCATCGATCAGCTCCTGTGATGGCTTGCCACCCTTCACCCGACTAGCAATATCATTACGACTAGCTCGTAGTGCGTCAGTTTGCTGCTGCAGCTCGCGGCGGCGAGCATCAGCTGATAAAATTTCATCAATATTAATATCGTAGCCCTTTTTTCGGGCATTATCCTGTACTAGCTGTGGCTCTTGGCGCACGAACTTTATATCTAACATATGACTATTGTAGCAAACTAAAAGTAAGATTTTATTTATAGCTCTAAGGCGTAAGCCTCATAGCACACATGACACTATTGTTTGTACTGTCAACCGTACGTGATATATGACTCGCGCCTCTTATGTCGCGTGGACACTCAGTGCCACTACCTGCCAGCACAAAGTCAAGACGAGCCGTTACCGGATTGGGTCCTATATAGTACGCCCCCCTATACCAAATTGTTTCGGCGCTATTTGTAGCAAATATCAATTCTGGCTGAGGCATGTTTTTTGCATACTGCCCGACTGCATTCATAAAATTAGTATTGATTCTAAAATGGTTACCCTCTGAGCGACACTGCGGACCTGATGCGTCCTCACCCGTTCTACCATGCGGATACTCAGTGCCAAGGCAAGAAGTCCAGTTAGGCAGCCTGCCCTCCTCTGCCTGATATAAACGTATGATGCCGACCCATTGAGTCACTGCACTAATGATTTGAGAATTCCGTGCACGTTGCTGAACTCCGTTATAAGCTACGACAGTAATGGCAGCCAGTACCCCTATTACGACTACGACTATTAGGAGCTCTACGATAGTGAAACCTTTAACTTTTTGCATATTTAACTAATATTAACAGACTGCCTCCGAACGGGCAAACTGCTGATGGGAACTATATCTATGCTAGAAAATTACATAATAAGGCCAAGATAAAGAGCTTTATTAAGAAGCTTCATCCTCGAACAAGAGTGTATGCCTACTCAGTTCGCAAAGCTTCAATCGGGTCAAGCTTAGCGGCTTTTCGGCTAGGTAAAATCCCTGCTATAACTGCAATTAACATTAGCCCTAGTACGACGACAACGGCACTGATGGGCTCAAATAGTAGAAGATAGTGGTCACCTATTCCAAGTGTTTCGCTAATTACTGGATTAACTACTACGCCAGTAATGACGGCAAGTATAGCCCCTAAAGCTCCACCAATAAAGCCCAGCCAGGCTGCCTCTAGTTTGAATAATCGTCCAACATCACGTCGCCTAGCGCCTAGCGCCTTCATGAGTCCGATTTGCTGAGTGCGTTCGAGTACTGAAATATACTGGGTATTAATAATCCCAAATACGGCTGTAAGTACTGCTAGTCCACCAAGTCCGATTAAAATACCCTGCAATACATTGATAAACTGAAACAACACGCCCAGAATATCCTCCGCCGTCTGAGCCTCGTAGCCCAGATTATTGATGCGATCACGAATTGTTTCGGCCATATCAGCATCACCCACCATGACACTGGCAGCAAAATACTGCCCCTGCTGCGGCAGGCCCTCTAATGAATAGTCGTAAAGCTCTTCGGCCCGTTCACGCGAAATTAACAAGCTACTGGACGTTCTAAGTGCCAGATTAGACTGCGCGCTCACACCACGCACGATGAACTCGTACTCTTTAGGTTCGCTAGCTGGATCAATTTGGCGACGAACAGCGATCACTACGCTTTCGCCAATTGCTACCTCGTCACTGTCAAAGCCTAGCGCTTCGCGATACTGACTAGTAATTACTATGCTATCTTCGGGCGAGTCATCGTCAATGCCGCCAGCGGCAAATTCAGGCCGCGGCCCCGTTCCATAGGTTGCGATGCTTTGCACCTCGTATTTGTCAGAGTCATCATACTGAATATATTCTGCTTGGATTTGGAAAATTGGATCAACCGACTCGACCCCATTAACCTCCCCTAACTTTTCAATGTCGTCACGAGTGAGAGGATCGATATTAAAGCCACCGCCACCACCCATTGGAGACGGAGCCGCACTACTCTCATCATAGATTTGAGGTTCTGGCACTTGGCCAAACTCGCCTTCTGGCAGCTGCTGACTTACTGTTAACTCGCGCACATCGGTGTTGGCCCTAACGGCGCTTTCCGTATACTCACGCACACCCGTGCCAAGAGCTAGACTAAGCACTATCGTAAAAGCACCGACTGCAATAGCGCCACTAGTTAAGAACGTTCGGGCTTTGGCTTGCTTTAGGCTACGACTGGATCGCCTGATGATATCAGTAATTTTCATGCTGACCTCCTGGAGTTAGTTTTTTTATTTTTCGAGGTCTTTTTACTATCAATCGATTCAATCTTGCCATCTTTTATATTTATCTGCATATCACATTTGGCGGCTAATTCTGGGTCGTGAGTGACAATTATAAGCGTAGCTCCTTTCGTTTTATGGTAATCAAACAAAAGGTCCTCAATAACAGCGCCAGTCACAGTGTCTAAGTTGCCTGTTGGCTCATCAGCAAATAGTATCTTAGCGTCATTAACTATCGCTCTAGCGATGGCAAGCCGCTGCTTCTGGCCGCCAGATAGGTCACGGGCACGTGAATTAATCTTGTCAGATAGTTCAACCGCATCAAGCGCTGCTTCGATCCGCTCTTTACGCTTTGCCCTTGGCACCCCAGCAACTTCAAGCGGTAAGCTAACATTATCAAAACAGCTTTCGTTTGCTTGAACAAAAAAACTTTGAAACACGAAACTAATTTGCCTAGCTCGAAAAGCATCGACTTCTCGCTCTGGTAGTTTTAATATGTCCACCTCATCAACGATTACCTCACCAGCTTGTGGCCGATCAAGTCCGCTCATGGCGTGCATGAGCGTCGACTTTCCACTCCCAGATTTTCCGAGTATCGCAACACTTGCGCCAGTTGGAATCGTAAAACTTACGTCGTCCAGTGCTGTAAAAAGATTGTGTTTCTTGCCATACGTCTTGGTGACGTTTTTTACTTCTATCATTAACTCCCCTTAATCTATTCCTCGTGGCATATTGCAATTTCTTGACGTTGCGTCCACTAAAGCAGCCCTTTAATTCCATATAATTATATCAGAATTACTACTTCAAAGCGCTCTTTAAGCCATGTAGTGCTCGCAGCCACAACGGAAGCGAGCACTACTTATATTTAATCTAATCAGGCTCTATGGAGTTCTATTTACTCGCCTGGGCGGCGCTAGCTAGCGAATTTACGAAATTTTCTAAAACCTCTTTTGATGCATCAACTACCTCGCCGCTTTCATCAAATAATTCATGGGCGCTACTAAGGTATACTTCGGGCTGACCAATCACGTTCATGTTTAAATACACCAAAACACTTCGCAAATGAGCTTGTGCGACTGCAGTGCCAAGCGAACTCAGACTCGCCCCCGCAATTGCCGCCAGCTTGCCATCGAAAGAGTTCTTACCCCAGGGCCGGCTACCCCAATCGATTGCATTTTTAAGAACCCCACTCATGCTGCGGTTATATTCCGGAGTTACAAATAGCACCGCGTCGGCTGCTTCTATTTGCTGCTTCATTTTGCTTGCACTGGCGGGGTAATCTGACTCCAGCTCCTCGTTAAATAATGGCAGACTGGCAATATCCACGTGATCAAACTGCATACCTTCTGGTGCTAATTTTTCTAAATTAGCGGCTAATTTCTTGTTAAGTGAATCGGCACGCAAACTACCGACAAGTACTGCAATTTTCATGCGCACTCCCCCTATCAATTTAAATTCAACTCTATCCATAATAGAGTATTTGCTATACTTTTGCAAGTAAGTTAATCGAACTTAACGTCGGGGTATATGTCGCGAGTCGTACCATCAACCTCGCTTCGAAGCTGCGGAAATGGCACACCCTCGCGCGCGCTAACGCCTTCAAATATCCAAAACACCCGCTCGCTATAGCCCCAGCCGACCGCTGGTGGCATACCGTACTCCAGCATCTCGACGTAATCGATATCAAGCATCATTGCCTCTTCGTCACCTGCATCGCGCATTTGCTGTTGCTCGACAAAACGGTCCAGCTGATCAATCGGATCGTTAAGCTCTGAAAAGCCATTACCAAGTTCGCTACCAGCTATCACCGCCTGGAAGCGTTCGGCTACATTGTCATTATCTGGATTAGACTTAGCTAGCGGACTAATAAATTTCGGTGTATTGATTAACCAAACGGGCCCAGCTACGTCTTTACGAATATGCTTCCATAACTTGTCTATACCACGGGCTCGGTTTTCTGTTTTTTCTACTTCCAAGTTGTTAGCAGACAGAGCGGCCTTGACCTCATCCAGCGATGACTCGTATACGTCTATGCCATAGCGAGAACGAATAACGTCTGCGTAATCCCACACCTCCCATTCGCCGCCCATATCGATGTCAAACTCACCCAACTTAAACTTTAGCGTGCCGAATGCCTCTTCAAGTACGCGCCTGTACATGCCTTCCATAAACTTGCGACCATCCTGCCAGTTGGCATACGCCCAGTACCACTCCATTGCGACATGTTCAGGCAAATGCTCGTCGCTATAATTTTCGTTTCTAAACCGTGGCCCGATATCGTACACCTTTTCATACCCTGCGCCAATTAGTCGCTTTAGTGGTAGTTCGTGACTAATTCGCAAATAAAACTGCTGATCAAGCGCATCCATATGCGTAACAAATGGATTAGCATCCGCGCCGCCAGTAGTATGTTCAAGCACGGGGATGTTAATTTCTATGAAGCCATTTTCATTTAAATAATCACGAGTTGCTTGCCAAAATTTTGACCTGCGCATAAATCGATCACGCACATCGAGGTTCACGTTCATGTCAACGTAGCGCCGACGCATGCGCTCTTCTTTATTTGAAAAACCGTCCTGAGCACTCGGCATCGGGCGAAGCGACTTGGCAAGCAAGCGAAGCGAGCCCACTGCTACCGATATTTCACCAGTCTTTGTCCGAATAATTTCGCCAGTTGCTTCAATAAAGTCACCGCTATCTAGCAGTGGTAGCTGATCAATGCCCAGCAAGTTCTGGCTCGCATTCAGACCTGAAACTTCACCAGAGCGGAGAAACAGTTGAATTTGGCCGCTATAATCTCGCAGTACGATAAAGGCCAACTTCCCAAACTTGCGGATACCCACGATCCGACCTGCTACAGTTGCTTGCTGCCCCTCTTTTTGATCAAAATTATTAACAATATCCATCGCCATTTCAGTTCGATGGCTCTTAGATGGGTACGGATTTATGCCAAGGGCCTTTAGCTCTTCTAGTTTTCTAAGGCGCTCATTGCGGTAGTCTTTTAGTGTTGCCATATCTGTAACAGTATAGCATAGGCTATTATTAGCACGATTTTTTTGCTTAATCGCGACTGGTTATGACTAGGTTATTGCTGCAAGCAGGAAATAACAAGCTAACTAATCGTAACTACTTCGTACTGCGTACTGCCTTTAGGGGTTTCAATGGTAGCTACTTCGCCAACCTTTTTACCCATAAGTGCTTTTCCAATTGGAGACTCGTTGCTGATCTTACCTTCAAGCGGATTTGCCTCAACTGGTCCGACTAGTGTGTAGCTAACTGCCCTATCCCCGCACTTTAAGTCCACCTTTGATCCAATACCAACTTTGTTCGAATTTTTGCCGTTTGTAATAATTTCAGAATTCATTAGAATATCTTCAATTTCTGCAATGCGACTTTCAACAATACCCTGCTCGTCACGCGCTGCATCATATTCGGCATTTTCGCTCAAATCACCGTAATCACGAGCTTCGGCAATTTTTTGAGCAATTTCACCACGGCGACCCTTGAGCTCGCTTAGCTCTTGCTCTAATTCTGTTTTGCCTTCTTTTGTAATCTGATACTGTTTTTTCATAATTTTATTCCTCTTCTAATAACAGCTCTAAAAATCTAGCCCGGGCTGCTCGCCCTATAAATTGTCCAGTCCCCAAATGATAGATTGTTTAGTTACGCTAGTTTAGCAAGCAAATCAGCGTGTGTCAATATATCAGTCTCCCCGGTTTTTCGCACTGTTAGCTCGTAAGAGCCGTTTTCCATTAAGCGGTCGCTGACAGTCACGCGATAAGGAATTCCCAGCAATTCACTATCTGCAAATTTTGCACCCGGTCGTTCGTCACGGTCATCATACATTACTTCAATTCCGGCGCCCTGCAACTGCTGGTATAATTCGTCAGCTTTTGCGATAGCCGCCTCTCCGCCTATGCGCACCAGATAAACCTTGGCCGGCGCAATGCTTTCAGGCCACACGATACCCAATTCATCCGAAAACTTTTCAACGATAACGCCCATCAACCTAGTTATTCCAATGCCGTAAGACGCTAGATGAATTGGCTGCCTAGAACCATCACTGGCGGTAAATTTAATCCCCATCTGCTCAGATTTATCAGTACCAAAGTTAAATATATTTCCTACCTCAGCACTTGTGACGCGTTCTAGTTCGCCCTTATCAATCCCCAGCTCGCTGGTGGCTTCGTCCAGCACCTCTTCGTTAACCGCTATGTTTTTTTCTCGATGCAGATATAAAACGTCTTCACCAGCCTCACAAATCGTTTGAAATTCGTGACTAAACTTGGTGAATGCACCGCCACTTGCAAAAGTAACGTATGTGTCGCCACCTATCCCTAAACGCTCAAAAATCCTCAGGTAGGCATCGCTAACCTTTTGATAATATTCATCCAAATCTTCGGCAGATGCATGCAGCGAATACATATCCTTCATAATAAATTCACGTCCACGCATGATACCGCTTTTTGCGCGCAGCTCGTTACGTAATTTTGTCTGGAATTGGTACACGCTCGCGGGTAGATCCTTGTAGCTAGTGACGTACTGCTTCATCATTTCCATGATTGGCTCTTCGTGCGACCAGGCCAGCCCAACTTCGGTTTCGTCTTTTAACTTGGACTTAAACCATACGTCCACAACCGCGTCATCCCAGCGCCCTGTCACCTCCCAGGTATCTCTTTTTTGAAGGCTGCTCATGATCAGCTCTTCACCACCTATTGCGTTCATTTCTTCGCGTACAATTTGTTTGATTTTTTCAATCACCTTAAGACCCAGAGGCGTGTAGGCATAGACACCTGCCATGACCTTATATACATAGCCAGCACGAATCAAAAGCTGCGCATTCTTTGCCACTTCATCAGCTGGTGCCGTTTTGCTAGTTTTAGTAAAAATCTGTGAAACTCTCATATTACAACCCTATTGTACCGCCTAGCTGCGGCATTACAAACAGCATGAAAAAAGCTACTCCGTTCTTTAGCATATGAAGTAGCGTGCCAGCCCAGACCGTACCAGTCACCTCGCGCAGCCCACACATAACAAGACTCAGGGCAAAAGTATCAATTGCGACGTTCCACTGCCCATGTACCAGTCCAAAGAGCGCGCTAGTGACTAAGATTGCCAGCCAGATTGGTACGGCCTTACGCAGCTTGCCATATAGGTAGCCACGGAACAAAATTTCTTCGGCAATTGGCGCAATAACTACCAGAGTTGCAAACGCCAGTAGGTAGTCAAACCTACTAGTTAGTAGGCCAAATCCAGTCTCTTGAACCTGCTCTATATCAAACCAAGTTACAAAATGTGTAAATACAAACAAAATAGCCGCTGAAAGTATGAAGTAAGATACAAATGCTGCGGGTGCTAAGCCAAGGTCAACCCAAGTAAGGGGTTTATGAACCCCGAGCTCCCTCTTGCTCGCGGCAGACTTTCCGAGCACAAGTGGGCCGCTAATTGCAATCATCAAAGACAGGGTGTAAACCATTGCCGCCATTAGCGAACTTTGAACCGCTTCGTCCATACTATCAATAGGGACACCTAGGCTCATTATCACTTGCAGCAAAGCCACTACTAGTAGTTGAGCCAATGCAAAACTAACCAGCACCCACAGTGGCAACAAAATCACTTTGTACCAGTGGTAATCGTGAGCTCTGCGCTCCTCCTTATGCTTAGAAGAATCGGTTGACATCTACCACCGTCACCAAAATTACAAGCACCATCAGAAGCATAAAGCCAGTAGCGTGAATTTTCTCTTCTAGGTCCTTTCCGAGTGGTTTTTTCATCAGCCTAAATAGTGCTGTCACGAACCAGCGACCGCCATCTAATGCCGGTATGGGCAATGCGTTAATGACCGCTAAGGTCAAAGATATTATGGCAGTAAGCAGCACAATCTGCGTTAACCCCGCCTGTTGAGCCTGTGGGAATATAACACCTAGAATCCCAATTGGACCTGCCACATTATCACCTGCTGTCTGCAAGCTCTGACTCCCGCGCTCGCGAGTCTCTTCGTCAAAACTCAGCTGCGATACCAGTCCTTTTCCTAAATTAGCAAACAAATCACTTATACCCTCTAGCGTCAGCCATGAAAGTTGAGCCGTCGTGCCTATACCCACGATAGGAGCGGACCAGGTGGACCGCTGCAATTCTTGCTGGCCAGACCCAACACCTAAGTAACCTTCGCCATCTTCATTACTACTCCTAAGCACTGCACTTGTTACATGCTCTTTGCCATCACGAGCGTAGGTAATATCAACTTCTTCGCCGCTTCTAGCCCGAGTTTGCTCGACTAATTCTTCAGAGGTTGTAATATCTCTACCGCCAAAAGATATAATTTCATCACCTGCCCTTAAGCCCGCTTCCTCGGCTGGTGTATCCCCGCCAACTATAGTAATGGTGACAGGGCCACTAACTACACTTGTGTCACCTGCTACACTAAATTGATTCGGTAAAATCCTAGGTAGCCCTACAGCAGCTAGGCCCGTTAAAAGAACTGCTGCCATCAACCAGTTAATCACGACTCCGGCTAGTAATATTTTTGTCTTTTGCCAAAAAGTGGCCGCACCGTAATCACCTTTTTTATCAGCCGCATCATGCTCACCCTGCAGTTTTACGAAACCACCCAGCGGCAACCAGTTCAGGCTAAACAAAACTCCGTTTTTTAATCTTTTTGCCCAGGCTTTGGGTGGAAATCCAATGCCGAACTCTTCGACAACTACACCGCTACGACGGGCAGCTATGGCATGACCCAGCTCGTGTATTACCACCAAAAAAACAAGAATAATTAACCCGGTTACTATGCCCACTAACAGCTCCATCTAGCCTCCAATTCGCCTATTTCTTTTTGAATATTCTTTCATTATATCGGCTACGTCTTGTTTTGTCATATCAGGCCATAGCTTGCTTATGAACATAAATTCGCTATAAGCTAATCGCCACAGCATAAAGTTACTTGCCCTTTGTTCGCCGCTAGTACGTACCATTAAATCGACAGGTGGAATTTCTGGCGCATACAAATTTTGCTCGACCATGTCGGTCGTAACTTGGCTCATGTCCTGACCACTACTAGCTAATTGCTTGATCGCATCGACAATTTCGAGCTTACCCCCGTAATTAAAGCAAACTGCCAGCGTTCCGGCAGTGTTTCTAGCGGTCTTTTCTTCGGCATCGTCTATAGCTCTTAGGATTTTATCGCTGACATTATCCCGCGACCCTAGCACCTTAAGTTTGATATTGTTATCAAGCAATAAATGCAAATCACTAGTCAGCAGCTTCAGCACTAGCCCCATTAACTTGGACACTTCGTCTTCACTACGCTTCCAGTTTTCAGTTGAGAAAAGATAAACTGAAACATATTTAGCACCTGACTCAAAAGTTTCCTTTACCACTTCCTGCAGGACGTTATAGCCCGCCAGGTGACCTTCATAGGTCGGTAATCCATGTTTTTTTGCCCACCGCCTGTTGCCGTCTACTATGTAGCCCACATGGTCCGGCATCGTTAAGTCTGCCATTAGACGGTCAGAATATCCTGCTCTTTGGCTTTAAATATTGATTCAATCTGCTCCTGATAATGCCCCATCAAGCGATCAATTTCTTTTTCAACACGCTTTATGTCATCTTCGGATAGTTCTTTGGCCTCTTTCTTGCGCTTAGCCTCTTTTAAGGCGTCCTGCCTAACGGTGCGAAGCGCTATTCTGGCGGATTCTACTTTTTCGCCTGCCTGCTTTACGAGCTGCTTTCGTCGCTCTTCGGTCAACTGCGGCACTGGCACGCGTACAACTCGACCATCGTCACTTGGATTAAACCCAAGACCTCGATCATCACGAATAGCCGCTACAATTGATTCGATATTACCAGGATCGAATGGTGTGACCAGTAGCATCTGCGGCTCCGGAGCGGTGATGTTGGCGGTTTGGTTTAGAGGCAGCCTTGTCCCGTATACTTCGACTGCAATGCCGTCTAGCATCCCTGGGTGCGCCCTACCAGTGCGAACTTTCTTTAATTCATCTTCAAAATGAATTAACGCTTGGTTCATTTTTTCTTCGTAATTTTTCGTATCAAACATAGATCTATTTTATCACGTCCTGCCAGGCGAAGACTAACCTACTGCTTTGCTATGTAAATACTATTATTCTCGGGTGACTCTAAATCCAATTGCATTTGTCCTGTGAGTAGGAGCGGTATACATATCCAGCGTAAATACTCCGGCAGTCTTGCCGTAATTCCAGCTACCCCCTCGCAGGAAAGCACGAAGAGCCATTTCATTATAACTTCCGGCGACCATGCCTATGCCCTGATCGTCACTATTCCAACTGATAGAAGCTGGCATGCCAAAGCTCGGAAATGGACTAGGGTTAAGCGAACCAGTACCTTCGACTGCATTCCATTCGCGCCAACTAGTACTACTTCCGCCAGGCTGACCACCTTCGGCCTGGCCTAAAGTCCGATCCCAGACGTTACCTGAAAAATCCCAGATAACCTCTCCGTTGGACAGGTTGAACGTGCGACGTTGCTCTGGGCTATCGCTTGTACTGTTACCTGTTCCGCTATAACCGTTACTATCGACTCCTGCAGCTAAAGGCCCAGCAGGCGCATTATCCGTATGTCCACGAATCAAAAGGCCGCTCCCCACACTACCACCCGTCCAGTTGCTATCTTGATGAGCTATATTGTGTGCTATTGTCATCCACTGAGATTCAGTGATTAGTTCACAGCCACTACAGGCGCCTTCGCTCCGAGTTATAGCCTCTGCTCGATTAAGATTAATCCACGGTGTTCCAGCCATCTGGCTCGTAGCTACATTGCCAACATTCTTGGCTTCATACTTCATGACACAAAACGGAGACTGATGGAACAGTGAGTTACCGGGCACGGGAATGAATCCGCTAGGGCAGCCGAGATCACGTCCTAATTTACCACTATGTCCGGGGCAAGGACCCTCAACGGGTGTCCCAGCCACGTCCCTGCTGCTAGACACATGGGCGCTAACTTCAGAACCATCCATTACAGCCGTTAAACAAAAGAAATTTTTACCAACTGCAGTATATTCGTAGTCAATATTACTACCTTTTTTCAAACTGCTGGCGTTCGCGGGGAATGAGCCAGTATTAAGGTAGATAAGTTCAAGCTGATCGGATGCTTGTTTGAGGCTGCTCAGCAGACTGGTTGTACGGGCTCTATTTTGTGCACCGTTATATGAAACTAGGGTAATAGTAGCGATTATCCCTATGACGACAATAACAATTAGGAGTTCAACTATCGTAAAGCCATTAGCTTTTTTCATGATATACCGATATTAGCACCTGGTTTTTTTAAGCGCAAGCACTAAATCGCAGCCTACGTAGGCTGCTTATCTCTAAAAAACAAAAACACCGGCTGATCAACACCGGTATTTTCGCCCTTCCTGCAGGTCAGGATCGCTTTTTCGCCGCTTCCCCGTGAGGTTGCACGAAAAAACTTGTGAACAGTAAGTTTTTATCTTTTTGTTTGATTGTCACTTACTTAATACGTATATTATCAAACCATAAGCTATTTGTCAACAGTCTTGTTAAAACCATCGCTAGATTGACTGCGGCGCTCTACCCTGAGTACGCTTTACTTTATCATTCCAAGCAAATG
>CAZEGC010000001.1:0-55112 GCA_964511635.1 uncultured Candidatus Saccharibacteria bacterium | reverse complement strand
CTACTCACTATGACTATACATACGAAGAAGCTACTAACTCCTACTGTATTACTGCTACTCACACCCAGACTGATGTAGGAGCTTTCCATAGGATTAATGGTGGACCTATTGAGGAAGGGGCGTGTCCAGGAGGAAGTAGTCAAACCTATGCAGTTGGTGATACTGGGCCTGCGGGAGGAGTCATCTTCTATGACAAAGGTGAATTTAGTGATGGGTGGAGGTATCTGGAGGCGACGACTGGAATAAATATTCCTCATCCGCTTTTGGGTACTTATTGGTCATGTCCTGCGGCCAGTACAGGGACATCAGTAGGTAGTGGTCTGAACAATACAAATAGTATTATAGCTTCGTGCGGCGGTGATACTTACAATTTTGAGGCAATTGAAGTCACGGATAACTACGAGCAGGGAGAATATAGTGACTGGTTTGTACCATCTCGCGATGAGCTTCTTGAACTAGTATCAGTTGTTGTTGACCAATCAATCCAGACAGTGTTTCCTATAGATCATGACTATTGGAGCTCTTCAACTGCACCTACCGCAGGTAGGGTCTGGGCGGTTACTGTTCGTGTAGGAATGACATATATGCCTGAGGCACGGGAGATGCAAACTTCCTGGAGTGGAAGCATCATACCAATTAGAAGATTCTAGCTAAGCATAGGCCGGTATGATTATGCTGATACGCAAGATTGTTCTTTATTTTAGTGTATGAGATGTGAACGGAGTGAAGCCTCTTATCTTTAAGCTAGGCGTGGGTGCGGACAACATACAGAGTATGCACTAAGACGACAATTACCATACCCATGCGACAGCAAAATAATTATTATTTCTTGATTTGATTCTTTATAGCTTTACGACGCATGATAGACGCAGCTTTACCGACGGATTTTATGATTCCCAGTTGTCGCAGCTGGGCGCGGAGTTTGTTGCGGGCGTGAGTAGTTTTAACTAAATCCAGCCAGGACTGTTTTGGGAGTGATAACTTACGAGTTACAACCTCGACGATATCACCGTTTTGCAAAGGTTTATCAAATGATGAGATTTTACCGTTTACGCGAAAGCTGTAGGCGTGTTTGCCGATATCGCTATGGACTAAATAGGCAAAGTCTAGCGGCAGTGCGCCTTCGGGCAAATTATAAATATCTCCCTTTGGAGAATAGACAAAAATTCTATTGCCAAATAAGTCGACCTTTAATTCGTCAATTGGAATTTCTTCGTCGTCTTTTAAGCGCATGGCGACCTCCTGAAGCTGGGTAATCCATTGCAGGTTAGCAGGCAGGGTGCTGGCGGTTTTCTGCCTTTTGGCATAACTTTTACTAGATTTTTGATCATGATAATGAAAGCTCGCTGCTAAACCACGTTCGGCGTACTCGTGCATGTCGTGAGTTCTGATTTGAAATTCAACTATCTGCTTGTTGGGGGTGATGACGGTAGTGTGGAGGCTCTGGTAGCCGTTTGGTTTTGGTACCGAAATGTAATCTTTTATACGTGAAATCATCGGCTGGTACATTGCGTGCAGTATGCCTAGCACTTGGTAACACTGCTCTTTGCTGTCAACGATAATACGCAGTGCCATTAGGTCGTAGATGTCGTCAATATTGTTATTAACCTTTTTTAACTTTTTATGTAGGCTATATATACTTTTGACTCGGCCGTTGATTTCCACCGGTAGACTGTTTTCCTTAAGTGCGGCTTCGACTTCCTGGCGAACTATACCTAATTTGCGAGTACTTTTCCCTAGTCGTTTTTTCATTAAGTTTTTTAGTTTTTTAAACTCCTGCGGGTCTATGTAGCTAAAAGCTAGCTCTTCGATTTGCATCCGGACTCGGCCCATTCCCAGTTGGTCGGCCATTGGGCCGAATACGTCCAAGCTTTCGCGTGCGATTTTCTTTTGTTTTTCTAGCGGCATGTGCTGCAAGGTTGAAAGGTTATGTAGGCGATCGGCTAATTTAATGATAATAACGCGAACATCTTGACCGACTGCTACTAAAAGCTTGGATAGGTTATCCTTTGTTTGCGGTAAGTAGCTAGAAAGATCGCGCATACCAGCCCTGGCGCGGCCAACTTTTGTCACGCCATCCACTAGAAAGGCCACGTCACGACCAAACAAGGATTCGATGTCCTGCAGAGTGGCTTCGGTGTCTTCGATTGTGTCGTGTAGGACTCCTGCCAGGATAGAGTCGATGTCCATTTCCCATTCGATTAAAATATTTGCAACGTGCAGGGGATGAATGATGTATGGTTCGCCACTTCTGCGTTTTTGTCCTTCATGATGCTTGGTAGCAAAGTCAACTGCGTGTTCTAATTCAAGTAGCTGAGTGGAGGTGTATTTGCCTTTGGCGCCTGCTAGTAGTTCGACCTTCTTCATGTAGGGTGTATTATACTGCAAGCGTTCGGTTTTATCGAACGCGCCTATATTTTATTGCTGCTATATTTGCATATTGAAACGACTAGTGCGATACTTTTTATAAAGACACTAATGCTTAAAGGGAGTGGTAAAAATAATGGCGAAAGTAAGAGTAGCAATTAATGGTTTTGGTCGCATTGGACGCAATGCATTTAAGATTGCATATGAACGAAGTGATATCGAAATCGTTGCAATTAATGACCTGACGGACACCCGGACACTGGCGCACTTATTGAAACACGACTCTACATACGGAACATATCAGCACGACGTTACGAGTGATGACAAGGGTATATCAGTCGGTGGTACTCATATAGCTGTGCTTGCCGAGCGTGAACCTGCCAGCTTGCCGTGGCGTGATTACGAGGTTGACGTGGTGATTGAATCTACTGGATTTTTCGTTGATCCGGCCAAAGCAAGAGCGCACATTGACGATGCAGGGGCAAAGCGGGTTGTTATAAGCGCACCCGCTAAGGGTGATGGTGCTAGCACAATTGTACTAGGCGTTAACGAGGACTCCATTGATGGAGCAAGTGACGTTTTATCAAATGCTAGCTGTACTACCAACTGCATCACGCCAGTCATGGCGGTGCTAGAAAGTCAGTTTGGAATTGAAAAAGCTATGATGACAACCGTACACAGCTATACTGCTAGTCAAAAACTACTTGATGCACCAGCCAAGGACTTACGTGAAGCTCGTTCGGCTGCTGAAAATATTGTCCCTACAACTACTGGTGCTAGTATTGCAGCAGCCAAGGCGCTGCCTGCGCTTGAGGGCGTCTTTGGCGGGCTAAGCGTCCGCGTACCTACGCCAGTGGTTAGTCTAAGCGATTTCGCGGTAGTTCTAAAAAAAGACGTTACAAAGGACGAAATTAATGATGCCTTCAAAGAAGCCGCCAAGCAGCCATTTTACCAGGGTATACTAAATGTCACCGAAGAAGAACTGGTAAGTAGTGACTTTAAGGGCAGCAGCTATAGCGCAACGGTTGACTTGAACCTAACTAATGTCGTAGGTGGAAACCTAGTGAAGGTGGTTGCCTGGTACGATAACGAGTGGGGATACAGCAACCGGTTAGTGGAACTGGTAGCTGATGCTGGCAAGAACCTGTAGCATGTATGGGTCAGCTGTTTAAAATAAACTTAAAACTGCTTATACTAAGGACAACATGAAAATATATCTTGGATCAGACCATAATGGTTTTCATATGAAAGAAAAAGTTTTTGCATATCTTGCAAAGCATGGCTATGACGTTGAAGACGTCGGCGGAAGAGAACTAGACCCTAGTGACGACTTCCCGCAATTTGCCCAGACTGCAGCGCTAAAGGTTATTGGTGATGATACGAAAGATCCGCGCGCAATATTGCTGTGTGGTAGCGGCCAGGGCATGGCAATGGCTGCTAATCGCTTTAGCGGAATTAGGGCTAGTGTTATTTGGGATGCGTTCGAAGCTAGGATGACTAGGAACGATAACGATAGTAATGTATTGTGCCTGCCATCTAGGGTTCTAGAGGATGACGATCCAGCTTGGCAGGGGATTATAGAAACATGGCTAAATACACCATTTGCTGGTGCGGTCAGATTTAAGCGGCGCAATGCGCAGATTGATGAGCTATAGAGATGAGCGTTATTGCACCATGCATTACAGCGGAAACCCCTGATGACTACAGACAGAAAGTGGAGCTTCTCCATGCGTTTGCCAAGCGAGTTCATATTGATATTAGTGATGGCGAGTTTACGCCAAATTTCTTGTTGAATGCGGCTCAAATTTGGTGGCCCCAAGAGTGGCAGGTGGATGTCCACGCAATGGTGGCGAGGCCGCAGGACCATCTGGAAACACTAATAAGCCTCAAGCCGCATTTGGTAATTTTTCATGTTGAGACAGAGACTGATTTAGTGCCGATTATGAAAAACCTGCAGAAATTTGAAATAAAAGCTGGTGTCGCATTACTTAAGACTACCGTGCCGTCTACCGTAGCGAGCGTAATTGAGGCAGCTGATCATGTAATGATCTTTAGTGGTGAACTGGGCCGGCATGGTGGCAATGCTAGTATGATGCAGCTGGAAAAGGTTCGTCTTATAAAAGCGATTAATGCAAGTGCTGAAATTGGTTGGGATGGTGGAGTGAACGTCGAAAACGCCTTTAGTCTATCGCATGGTGGCGTGGATGTATTAAACGTTGGTGGTGCAATCGCGAATGCCGCCAATCCTAGTGACACTTATGGTAAACTAGTACAAGAAGTTAATAAAAAAGGAGTGATATAGGTGCGTGTGGGTGGGAATCTGACGATATCACAATTGAACCAAACAGCTAACGATATCAGGCAAGACATAATTCGCATGCTAGAACATGCTGGCAGCGGACACAGCGCAGGTCCGCTGGGGCTGGCCGATATATTTACAGCTCTATACTTTAGTATTATGAAATATGATCCTAAAAATCCTGAGTGGGATGAAAGGGATGTGTTTTTCCTAAGTAATGGTCACACGGTCCCGGTGCAGTATGCAACCATGGCGCGAGCAGGCTTTTTCGACCTAGACGAACTAATGACTTTGCGTCGTTTTGGCTCGCGACTTCAGGGGCACCCAGAGCGTGAAAAGTTACCTGGGATTGAAAGCACGAGCGGGCCACTAGGCAGCGGCTTGTCGCAGGCAGCCGGCTATGCGTATTCGCTACAGTATTTTGAGCGGGACGTCCACAGGTTTGTATACACGGTTATGGGGGATGGCGAACTAAATGAAGGCAATATCTGGGAAGCTGCCATGTTCGCTGGAAAATATAAACTTGGAAACTTAATTGGTTTTATAGATCGCAATAACATTCAAATTGATGGTCCTACCGAGGAAATTATGCCACTAGAAGATTTACGCGGGAAGTGGGAGTCTTTTGGTTGGCATGTGCAGGAAGTTGATGGGCACAATATTGAAAGCATCATAGATGCGGCTAGTATGGCGCGCGCGATCACAAATAAGCCTAGTGTGATTGTTGCCCACACCATCCCTGGAAAGGGTGTAGATTTCATGGAGTATGACTATCAGTGGCACGGCATGCCTCCCAACAGTGAGCAGGCAAAAGCCGCGCTTAATAAGTTACGAACACTTGGTGGAAAAATCACCTCAGGAGATCACGCGTAATGAGTTACAATTTGAACCCTGACCTATATAACGAAGAAACAGTAAAAAAAGAGCCCATCCGAGCTGGCTTTGGACGTGGCTTGAAAGTTGCTGGTGAATCAAATGAAAACATAGTTGCACTTTGTGCTGATTTAACCGAAAGCACCCAGATGCACTTATTCAGAGACGCATTTCCGGACCGGTTTGTAGAAGTCGGTGTGGCTGAGCAGAACTTAGTGACTGTTGCTAGCGGTATGGCGCGAGCTGGTAAGATACCGTTTACCAGTAGCTATGCGGCTTTTAGTCCAGGGCGAAACTGGGAGCAGATAAAAACCACCGCAGCTCTTAATAATCTACCTGTTAAGGTGGTTGGTAGCCACGCTGGTGTTAGCGTCGGACCTGACGGAGCTACTCACCAAATGCTAGAAGACATCGCCATAATGCGCGTCATGCCGAATATGGTAGTAGTGGCCCCTGGTGACAGTATCGAAGCTGAAAAGGCGACCAAGGCAATTGCTGAAAATGGCCTGCCAACCTACTTGCGTCTAGCGCGTGAAAAAACTCCAATATTCAGCACGGAAGATTCGCCGTTTGAAATAGGTAAAGCTTACGTGCTTCGCGAAGGCCACGATGCAACTTTAATTGGAACTGGTACAATGACCTATCAGTTAATGGTGGCTGCCAAGATACTGGAGCAGCGAGGTGTTAATGTTGAGGTAATCCACGCGCCGACAATTAAGCCGTTTGATAGCGAACTGGTTATCGACAGCGTGCGTAAGACTGGTCGGGTCGTTACGGCCGAAGAAGCGCAAGTTGCAGGTGGACTGGGTGGCGTAGTGGCAGAGTTGCTAGCCGATGAACTGCCTACACCTTTAAAGCGAATTGGTATTTACGATAGATATGGTGAAAGTGGCAATCCAGAAGAACTAATTGATTACTTTAGTTTATCTGGACCAAAAGTTGCCGATACTATTCATGAATTCATCGGTAAAGTACCAAAATATCACCAAGGATTTTAATTTAAGGATACATAAAATGGGTCACACTATAAGACAAATACGCGAAAATACTACACGAGCACGCCATCTGATGCAGCGAACTCGTCAGCAAAAATTTGCTGTTGGAGCGTTTAATATCGACAATCAAGAGACTTTAATTGCCATTGCCCGGGCAGCTCAGAAGCTGAATTCGCCAGTCATGGTAGAGGTTAGCGAGGGTGAGGTTAAGGCTCTGGGGGTTGAGAATGTTCGCGATATGGTCGACAACTATAAGCGCGAATATGGTATTGAAATGTATATCAACCTAGACCACAGCCCATCTGTAGATGGCGCCAAGCGTGCAATCGATGCAGGCTATGAATTTATCCATATCGATTATTCACAAGCCAATAAGGACGCGACAGACGAGCAAATAATTGATGCCACCAAGCAGGTGGTGGAATATGCGAAGTTTACAGGAGCGCTAGTCGAAAGCGAGCCGCATTATTTTGGTGGCGGCAGTAACGTTTTTGATGAAGCTTTTGATTACGAAGAAATAAAAAAGACTTTTTCAACTCCGGAAGGAGCAAAGGCATTCGTGGAGGAAACTGGCATCGATACCTTTGCAGCAGCCATCGGTAACTTGCATGGAAAATATCCGGTTCCAAAGAAGCTCGACCTAGAGCTACTGGCGGAAATTCGCAGCGCAATACATTGCCAAATTAGTTTACATGGCGGTAGCGGCACACCTTCGCATTATTTCGAAGAAGCCGCAAAGCTCGGTGTTAGTAAAGTAAATATAAACAGTGACATGCGCTACGTATTTAGAAAAACTTTAGAAAAAGTATTGGCCGATAACCCGAATGAATATGCAGTAGTAAAGTTAATGCCAGAGGTCTATAAGGCTGTACAGGTAGTAGTTGAAGAAAAAATAAATGCTTTTGGAAGCGCAGGTAAGGCGGTACGATAAACATGAGTGTAAAAATATTATCAGTTGGGGCGGCGGTCCAGGACGTTATCTTAAGTCACAGCGATGCTTTTAAGCCGGTATGTGAAAATCCAGAAGAGTGTTTTGCTCGTCTAGAAATGGGTTCAAAGTCCGACGTAAACAACATTGATTTTACAACTGGTGGTGGTGCAACTAACGCAGCTGTAACCTTTTCTCGCCAAGGTTTAAGTGCCGTCTTTATGGGCACAGTTGGCCATGATCCAGCTGGTCAAGCTGTATTGCAGGACCTAGACCGCGAAGGAGTTGATACTACTCATGTTAGCTACAACGAAACTTATAATACGGGCTATTCAGTGCTACTTCTAGCTGATACTGGCGAACGTATAATCTTAACCTATCGTGGAGCTTCAACGCACTATGACGCTAAGAATTTCGATGTTAGTCAAGTTGACGTTGATTGGATGTATGTTTCCAGTATGGCAGGTGATATGGAGACTTTAAATAAAATTTTTACCCAAGCCGCATCGCTAGGTATAAAAATAATGTTTAACCCGGGCAAAGGTGAGCTGGCAAAGTTAGACCAACTAAAAACGCTACTAAGTGACGTAGAAGTGCTACTGGTCAATCGTGAGGAGGCTAGTCAAATCGTAGAAGGTAGCGACCTTGAGGAGCTAGCTCGTCATGCCTCACACTACGTCCCGGTGGTGATTATCAGTGATGGTCCCAACGGCGTGGTGGCGACTGATCGAAATGTCATAGTCCGAGCTGGAATGTACGAAGACGTTCCAGTGATAGATCGCACGGGTGCAGGTGACGCCTTTGGTTCTGGGTTCCTCAGTCAGTGGGCACAGGGTAAGAGCCTGAAAGATTCAATTATTTTTGCGAGCGCAAACTCAACCTCTGTGGTTACTAAAATTGGCGCCAAAGCTGGGATCTTGTATCAGGATACTCAGCTTCATTCAATGCCAATTCAAGAAAAACAATTTTAACTAAAGGAACAAAAATGGCAAAAGCGTTAGGAAATTTGCTGGGTATTGACGGGCCGATGTTTAGCCTGTCGCTTCATCGACTAGAGCAGTCAGCCGGTAGGTCTGGTGTGGACGTTCGCTTGATTGCTGATATTACCCATAAGCTTCACGACGTCATGAGACAGCTGCTACTGAACCCAGCCGATACAACAGCTCGTGAACTATATCTTGCTTTGAATGCTCATTTGCATAAGGCTGACGCCTATGAATTACTGCTAGATACTGACTACGTTTTAGCTAATATTGGCGGCGAGATAATTTCACTAAATCTAATCGATGTAATTGAAAACAGCCACCACCAGTTGGCCTTTGAGGATCGCAAGATCTGGCATGGACAGCGAGCTTTGCGCGGTGAAATATTTCAGCGATATACTGACCATCCGAGAACACAAACTGCCGTGACCGAAGACTTGGCGCGAGGTGCAGGTTTGATTGATGACAATATAGTTAATCATACTCCGATGCAAAAAGCGGCGGGGCCATTAAAGAAAGGGAATGACATGGATAAACCAAGAATATTAGCAATTGGTGACATTAATACCAATGCATTTATCAAGATGAACGAAGACCACGGAGAGGTTATAACCGATGACAAGGGTTATACCCGCCTCAGTATCGAAATGGGTGGAAAGATTCCATACGATGAGGTTGAAGAGTTCCGTGCTGGTGAGTGTAGCCCAAATGCCGCCGTTTCGATGGCGCGACTTGGTCTTGATGTGGACCTGATGACCTGGTTGGGTGATGACGAAGCCGGCAAGCATATGATTGATTACCTCAAGGAGCAGGGCGTTGGCACTGACTACATGGTCGTAGAAGAGGGTCAGAAGTCTAATTACCACTATGTACTACGCTTTGGTCCCGATCGTACCAAGTTGCAGAAGTTTGAAGATTACTCATACACCTGGCGTGAGCCAGCACAGGTTCCCGACTGGATCTACCTCGGAGTGTTGGGCGAGAAGACCTGGCACTTGCACGAGTCGATACTAGATTATCTCGACCGCAATCCGAGTGTGAAGCTAGTCTTTCAGCCGGGTATGTTCCATCTCATGTGGGGCGCTGAGAAAATGGCCGAGTTTTATAAAAAAGCTGAGGTTGTAATTATGAACCGCGAAGAAGCGGCACAGGTGACTGGTCTTGGTCGCGAAAATGTTTCGCAGCTGATTCAGGGTCTACACGACCTGGGAGTGTCGATTGCTGTTGTGACCGATGGGGCAGACGGCGCCTATGCGTCAGATGGATCAAAGATATTCTTCATGCCTAACTATCCGGACCCAGCACCGCCATTTGAGCGCACCGGAGCGGGCGATGCATTTGCCTCGACACTATCAGCAGCCTTGGCGCTTGGTGAGTCACTAGAATCAGCACTGCGCTGGGCACCGATCAATAGTGCCTATGTTGTACAGCAGATGGGTGCTCAAAAGGGTCTGCTTATGTATGACGAACTCAAGGGCTACTTGTCTGATGCTCCAGAATGGTACAAAGCAACTGAGTTTGAGGGTTAGGGTCTATGCGCTATCAGATTTGTGTATCAGGTGCTGCTAGCGGCGACACCGTTAAGTCATCGCACCAGTTAGCCTATGATCTAGGAAAGGCGATTTCAGAAAAAGGCAAGACTCTTACGACTGGCGCTACGGTCGGCTTGCCGCATTATGCCGCTATGGGGGCAGTCAGTGTTAAGGGTAAGCGGGGAATTTCGATTGGATTTTCACCTGCTAGCTCATTTCGCGAACACGTAGCAGTCTATAAGCTGCCAACTGTTGAATTTGATTACATCAACTTTACCGGCATGGCCTATGTTGGACGTGACGTACACTTAGTGCGTAGCAGCGACGCAGTCATTACTGTCGGTGGGCGCATGGGTAGTTTGCATGAACTATCAACTGCACTTGAAAGCCGTAAAGTGTGTGGAGTCTTGCTAGGCAGCGGCGGGCTAGCGGACTATGTGCCTGCGCTACTAGAAAATATCGAAGCCCCGGGCGCAAAGGATGTAATTTATGATACCGACCCTAAGCGTTTGGTGCAAAAAATTATTGAAGCACTTGACGAGAAGTACGCTGATTTTGATCATAGTGCAGATGATGGTCACGTCAGTGAAAAGCGCAAAGGTCGGGGCTAGCTTTTAGCTGTTAACTTTGCAAATCTAGCGGTGATATAATAGAAAGGATGAATAAATCCTTTAAATTAAAGACGAATTATCAGCCGACGGGCGATCAGCCGTCGGCTATTTCGCAGTTGATAGGCGGATTAAAAGGCGGCGAACGTGAACAAACACTACTGGGAGTTACGGGTAGTGGCAAAACGTTCACAATGGCAAACGTCATTCAAAGTCAGCAAGTACCAACCCTGGTGCTTGCTCATAACAAAACACTAGCAGCTCAGCTATTTTCTGAATTCAAGACTTTTTTTCCTGATAACGAGGTTCACTATTTCGTTAGCTATTTTGACTATTACCAACCGGAAGCCTATATTGCCAGCAGTGATACCTATATTGAAAAAGATTCTAAAATTAACGAAGAAATCGATCGACTTAGACACGCTGCGACCTCAAGTTTGCTGACTCGACGTGACGTTATAATTGTAGCTAGTGTTAGCTGTATATACGGCATTGGATCACCCGATGACTACGGTGAAATGTCAATTACGATCAAAAGAGGTGAACGCCGTCAGCAGGCAAAGTTTATACGCTGGCTGACAGATATCCAGTATCAACGTAACGATGTAGATTTTCATCGTGGAACGTTTAGGGTTCGAGGGGACGTAGTGGATGTCTTTCCGGCCGGGAGCGACGTGGCGTATAGGTTAGAGTTTTTTGGGGATGAAGTTGACCGGATTACGCAAATCGACCCACTAACGGGTGAAATACTAAAAGAACCTACCGAGATAAAGATATTTCCTAGCAGCCACTACGTGACTCCGAAGCAAAAGCTTGAGCGAGCGATTGAAAACATCAAGCGCGAATTCAAAGAAAGGCTGGAGTGGTTCGAGCGACACAATAAACTGCTCGAAGCGCAGCGACTAGCTCAGCGCACCAAATTTGATATAGAAATGCTAGAAGAGACTGGTTTTGTAAAAGGCATTGAAAACTATAGCCGATATCTAACTAACCGGGAGCCTGGCCAGCAACCTGCGACCCTGCTCGATTATTTCCCTGATGACTTTTTGATGATGGTTGATGAGAGTCACATGACCTTGCCGCAGGTTCGGGGTATGTATAACGGCGACAGGGCCCGAAAAGAAGTTTTAGTGGAGCATGGATTTCGCCTGCCCAGCGCACTCGATAATCGTCCGCTAACTTTTGACGAATTTAACTCTCATATTAATAAAATTATTTATGTCTCGGCTACACCTGGTGATTATGAACTTGAACGTAGTCCCGAGCCAGTGCAGCAGGTCATACGACCGACTGGATTGCTTGATCCTGAGATTCACGTACGACCAACCGACGAACAGATAGATGATCTGATCGCTGAAATACGAGATCGCACTAGCAAGAATCAACGGGTGCTTGTCACGACACTTACCAAGCGAATGGCCGAAGATTTAAGTGCGCATTTGCAAGAAATTGATATTAAAACTGCTTATCTTCATAGCGAAATTGACACACTAGAGCGCAGTGACGTTTTGCGTGATTTACGGATGGGTGTTTATGATGTTTTGGTCGGTATAAATTTGCTACGTGAGGGTCTGGACCTGCCTGAAGTCAGCTTGGTGGCAATTATTGATGCCGACAAGGAAGGTTTTCTTCGGTCTGAAAGTTCATTAATCCAGACAATTGGTCGGGCCGCCAGGCACGAAGAAGGCCAGGTGATTATGTACGCCGATAAAGTGACGCGTTCAATGCAGGCTGCAATCGATGAAACTAACCGTAGGCGGTCTATTCAGGTTTCGCACAATCAAAAGCACGGCATCACTCCACGTAGTGTCGCCAAGGAAATAGACGAGGGTCTTCGGGCAATTATCCCGATGAAGGACGATGGCAAGCCAAAAATCGATCTAAAGAAAATACCAAAAGACGAATACAAAACACTCATAAAAGATTTAACAGCCCAGATGGAGCTAGCCAGCGCTAATTTGGAGTTTGAAAAAGCTGCCGAACTACGTGATTTAATTGCCGAAATTAAGCAAAAAATGTAATTTTCTACACCTCTTAGGGATGAACCCTATGTCTCTCCATGCCTTCGTGCCTTATGGGTTCGCCCTTCTAGCTATTAGATGTGCGGCTCTCCAGCAGGTTAAGTGGCCGCTCGTCCGATCGCAGAGGCCAATCCACGTTATATGTGCATGTTAGGGCGTGGGACAGGGTAAAGATTCAGGGCTGCATGGTATTTAAGTCACGTGCGGCTTGCTTTATCGGGCCAATAGTGCTAGAGTAGATATCAGTGCTATCGATGGATATCGAGCTTCTTTTCAAAGATCAGCGTTTATTTAAGTGACAAGACTGACGCGGCCACTGAATTATTCTCTCGCTGTTCACAAATTGTACGACTAAAATATTACCTATATAACGAAAGGCTATTTAATAATGGCATATCAACAAAAGCGTGGTGGACGACCACAGAGTGGCCGCACGCGCTCAAATAATCCTTACGGCAATCGCCGCGGTAATGGAGGCCGCAGGGGACCGATGAAAAAATTCATTCATCCGTCAAAATTTATCAATAAAGCAAAATCTGTTGAAGAGACAGTTTACGAACACAGGCACGTGTTTGCTGATTTTCCATTCGGGACTCAGTTGCAGCATAATATAACCCAAAAAGGCTATATTGCCCCGAGCGCAATTCAGGACCAGGCAATACCACACATTATTGATGGCAAAGACGTCGTAGGTCTGGCAAATACCGGAACCGGTAAAACAGCTGCCTTTTTACTGCCTATAATTGAACGTCAGTCCGGGATAACGCAACGACCGAGTGTCTTAATCATGGCGCCTACGCGCGAGCTAGCTCAGCAGATAAATGATGAGTTTCGTGTGTTTAGTGAGCGCCTGGGGCTGCACTCAACCCTCGTAGTGGGTGGAGTCAATATTGACCGCCAGATTCGTGACCTAAAGCGGCGTCCGCATTTTATCATTGGTACTCCGGGGCGTTTGAAGGATTTACTTAACCGCAGAGTGCTTCAGTTAAAAAACATGACAACTTTGGTACTAGATGAAGCTGACCGAATGCTTGATATGGGATTCTTGCCAGACATTCGTACGATTGTTGACGCGATGCCGCGCGACAGACAGACGCTATTTTTCAGTGCTACTATTACGCCTGAAATTGAAGTACTAGTTAACAAATTCCTAAACGATCCAGTTACTGTTTCTGTCCGGACCGGAGTGACTAGTGACCACGTCGAGCAGGATGTTATCCAGGCTTCGAACAAAGCTCATAAAATTGAGCTACTAACTAACATGCTGAGCAACGAAGCATACGATAAGGTTCTAGTATTCGGAGAAACTAAGTTTGGTGTGCAGAGACTAAGCGACCACTTGTCGAATGTAGGCATACCGTCGGCTGCTATCCATGGAAACAAAAATCAATCCCAACGCCAAAGGGCCCTAAAGCAGTTCAAGGACGAACGAGTCAAGGTACTGGTTGCAACTGACGTGGCGGCACGTGGGCTAGATATTCCAAATGTTAGTCACGTAATTAACTTTGACACACCTCAGACATATGAAGACTACATTCATCGCATCGGCCGAACCGGCAGAAGTGGTGCGCGCGGTCATGCTCATACTTTTATCGAAGCCCGATAAAACCCCATAGCTCCGCCTGATTAAAGACTCCTTTGCTGCATTCGCTCTAAAACTGCGCTACAATATACGTATGGCAGATATAACAAGCGATACTGTGCAGCACCTGGCTCGCCTGAGTGGATTAAAGCTAAAAAAAGGCGAAGTCGATAATTTAAAGCAAGACATTTCAAACATCATTGAATATATCGAGCAGCTTTCAGAAATTGATACTACTGATGTTGAGCCGACATATCAAGTGACGGATTTAAAAAATGTATGGCGCGACGATAGTGTAGTGGACTACCAAGTTGATCGCGCTAGTTTGCTTGCGCTGGCACCAGATTCAGATAAAAACCAGATTAAAGTTTTGAAAGTACTATAGCCGTATGTCTAGCATCGAAACAATTGTTAGGCGTATTAAAGAAGGCAAATCAACGGCCGCCAGCGAGGTTAGCTTGGCGATTGAAAAGTGTGAGAGCGCGAGCAGCTACGAGGCAGTACTAATGATAACGCGTGAGCGTGCGTTAGAACGAGCCCATGAAATCGATCAAAAAATTGCTAGCGGCGAGAATGCTGGAAGACTAGCGGGCGTTCCTTTTATAGCCAAGGATAACTTTATGACTCATGGCGGCCCCAGCACAGCTGCTAGCAAGATGTTAGAAGATTTTGTCTCTCCAGTCCAGGCTGAGGCCATTGAGCGACTAGAGGCCGAGGGGGCGATTTGTATTGGTAAAAGTAACCTAGATGCTTTCGCGCACGGTGGTAGTACTGAAAATTCCGCCTTTAAAATCACCAGAAATGCAGTTGATACCAGTCGAGTTCCGGGCGGCAGTAGTGGTGGCTCTGCAGTGGTTGTGGCGCTTGATGTGGTGCCATTTGCACTAGGAACAGATACGGGCGGCTCAATACGTCAGCCAGCTAGCTTTAATGGCGTAGTTGGCATGAAGCCCACGTACGGAACCGTTAGCCGTTATGGGGTAGTGGCAATGTCGAGTAGTACAGACACAGTTGGTGTTTTCGCGCGTAAAGCTCGTGACGCTGAAATTGTGATAGATATCATGTCCGGTAAGGACGCATCAGACATGACGACACTCGAGGACTTCTTTGCACCGATTGAAATGCCGCGTGCGGGTCAAAAAATAGCCATCATAAAAGAACTTATGGACGAAGACACGGATAGTGAGGTGCAGCGCGTGACGCTAGATTACGCCGAGAAGCTGCGAAGTTTGGGGCATATGGTGGATGAGGTTAGTTTGCCGATGGCAAAACAAGCGCTAGCGATGTATTACATTATTGTGCCAGCAGAAATCAGTAGCAACCTAGCTAGATATGACGGTATTCGCTATGGTTACCGTGCTGACGATGCAAAATCACTAGTTGAACTCTACGGGAAGACGCGAGGTGAAGGCTTTGAAACCGAAAATAAACGGCGGATTATGATTGGTAGCTTTGTCTTATCAAGTGGTTATTTTGATGCCTACTATAAGAAAGCGCAAAAAGCCAGAACCCTGCTAATTTCAGAATTTGACAAGCTTTTTGACAAATATGACATTTTAATCGGCCCAGTAGCACCGACACCGGCTTTTGGGCTAGGTGAAAATACTAGTGATCCAGTAAAGATGTACCTAGCGGACTTAATGACGGTACCGGCAAGTCTAGCAGGGCTGCCTGCTATTAGCGTTCCGGCGGGTGAATCCAGCGATGGGTTACCGATCGGTGTGCAGCTAATCGGA
The DNA here is from genome assembly GCA_964511635.1 of uncultured Candidatus Saccharibacteria bacterium. Classification (GTDB taxonomy): domain Bacteria; phylum Patescibacteriota; class Saccharimonadia; order Saccharimonadales; family Saccharimonadaceae; genus CAZEGC01. The sequence goes on along the minus strand of CAZEGC010000001.1, from coordinate 39,188 downwards.
GCCAGGAAAACAGATGCGAATTTACTAGCGTTAGCACGTTCATTGGAGGATAGTTAATGGGACAAAATATAATATTTCTTTTTGCAGCTATATTAATCGTTGGTGCGATAATGGTGGTCATTATTTCGCTAACTAAAAAAGGTAGCAATAAATTAGATGTTAATAAGTACCGCCTGAAGTGGATGTCGATTGAAAGGCAGTTAAAAAAAGACGAACCATCGAGCTATCACCTGACAGTTCTAGATGCCGATAAATTGCTTGATCAGGCGCTAAAAGACAGGGGCGCGCCTGGCGAAACACTTGGCGAAAGGATGAAAAACTCCAAAGAGTTATTTAGTGACAGGAACGGAATATGGTCCGCTCATAAGCTACGCAATGCAATTGCCCATGAGTCCGATGTAAAGGTCTCCTACAGTCAAGCTCGTCAGGCTTTGTCACAGTTTAAGAAAGCCTTAAAGGATGTAGGGGCGATTTAAATGCTAACTGCTGAAATTTTATCAAAATATGAAATGACAATTGGCATCGAGTGTCACGTTCAACTATCAACCAAGACCAAGTTATTCAGTGGTGCCGACAACGACGCGCGCGATAGGGAGCCAAATAGTGCAGTTAGCCCAATCGATTATGGCTTGCCTGGCATGTTGCCCGTACTAAATAAAGAGGCGATTAACTTAGCCGTAAAAGCAGGACTCGCATTAAATAGTCAAATTTCTCTAGTTAGCAGATTTGATAGAAAGCATTATTTCTACCCTGACTTGCCGAAGGGCTATCAGATTACGCAGATGTACGAGCCAATTATCGGGCCTGGTTACGTTCTTGCTCCATTGCCAGATGGCGGCGAGGTAAAGGTTCGAATTCATCATGCTCACCTTGAAGAGGACGCCGGCAAGTTAACTCATGAAGGTGATGCTAGCTATGTTGACTTAAATCGGGCTGGTACACCATTGATTGAAATTGTGTCCGAACCGGATATTCATTCACCAGTAGAGGCGAAAGCTTACGCCAGCGAGCTGCACCGATTGATGGTCTATGCTGGCGTGACACACGGCGACCTGTATCATGGCAATATGCGTTTTGACGTTAATATTTCGGTAGCTCCAAAAGATTCAGACAAGCTAGGCAATCGTGCTGAAGTGAAGAACTTAAATTCATTCAGAAGCGTCGAAAGGGCGGCCGAGTATGAATTTAAACGCCAAGTAGAGCTACTTGAAGCCGGGGAGCGCATAGTCCAAGAGACGCGTGGCTGGGTCGAGGCTAAGCAAAAAACCATATCACAGAGGTCCAAGGAGGATGCGCAAGATTATCGCTACATGCCGGACGCGGACATTCCTCCGGTAGTGCTCACAAGCGATGAAATTGCTGCCTTAAAGGATACTATGCCCACGTTGCCGCCGGCGTATCGCCGACAGTGGGAGGTGATGGAGCTCGATAGTTCGGTGGTTGATGCACTACTGGCCGACCCGGCATTTGCCGAGACGGTCACCTCGGTGTTGCACCAGTCAGATCCAGACACAGCAAAGCGGACCGCACACTGGTTTGCTAGCGCACTTGGGCGGGTTGAAGATGGTGCTAGCAAGAGTCTTGTGATTCCACCGGTAAAGAGCTTAATCGAGCTTGCCAACATGGCGCGTGGCAACGAGGTTAGCAGCACGGCTGCTAAGGATGTATTTATCGAACTTACCTCGGGTCAGTCGGACTCGCCGCGAGCGATAGCAGAGCGTAGGAACCTAATCCAGGTTAGCGACGTAGGTGCTATCGCAGCGATCGTTGACGAAGTGCTAAGCGATCCTGGGTCCCAGAAGGCTATCGCTGATATTCGGGCCGGTAATGATAAAGTAATCGGCTATTTAATCGGACAGGTTATGAAAAAGTCTAAAGGTAAAGCCAACCCAGCGCTGGCTGGCGAGATGATAAAACAGCGCCTAGAAAAGTAAGGAGATGATCAATATGAAGCAACCAACCAAAGCAATTATCTGTGCCGCTGGCCTAGGCACTCGCTTTTTACCGCAAACCAAAGCTATGCCAAAAGAAATGCTACCAATCATTGATCGTCCAGTCATTCAGCTGATCGTTGAAGAGGCTGTGGCTGCTGGTGTAACTGACATAATAATTGTGACTGGAAGTACAAAACGTGCTATCGAAGATCATTTTGATCGCTCTGACGAACTAGAGGCAGAGCTTCGCGAAAAGGGCAAACATGACAAAGCCGATGAAATCAAAAAAATTGCAGGGCTAGCTAACTTTGTTTACGTTCGGCAAAAAGGAACCCCCAAAGGTAACGCACGTCCAATTATTAACGCACAGCATCTGATACATAGTGACGAGCCGTTCTTTGTATTCTTTGCTGATGATTTCTTTCGGAGCAAGGTGCCCCGAGCTTCACAACTGCTAGAGTCATATGAGAAAACTGGCAAATCAGTAATATCGTTAATTGAGGTAGATAAAAGCTCCGCCGATAAATACGGCATGGCCGCAATTTCTGACGAGATTGATGAGCGCACCTTTAAAGTGTCGCAGTTAGTTGAAAAACCTGGCGAAAAAAATACACCAAGTAACTTTGCTTCAGTTGGCGGCTATTTGTTAACTCCTGATATTTTACCGATAATTGCTCAGGAAAAAGTAGATAAAAGCGGCGAAATAACTTTGGCTGACAGCATTAATGAGCTGGCCCAAAAAGATGAAGTCTATGGCCGGTTTGTGGAGGGTGTTTGGCACGACACAGGGGACCAGCTTAAATACATCAAGGCTATTATTGACGTAGCCATGGAGAGCGTAGAGTATGGTCCAGCCCTGGCGCAGTATATGCGTGAGCGTTTAGAAGAATGATGTAAAAATTCTCACTGTGATTAGTATCTAGTGCCGTATACTGGCTGGTAGTAACACTTAAATTACCAACAAAAGGAGATAGAAAATGGGTGTAATTGGATGGATTGTACTGGGTGGTTTGGCTGGTTGGGTAGCAAACATGATAATGAACGAAGACGGTGGGCTGCTTAAAAATATCGTTGTCGGGATACTGGGCGCAGTGCTGGGTGGTTTTATATTTAATTCACTAGGTGGCGATGGTGTTGATGATTTCAGCATATCAAGCTTTTTGGTAGCTTTGGTTGGATCGATTATACTAATTACAATTGTCCGGATGTTTCGTGGCAAAAAATAAATAATTAAAAAAGATTAGGGTAGATTATGGAATGGGCGCAAATATTAGTCATTATACTAACAATTGTCATGGTTATATTCTTGGTGGTCGCTATAGTGCTTGGAGTGCTGCTAATAAAGGTCACCAAACAGATAAGAGAGGTTGCGTCAAAAGCATCCCAGGCCACTAGTGATGCCAGTGGACTGCTGGCGGGGCTGAAGTCAGCTTCTCTACCTATAATGGCAATGAAGTTTTTCGTTCGCGCCTTAAGGAATAAGAAGTAAAGGAGTAGAAAATGTCTAAAAATAGGTTTACACTCGGAGCAATTGTCGGGGCAGCCGTAGGCGTAGTTGTTGGAATATTAACCGCACCAAAAAGCGGTAAAGAAACCCGACAGGACATCAAGGATAAGGCAGGTGACTTAAAGGATGAAGCTGTCCACCAGGCGGACGAAGCTAAAAAGAAACTCGGCAACATCAAAGACGCCATTGAGGATAAGGTCAATAAGTAGGGCCAACTCCTAATCCTACGGGGTTTAGAGTCAGGATCTAAAATAATGCTTAAGGAAGGCTGGTAAGTGAGTAAGCAGAAAAAAGGTTTGATTGAAAAGCTAAAAGATAAACAGGCTGCGGGGGCTAGGCGCACCGTGCTAGAAGAATTATTTAATGATTTTCATCGCAACCGAAAGCAAATTTTTGTAATGAACTTTTTCCGAGGAATATTCTTTGGGCTGGGGAGTGTGCTTGGCGGTACGATCGTCGTAGCTTTAGCGGTGTGGCTGCTTAGTTTATTCGTAGAGATCCCAGTCATAGGTGGGGTAGCCGAAGAAGCTCGCCAGTCTATTCAAGCTGACCAGTAGCACGTAAATAGAGTTTTACTAAAAGAGCACGAGCGTTGTAAACATAACGGTCATAAACGCGGCTTTTTATTGCTATACTAGAGCTTAGTTATGGGGGTAAAAACAGTCGAGTCTGCAGTCAGTACCAAGCAGCTAACATCTAAAGATTACGTACACCTACACAACCATACGCATCATAGTTTGCTAGATGGTTTGACTAAGGTCGACGAGCTTGTCGAGCGTGTCAAAGACCTGGGTATGGAGTCAGTAGCAATTACCGACCACGGCACAATGTCCGGAGCGGTTGAATTTTATATGTCAGCAAAAAAGTCTGGCATAAAGCCAATTATTGGCATGGAAGCCTACGTAGCTGCAAGGTCGCGCTTTGACCGTGATCCACAAAAAGACAAGGCCAGGTATCATTTAATTATTCTGGCGATGAATAACGTTGGGTACCAAAACCTAATGATGCTATCTTCTAAGGCGAACCTTGAGGGTATGTATTATAAGCCCAGGATTGACCGCGAACTCCTAGAGGAGTATAACGAAGGCTTAATTATACTCTCCGGCTGTGCTAGTGGCGAACTTGGTGAACAGCTCAGAGTAGATAATTACGACGAGGCGAAGCGTATAGCTAGTTGGTATAAGTCAGTTTTCGGCGATAGGTATTATTTAGAACTTCAGGATCACGGACACCCCGACTGCCCAGCTAAGTGGGATGTTCAGGTTGGAATCAATCAACACCTAGAGCGTCTATCGAGTGAGCTAGATATTCAGGCTGTTGTCACGAGCGATGGTCACTACTTGGACCACGAAGACCAGGAAGCGCATGAAATTCTGCTATGCGTGGGGACTGGTTCGTTTTTGAGCGACGAAAAGCGCATGAGCTTAAAGGAGTTCGAGCTACACGTGACTGACCCAGATGAAATAATTGAGCGCTGGAGCAAGACCAACCCACAGGCAGTTATAAACGCAAGTTTGATAGCAGATAGGTGTAATGTCGAACTTGATTTGGGGAAGATATTAATTCCTACATTCCCGGTGCCTGAAGGCGAAAGTGAGAAATCCTATCTTGACAAACTAGTTTATCGTGGACTTGCCATTAGATATAACGATATGGCTCCCGTTGATACGGACAGCATGGAGGTATCAGAAATAAAAGCAGTGCTTTCAGATGAAGTGAAGTCGCGAGTAGAGATGGAGCTCGAGGTGCTGGATAGAATGGGGTATAACGGCTATTTCTTGATAGTTCAGGATTTCATGAACTGGGGCAAGTCTAGAGGGATTGTATTTGGTCCAGGTCGTGGTAGTGCGGCTGGATCAATTATTGCCTATGCCCTGAATATCACTGATCTTGACCCATTAAAATATGATTTGCTATTTGAGAGGTTCTTAAATCCAGACCGCATATCCATGCCTGACATCGATATCGATATACAGGACACTAGGCGTAATGAAGTAATAGAGTATTGTGCCAAAAAGTATGGTGATTCAAAGGTGGCAAATATTGTTACTTTTGGCAAAATGGCAGCCCGTGCGGCAGTTCGCGACGTGGCTCGTGTGTTAGAGGTGCCATACTCTGAAGCTGATAGATTATCAAAAATGATTCCACCGCCAATTCAGGGGCGACACATACCTCTAAAAGTTAGCATCAAAGAAGATCAGGATTTAAAGCGCGAGTATGAAACCAACCCAACATCAAAAGAGGTGCTAGATTACGCAATCAGGCTAGAGGGGACGATTCGCTCTCACGGTGTCCATGCAGCGGGCGTGGTAATTGCACCGGACGATATCGTTAAGTATACTCCCCTTGAGATGGCTCAAAAAGGCGTGGTTTCAACTCAATACCCGATGGGCCCAGTTGAAGACCTTGGGTTGCTTAAGATGGACTTTTTGGGCTTATCTAACCTGACAATTATTAATAACGCCATGCGTATAATAAAAAAGGTTTATAAAAAAGAAATAGTTCTGTCTGAATTATCACTTGATGATGAAAAAACTTATGAACTTTTTCAGCGGGGCGATACTACGGGAGTCTTTCAGCTAGAGTCTGCTGGCATGAAGCGCTATTTGCGCGAACTAAAGCCTACAGTGTTTGAGGATATCATTGCGATGGTGGCTTTGTATCGCCCGGGGCCGATGCAGTTTATAGATAGCTTTATTCGCCGGAAGCATGGCCAAGAAAAAATTGAATTTTTGCATAGCAAAATGGAAAGTGCTCTTGAGAGTACGTATGGAATCTTAGTTTACCAAGAGCAGTTTATGCAGATTTCAAAAGACATGTGCGGCTTTAGTGGCGGTCAGGCTGACACTCTCAGGAAAGCGGTTGGAAAGAAAAACATTGAACTTATGCAGAAGGTTAAGCCAGAATTTATCCAGGGCGCCAGAGACCATAGTGGTGTAGACCCGCGCCTTGCCGAGACTTTTTGGAACCAACTAGAAGAGTTTGCTAACTACTGCTTCAATAAGTCTCATGCGGCCTGCTATGGGTTAATCGCGTACTGGACAGCCTACCTAAAGGCACACTATCCTGATGCATTTATGGCAGCCCTGATGACTAGCGACCAGGATGATATCGATAGGCTGGCAATCGAAATCTCTGAATGTAAGCACATGGGCCTTACTGTGCTAGCTCCAGACGTTAATGAGAGTTTTGTCGAGTTTGCTGTAGTGCCAGGGAAGGATGAAATCAGATTTGGATTGGCGGCCATAAAGGGTGTTGGGGTTGGCGCAGTCGAGGAAATTTTAAGTGCTCGGGCAGAGGAAAAATTTAAGTCAGTGGAGGATTTTGCCAAACGAGTGTCGACTTCAAAGGTTAATAGGCGCGTCTGGGAGTCATTGATAAAGTCAGGCGCTTTTGATCGACTAGCTGACAGGTCCGATCTTTTGTATAACCTAGACAAACTGCTGGCATTTGCTAGTAAGCTTCAAAAAGAAGCTTTGAGCGGGCAAGCTGATTTGTTCGGTGGCCTGGCAGGTTCCAGTGATATTCAGCCGACGATTGATCTTCAGGCTGCGCCCGCTAAGCACACTGAAAAAGAACGCCTGACCTGGGAGCGCGAGCTGCTGGGTCTATATATAAGTGCCCATCCGCTGGATAATTATGATGCATATTTCCAGGAGCAGACCATGCCTCTCTCGAGGCTTTCACCTGATATCGATGGCAAAAAGGCCACAATAGGAGGCTTAATATCAACCGTTAGGACCATTGTCACCAAAACTGGTTCAAAAATGGCTTTTGTAGGCCTTGAGGATAAGGCTGGAGAGGGGGAGGTCATTGTATTTCCGAACCTATACGAACAAGTGGGCGCAAAGCTAGCTCAGGATGCAGTCGTTAGGGTGTCTGGTAAGGTCAGCGCTCGCGAAAAAGACGGTACTTTAACTAGTGAAGCAAAGATGATAGCCGACGAAGTTATGCTAGTGACCGACGATGAGCTTCGGAGCTATGAATCAACGGGCCACAAAATGGAGGCACCCCGTGCTAGCAAAAAGGTGATTGCCGAGCGTATGAAGCCAAAGCAAGTAGTCAGTCGAGCTGGCCAGGCAACCTCAACTAAGCCAGCAAAAAGTAGTGATAAAAAAACCGAAAATCTCAAGCCAATCATTGATGTGCCCGAAGCCAAAAAACTATTTGTTCATATTAAAAATCCTGACGATAAAGCTGCTTTGACGAACTTGAAGCGCAGCTGCTCGGAGCATGTCGGAAATACTGATATTATTTTGGTGCTCGGCATCGATAAGAAGTCTGCAATTAAAATGCCGTTTAAAATTGATGCGAGTGATAAGCTGATAGGCGAACTAGTTAAGCAGCTAGGTGAAGACTGCGTAGTGTTAAAGTAGGCAGCGCGCCTTATGCGTCCGTAGCCGAGCAATTAGTTAGGGCGTAAAGCGCTATCCCACACGCTACGCTGACGTTGAATGATTCTTTGCTGCCGACCATGGGAATTTCAATAATATCATCACACATATCAAGGAGAGCAGGGTTAATACCACTCACCTCTTCGCCTAGTAGCAGTGCAATCTTGCCCGGCGGCGTATATTCGTTTAGCTGGGTGCTGCTGGCATGCTGCTCTAGTGCCACGATGCGGTAGCCTTTTTTCTTTAAGTTATCAATTACGTCAGCTGCTGAGTCATGATGGGCAAATGGTAGGTGCTGCTCGGCGCCGAGTGACGATTTTTGAATTTGTCGAGTAAGCTTTGCGACTAAATGTGGCAAGCGTTTGTCATTTTCAATTGCTGGGTACGGCGTGTAGCCGGTGAGGATAAGCTGCTTTACCCCCATGCCATCGGAGGTGCGGAAGATAGACCCAATGTTGTAGGTCGATCGAATGTTGTTTGCGATTACTATAACTTTAGACACATTTCACATTGTATCACTATAAAATTGTTATGCTTTTTGCTATAGTCATAAGGTAATGGACGAACAAAAAATACAAGCTCGTCGCCGCGAACAAGATGAAAGCGCCACCCGGCAACGTGCGGCTATATTGGGTTTGCAGTACGTTGATTCCAGAGAGTTTGAGGCCGAATTACCGTTAGTTGAGGGTATTTTAGAAATTAGCGAAATGTATAAGGGTAGGATTGTGCCGCTTCTTCAGGGTGGCGATGCCGACCCTTATAGGTTCGGCGTTACCAGCCAAACCCCTCAGTCGCTTATGAGGGATTTGCGTCAAAAGTATAATGACCAGGGTGATAATGTAGAGTTTTTGCTCATTAGTGGTAGTGGGTTTAAGGCTTTTATGAATCGCTACGATCCGCCGCGTGAAATAAAATATGATGATATCAAAATTGCTAAAAAAGGTGACAGTAATACAATAGCCGAGGTCAGCCGCACCCTAAACTCTGTAGGGACAGACCAGGTTATGGATTATCTAATTGACCAAGCCGACAAGCTAGGCGCGAGTGATATTCATATCGAGAACATGCGAACGTCAATTCGTGTACGCATGCGCATCGATGGAGCGCTGCATCCAGTGGCAGAGATCGAAAAGGAGCGTTACCGAGTGTTGATGGGTGCGCTAGCTTCTCGAACTGGCATTTCGACAGCTGCCACCACACCGCAGTCTGGCCACATGCAAAAAGAGGTTACTCGTTCAAATGCTACGCACTTACTTAATTTAAGGATCGAAACCGTGCCTACTATGTACGGTCAAGACGCGGTGATGCGCTTGTTTAATTTTGACGAATCCCTACTGCAACTCGATCTACTAGGGATAGGGGCAAGAGAGCGAAAAGAAATTGATGATATTATAAGGCACCCACGCGGTATGGCGCTAATGGTGGGTCCAACCGGATCTGGAAAATCTACTACTCTTTATAGTATGCTGAACGCACTCAATGATACAGATAAAAAAATCATCACCCTAGAGGACCCGATTGAATACGGAATTACAGGAGTCTCGCAGATTCCAATCGACACCACAGGGGGGCAAAGCTTTGCTGATGGGCTGCGGGCTGTACTTAGGCTAGACCCTGACGTTGTTATGATAGGTGAGATTCGTGACAAGGATACTGCAAAAACTGCAATACAGGCTTCAATTACCGGTCATTTAGTACTATCATCTTTTCACGCTACCTCAACTGCTGCTGCATTTAGTCGCATGATTGACTTAATCGGCGTAAACCCAATCTTTAGTACGGCAATTCGGCTGCTGATTGCTCAACGACTAGTCCGACGATTGCATCATGAAACAAAGCAAGAATACGAACCTGATCACGCGACACGTGAGTGGGTGAAGGGTGTCCTAGAAGACCTACCTCCACATGTAGAAAAACCAGATTTAGATAGTTTTAAGCTATGGAGGCCAGCTCCTAATGACGAGGCTCCATTTGGCTACAAGGGTCGCCTAGTCATAATGGAGCAAATGGTCGTAAGTGAAAGAATACAAAAATATTTACGTGGTGATGTGTCAGATATTCATACTAGCGATATTGAAGCTTCGGCTCGCAGGGATGGGATGGTTACGCTGCTTCAAGCCGGGGTGCTCGCAGCTCTCCGGGGCGAGACTACCCTAGAGGAAGTCAACCGTGTCTTGTAGTTTAAAAAACTTCGCTCTACTTGATAACCTTAGCGATACTAGGCACTAGTCGCTCGTCAAATACGCTAGGAATAATGTTATCAGGCGTTGGCCTTGTAATCAGGCCTGCAATCTGTTTTGCGGCGGCAATTTTATGCTCATCAGTTATTTTGGTGACTTTATTATCAAGTGCACCTCTAAATATACCAGGAAACGCAACTGCATTGTTGACTTGGTTTGGGTAGTCACTGCGCCCAGTGGCGATAACAGCCACACCTGCAGACTTTGCCTCTTCGGGCATTATCTCAGGGGTTGGGTTGGCCAGCGCAAAGACTATCGGGTCTTTTTCCATCAGGGCGATTAAATCAGGCGTCAACAAGCCTGGTTGGCTAACTCCTATAAATACATCAGACCCCATTAGGGCGTCTTTTAGGTTGCCGTCTATGTCATTTTGATTGGTAATTTCGAGCAGGCGTTTCTTGCTATCATTTAAATCGCTACGTTTGCTGCTAATGGTGCCCTTGCTGTCGAGTGCAATAATTTCTGGCTCGGCGAATTGATGCAGTAGTTTCGCTATTGCCACGCCTGCAGCACCCGCTCCTATAAGGGTGATTTTACATTTAGACAGCTCTTTGCCTGTTACCTTGCAAGCATTAATAAGCCCTGCTAGCGTGACTACAGCGGTGCCATGTTGATCGTCATGAAAAACCGGAATATTAAGTGAAGATTTTAGCTTTTCTTCAACTTCAAAGGCTTTTGGGGCAGCAATATCTTCTAGGTTTATAGCGCCAAAGCTGGGGGCAATTGCCTTGATGGTCGCAATTATTTCATCTGCCGAGTGAACATCTAGAACAATCGGTACACTATCGATATTAGCGAAGTGTTTAAAGAGAAAAGATTTTCCTTCCATGACGGGCAAGGCGGCTTTTGGGCCAATATCACCTAAGCCGAGCACTGCCGAACCATCCGAGATAACAGCCACAAGATTGTTGGTCCAGGTGTATTTTGCCAGGTTGTCCTCACTGCTTGCTATCAAGCGACTAATTTCAGCTACACCTGGGCTATAGTAGGCACTTAGCTTGTCTCGGGTCATGTCTGACGAGTCACGAAGCGAAGTGGTTATCTTGCCGCCGAATTTTTCGTGTAAATCACGGGCTAGTTGATTAAAGTCTGCCATCTATCCCTAGTATAACCTTAAAATCTAATCGATTCACCTCTTTAAAAAAAATGAGTACTATGGTATATTTAGTAATTGATTGCTTATAAATAATAGTTAAAGAGAGAAATTATGAGTTTTGCACTAATTCAGAAGGTGAACGAGGCCCAAAAGAAGCCTAGCGTGGTCGAGGTTAGAAGCGGTGATACCGTCCGTGTTCATCAACGCATTACAGAAGGCAGCAAAGAGCGAATTCAGATATTTGAAGGCGTAGTGATTCGAACTGATCGAAAAAATTCACACACTTCACGCATCACAGTTCGCAAGGTAACTAGTGGCATTGGAGTTGAAAAAAGCTTTATGCTTCATAGTCCGCTTGTAGCTAAGGTAGAAATTGTCCGTCGCGCAAAGGTGCGTCGAAACTATCTAAGCTTTCTGCGGGAAAGAAGTGGTAAAAGTGCGCGCCTTAGGTCTGTTAGCTTTGATCGAACAGCTGTAAATACTACAAAAGCGCCCAAAGAAGCTGAGCTTTAAAGAGGACAAGTCCCAGCAGATTGAGTCTTGGCGGATCAAAGAAGTAAAATCTGACTAGTTCATGAGATTAACTTAAGTAAAATACCCTGCACTTGATAGAGCAGGGTATTTTACTGATATGTCTTGAAAGTTGAATGGCTCCGGACCTCTAGCCCCCGGGTAGGGGGCGAGATCCGGAGCGCTTGCCTTACGGTCGCCTCATTTTGATCGGTCCAGATGCTCCTCTTCGAAAACTTGAGCGGGCTCAACATCGAAGCCGGCGTACCGCAGGACTTCCAGCGTGTAGCTGGGGCTTTTTCCGTCATAGCCGCAGGTGAGGTTTGGCGAGGTGGCGATGCAGTCTGCACCAGCGAACATCATGATACCGTTTTCGCGGTTCACGATGACTTGGGTGATGGCGTCCTTTCCCATGTAGTCGACCAGACATTTGAATATCTGGCAGTCTGTCTCGTTGCTGGAGCGGAAGATCGTAGTTGCTCGTCCTATGTTCATCCATACCTCCAGGTATTTGGCGACTGTGGTTATGATAACACAAAAGATTAATTAGTCAATAACTTATAATAATAGGGAAATGATTGTGGGAATTGATGAAGTCGGTCGAGGTGCCTGGGCTGGGCCGCTGGTGGTGGGGGCGGTTGTCCTGGGTGGACACGCTATTGATGGGTTAACTGATAGTAAAAAATTAACTAAAGTCCGTAGACTAGAGTTAGATAAAATCATCAGAAATAATGCCAGTGGCGTGGGGCTAGGCTGGGTGAGTGCTAGGCAGATTGACAAAATCGGCTTATCCAGAGCTTTGATGACTGCAGCTCACCAGGCACTTCGTCAAATATCATGTCCATATAGTGAAATTATTATTGATGGCACGGTGCCGCTGCTAAAAGGTGACAACGTTACTTTAATGAAGAAGGCTGACCTACTGATACCAAGTGTTAGCGCGGCATCGATAGTAGCAAAGGTGGCGCGGGACAGTTATATGGCGCAACTGGACACCGTCTTTAGCGGCTATAAATTTAGCAGTCATGTAGGTTACGGTACGGCAAAGCACCGCAAGGCGATAAGCCACTTAGGGGTTACGCCAGTTCACAGGCTTTCATTTGCGCCTCTTAGGCCCTACGCTGATAAGGCGGCACCAGAATCTAGTGGCGAATCGGACGATAGGTCTGGTGTCTCGTCACCAGTAGGCGCCATTGCTGAACAGTTGGTGGGTGATTATTTAACCTCAAGTGGCCATACGGTTCTTCATAAAAACTGGCGTACAAAGTACTGTGAAATTGATATCATTTCGCGCTTTAGAAATACAGTATTTTTTACAGAAGTAAAGTATCGCCGACAGTCTAGCCACGGCGATGGCTTAGACGCTATAACCACCAAAAAGTTAAAGCAAATGGAATTTTCGGCTAGGGTCTTTCAGGCTGCAAGTAATCTAAAGGGAGTCAATATGAGACTAGCCGTAGCTTCCGTTAGCGGTATTCCGCCGCAAATTGAGCACTATTTAGAGATTTAGCAAAGCTTTTTCTACGGCTGCCTTCTGGCCTTCGATCAGCCTCACTCTGGCTTCAATTTCTTTTTTACCTATCTTAATGACTCGGGTGAGTGATGGATTAGACTGCAGAGGAGTAAAGAACTCCCTATATTCTATTAGCTGCTGTCTGGTTGCTAGGGCGCTAGCAGCGTACCTAGGGAAGGCATCATAGCTTTTGTCTCCGCTGTAGGTGGCCTCTATCCAACCCCAGTTGTCCTGTAGCCACTGCCAGGCTTGTTGGCGCGAATACCTATTTCGAATTAGATATACGAACCAGTGGGCTGCATCCTGCGGCTTTACGATACCCTTGTCTTGCATAGAGTCAAGCAGCCGCGAAGCTACGTCCTCATCGTGCGTATTAGTTAAGCCGGATATGATATCGCTACGAAGTTCAGCAGAAGAGGTCTTTGCATAAAGCTTAATTAGTTTATCTGCGATTGAGTCATCGTCGCCGTAACGAATAGCCGCACCTAGTATGCTTGGTCGAATATTTGAATCTATATCAACAACGGCTACATTTTTATAAATATCAAGCGCTGCGGCAATAGCGTCCGGGTCTTGGCCATAGATCATCATGCTAGTAATGGTTGATCTTAGTTTCGTGTCTTCTTCGCTTTCGCTCTCGGTCATTTTCCAGCCAAGTCGATCGTATTGCTTGCGGGCCAGGTCAGCCGTAAATTGTCTCAGTTTTAGTTCAGCTTGGCTGTCGAGCTCTACGAATTTCTTTAATTCACCAGTTGCCATACTGATGATCCCCCAGACCGCCTCACTGGTTTCGTGCCTATATGTATTTAGCAATCCTAGGAGCTTGTAGCTTTCTAGTCTTTCCCCGCGGGCGAGCAAAGTTTGTTCGTGCAGAAGCTGGAGCCGATCGAGCGGACGCAAACCTTCACTAGTATCCGTAGCAATTATTTTGCTTAGGCTGGCGTCATCGTAGTGAGTAATAAAGTGGGCGCTATCGCCGACATTTAGCCTTAGGCTTTTTTTAGGATTTACTTTTATAGTTAGCTTTTGGTCATTCATGACGCTATCAGTACCTGACTGGCTTGTGTTAAGTGGAATCGGCCAGACCCTATCAGACTTAGCGTCAGGGTTTATTAGGAACTGTTCTTGACGTAGTGTCGCTTGAGAGTCACTTTCGGAGTGAACGCTAACTACTGGATAGCCAGACCTGGAAATCCAAGGATTCATTAGCTTGGCGATGTCTTTGCCACTAGCTTCGCTTAGGGCGTCCCATAGGTCATTTTCTTCGGTATTCCCATAGGCATGGGTTGAAAAGTATTTCTGAAGCCCTGTTTTAAATGCCTCATGTCCGATATGGTGTTGAAGCATGCGCAGGAGCCTGGCGCCCTTGGCGTATACAATTGCCCCGTCAAACAAGGTTGATATTTCATCGGGATGATTAACGTCAACTTGAACTGGCTGAACACCTTCGATACTGTCACGGCGAAGAGCCAATATGCTTTCATGGCTAGCAAAATCTAGCCAGATATTCCAACTAGGCTCTAGTGCGTCCACAGCTATATACTCCATTAAAGTAGCAAAGCTTTCATTAAGCCACAAGTTATTCCACCACCGCATGGTAACTAAATTACCGAACCATTGGTGGGACAATTCATGTGCAATAACAGTAGCTATATAGTGCTTGCTAGAAACAGAGGCGTTACTAGGATCAGCCAGCAGTGCTATCTCGCGGTAAGTAATCAGACCCCAGTTTTCCATTGCACCGCTTGAAAAGTCCGGCAGCGCTACATGGTCACTCTTTGGAAGCGGGTACGGCACGCCAAAATACTCATCAAAAAATTCGATCGTCCTAGTTGCGATATCAAGCGCAAAGTCTAGACTTTCAAGCGTCTGTGCCGGTGTGGCCCAGATATTTACCTCGACCCCGTTACTGGTGGTGGCAGATTTTTTATGCATCTGACCCACCACGAAAGCGAGCAGGTAGGTGCTCATTCGTGGCGTGGTTTCAAATCGTGTAACTAATTTGCTATTTTCGGTGTGCTGAGTTTGAATCGGCATGTTACCAAGTACTGTCACGTCTTCCTCAGTTGAAAGGGTTACGTCAAAGGTTGCTTTTGCTTCTGGCTCGTCAACGCAGGGGAAGACTTCGCGTGCATGATGACTTTCAAACTGAGTTGCCAGTAGTTCTTTTTTCTCGCCGTTATGGTCGTAGTAGCATGGATACAGACCGTGCATTGAATCAGTGATTGAGCCCGAAAAAGCAATCACAATCGCATGCTTTGTCGAGTTTAGCTCCTTAGGCTTAATACTCAGTTCATCGTTTTCACCAGCTTGGAAGTTTGCCAATTTACCGTCTACCGTGATCGATTCAATGGCTAGATCTTTTGAGTGCAGAATGATCGAGTCATCACCGCTAGGACGTTCCCCGTATATTGATACCACGCCTGAAAATTGACGCTTTTCGCGCTCCAAATCAAGCGAGAGTTCATAGTGGGTTGGGTTGAATTTGTTAATTAGTCTAGATACAGTATTCATACACCCATTGTAGCAAAGGATATATTACTTGCATGAATCAGTCAGGGTCCAGGCGAAGACTAGCTGTTTTGATAATAGTTTTTATTATCACTTCTATTTTTGGCGTGCAAGGTTCAATTGAGCACCAAAGTGAACAAGCTGAAATCAAATCCTCTAGTGCTAGCCGTCTGGATACTCTAGCAGACGGTAAGCACGCAAGCGCTACCTTGGACCAATTAAGTACAAAAGGTCGAGCACCAAAAACAGGCTATGCAAGAAGCATGTTTAGTCCAGGCTGGGGTCAGCTGCAGGGTTGCAACATTAGAAATGTAATATTATTTCGTGACTTGCACAGTCCAGTAGTGGGCGATGAATGTCAAGTCGAATCTGGCACATTGCAGGATCCCTACTCGGGCGAGAGTCTAGAGTTTCGACGCGGGCGAAATTCTAGTAGTGAGATTCAAATTGATCACGTGGTTGCAGTTAGCGACGCCTGGCAAAAAGGGGCCCAGCAACTTAGCTATGACGAGCGTAATGCGTTTTATAATGATCCGCTGAACTTGCTAGCGGTTAGCGGCGCGCTAAACCAAGAAAAGGGTGATTCAGATGCGGCTACGTGGCTTCCACCCCGGAAAGAATATCGTTGTCCGTATGTTGCTAGACAAATAGCGGTTAAAAGCAAATATGATCTATGGGTTACAAAAGCTGAAAAGAAAGCAATGAAAACAGTTTTATCTAATTGCCCCGATCAGAGGCTGCCTAGCAGTAAATAAATTATTGTTGCATACAGGTGTCAGTTTGGTGTATTATTAGTATTAGTAGATGTGTCGGCCGGAAGGTCGACTTTTTTCATAAAGAAGCAAGGGAGATCACTGCAAGTGGAAGATATTAACGTAAAACAACTGACTCTAACTGTCAGAACAATTGCTGAAGAAAAGAACTTACCCGAAGAAACGGTTTTAAGTGTTATAGAGCAGGCGCTAGCTGCTGCCTGGAGGCGGGACCATGGGCAGCGCGACCAGGAGGTGCGAGCTAAGCTAAATAGCGTATCGGGTGAAGTCGATGTTTATGTAGCCCGTGAAGTAGTCAGGGAGGTAGGTAGCGAATCGGTTGAAGTTAGCCTAGAGGATGCTAAAAAGGTTAAGCCTGACGTACAAATAGGCGATATAATCGAGGAAGAGCACAAGGTAACCTCATTTGGGCGCGTAGCGGCCCAGACTGCCAAGCAGGTGGTGTTGCAGCGTCTACGCGAAGCCGAGCGGGAAGTGGTACTAGAAGAGTACGAAGATAAAATTGGCATGCTTGTAAATGGCACCGTCCAGCGTGTTGAGCCTCGGGTGGTAAGGATTGACTTAGGTAAGGCAACTGGAATCATGCCTCAAAGCGAGCAGATTCCAAATGAGTATTATAGCGTCGGATCACGGACTAGGGTGCTAATAAAGGATATTGAACGCGAAAATCGCGGGCCTCAATTGATTTTAAGTCGCGGTAGTGAAGATTTTGTCAGGGCACTATTTGAACAAGAAGTACCCGAGATGGAAACAGGGGCCGTTGAGATAAAAGCTATTGCCCGGGAAGCTGGCCGAAGGACTAAACTGGCTGTTCGCAGCACCGTTCCTGGCGTCGACCCTGTCGGTACTTTTGTCGGTGGTCACGGCACCAGGGTTCAAACAGTAATGAGCGAAATCGGTGATCAAGAAAAAATTGACATAGTCACCTACGATGAAGATGTTAGCTCATTTATAGTAGCAGCCCTCAGTCCGGCCGAAGTAGACAAAGTTGAAATTGATGAAAGCGACAAGCGAGCCAAAGTTCATGTAGCTGAGGACCAGCAGTCAATTGCAATTGGCCGCGGAGGTCAGAACGTTCGTTTAGCGAGTCGATTGACAGGTTACGAGCTTGATATCATTGCCACCAAGCCAGAGCCGCGTGCCGAGGCACCAAAACCGAGGAAGAATATAGAAGATAGCTTGCTAAGCGCCCTAGAGGAATCTAGCGAAGAGTAGACATATTACTTAGCACTCTATTGACCAGAGTGCTAATTTTACCTATAATCTATATATGCTTAGTAGCATAAGTAAAAAATACTTGCGCTACTTCAAAGGAGGTTTAATAATAGTAATATGTCAGATGATTTCGCAGAATTTATTTCACACTTAACTGACAATGCGCGCATAAGCTTACATCACGCAGATGCTATTGCGCGAGGGTATAGTAGTGCCTATATTGGCACTGAGCACATCCTTCTGGGTGTACTAGCCCAGGGCTCATCAGTCGGAGCTAAGATTCTAGCTGACGCTGGGGTGACGCTTGATCGTGCTGAGTTGGCACTTAATTTAACCCCTAGAACGTTAATTGTTAGTACTGGGGCAAAAGGTCTTAGCGAAACAGCTAAATTGACACTGAAAATGAGTTGGGAAATTGCCCAGGAGTTCCACCAAGACCATTTGGGTACGGAACACATACTCTATAGTATTTTGAAGCAACGGAACGCAAGAGCGACGGTGCTACTTCGTGATATGAACATTGACTTACCTGGACTCATGAGTGAGCTAGAAGATTTCTTAGAGCGACAGAATCACTCTGGTCAGGATCTTGGTAGCGAACAGGCTACTCGCCAGCAACGACCCAAAAAACGGGGCGGGGCACTTGATATATTTGGGACTGATTTAACCGCTCGTGCTAAAAACGGCCAACTTGATCCGGTGATTGGCCGCAATGCCCAGGAGGATAGGATGATAACCATACTTTCTAGGCGTACTAAAAATAATCCGGTCCTAATCGGAGAGCCTGGGGTTGGAAAGACTGCTATCGCCGAAGGGGTTGCGCAGCGCATTGTGCGAGAAGACGTGCCAGACCACCTACTGGACAAGCGTTTGATTCAGCTTGATCTAGCTGCCATGATCGCAGGTACAAAATATCGCGGCGAGTTTGAAGAACGTCTTAAGAAAATTATTAGTGAGCTGAGTGAACAGAAGAACGTTATACTATTCATTGATGAGCTGCACCTACTCGTTGGCGCTGGTGCTGCCGAAGGCGCGCTTGATGCTGCTAATATGCTAAAGCCCGCTCTGGCTCGAGGTGAGCTTCACCTAATAGGTGCCACCACGCTAGACGAATATCGCAAACATATCGAAAAGGATAGTGCACTCGAGAGGCGTTTTCAGACTATAGTAGTGCCAGAGCCTAGCGCCAAAGATACGCTGGCAATCCTAAAAGGGCTCCGCACCCATTATGAAAAGCACCACGGCGTGAAGTTTAGCGACGAAGTACTTGACGACGCCGTTTATATGGCTGAACGTTATGTTCATGAGCGTTTTATGCCAGACAAGGCAATCGATGTGATTGACGAGGCGGCTGCACTGGTGCGAGTGCGCATGGGCAGACGCCCTAGTAAGCTACGTGACTACACCAGGCAGCTCAAAAATTTAAATGAGAAGATGGAAGAAGCAGTTAACGCTGAAGATTATGAAAGAGCTGCTCTTTACAAAACGCGTATTAGTCAAATTACCCTGAAATTAGATGAAACACGCGAAGAGTATGAAAAGAAGACACCAGTAAATCTCAAAAGTGATGACGTAGCCCAGGCGGTTTCCACCATGACAGGCGTACCGGTCAAGCGTATTCAAAAAAGCGAAGCCAAGATGCTTCGAAGACTAGAGAAACACTTAGGTAAGTATATCGTTGGCCAGGACGAAGCGATTGAAAAAGTGTCTCGTGCTGTTCGCCGCAGCCGAAGCGGCGTGGCTAGTTCAAAGAGGCCGATTGGTTCATTTGTGTTCATGGGGCCTACTGGTGTCGGGAAAACCGAGCTAGCTCGCGTGTTAGCGCGTGAAGTTTTTGGCAGCGAAGACGCTTTGATAAAAATTGACATGAGTGAGTTTAGCGAGAGGCACCACACTAGTCGTCTGCTTGGTGCGCCAGCTGGCTATGTAGGATATGATGATGGCGGTACATTCACTGAAAAAATACGTCGTCAGCCATACAGCGTTGTATTGCTCGATGAAATTGAAAAAGCCCACAAAGAAGTTTACCAGTTGCTACTTCAACTGCTCGAAGACGGCCGCCTAACCGATGCTAAGGGCAAGAGTGTTAACTTTTCAAATACTATTATAATCATGACCAGCAACCTAGGTGCCGATAAAATGATGAAAGAATCGTCACTTGGTTTTAATGCAAAAAGTAAATCGGACGAAAAACAACTTGACGAGGCTCATGCTGAGAATGCCGAGGCTGCGCGTGAAGCTTTGGAAAAAATTATGCGACCCGAGCTCATTAACCGGATCGATAGCATAATAACCTTTAGGGCTCTAACCCGTCGCCAGGTCGGAAAAATTTTCGATAAATTGATAGATGAACTGCAGCAGCGCTTGCTCAGGAAGGGGCTGCACGTGACGGTGAAACCGTCAGCCAAGAAGCTACTTATTGATAAAGGGTTTAGTGAAACCTATGGTGTCAGGCCCTTACGTCGGGTTATTCAGGACGAATTAGAGCACAAAATAGCTGATGGCATTTTATCGGAAGAATATGAAGGTGGCAGTGTGCTTAGCGTTGGATCAAGGAAGGGTGAAATTGTAATAAATGTCGAGCGTGAAGGCTAGCACTGCTTGGCGGGTAGCCAGCGTAGCCATAGGGTTGCTGCTACTTGCTAGCACCGCGTGGGTGCTTTTTAACCGGCAGTACACCCTGGATTTGCTGAGCGTCTGGCAATATGAGCCGTCTTTAGAGACTGCTAGTATCGCCGAAGAAACCACCATGACTGAACTGGGTAAGTTTTATTTCTACGCTAGCCACCCCCAGTTGCTGCCTAGTGATAAGTTTAATAATCGCTGCCATAGACACGAACCTGGCAGCGCTGTGCTAGGGTGCTATTCGGCGGGGAGAATTTATATTTATGACGTAAGCGATGAACGCTTGGACGGCGTCAAGCAAGTTACCGCTGCACATGAGATGCTTCACGCAGTCTATATGCGCATGAGTCAATCTGAAAGGGATAGAGTTGGCGCACTTCTAGAGGCTGAATATAAAGCGATGAACGATCAGCGACTAGATGATCGTATGTCTTACTATGAAAGAGCGCAGCCAGGCGAAAGAGTTAACGAACTTCATTCTATTATCGGCACCGAGTATCGTGACTTATCCGATGAACTAGAGGCGCATTACGCCAAGTATTTTTTGTCGAGGTCCGAAGTTGTTGATCTTTTTGAAAACTACAACCAACTTTTTATAGAACTTAACGAGAGGCTGCATGGCGTGCAGCAAGAAATTGAATCGCTATCGGCTCAAATTGATGCTGCTAGGGTAGAGTACCGTCAGGAGCTTCAGCAGTTAAATGCGGCAATTGTTGATTTTAATACCCGAGCTGCCCGCGGAGATTTTGATAGTCCAGCGCAGTTTAGTATCGAAAGAAGTCAGCTAGTGAATCGCTCTAATCACCTCGCTGCCATGCAGTCGAGGGTCAATGCACTGGTCACTCAGCACAACGAACTAGTAGTTGAACTTGAAAGGTTATCGGGCGAAACCAGGGAGTTGCAGCGAAGCCTAGACAGCAATCCGCCCCATATACCTAGTGTATAATAAGGCGTGATGGCTAAATCCAAATCAAATTATGTTTGCCAAAATTGCGGCGCTACTTATCCCAAGTGGACAGGCAAGTGTGACAACTGCGGTCAGTGGAATACACTGGTCGAGCAAATAATCTCAGGTGGAAAATCTGTAGTTTCGAGAAGCGCATCTAGCGGTAAAGCACTTAAAGTGGCTTCCATTCAAGACATAGAGGCTGAATCTAGTGCCAGGCGTATGAAGACGGGGCTTGACGAGCTTGATCTAGTCCTAGGTGGCGGGGTGTTACCTGGGAGTGTTACGCTGCTAGCGGGGCAGCCTGGGATGGGAAAGAGCACGCTTTTGCTTCAAGTGACTGCCATGGTAGCAAACTCTCAGCCCGTCTTGTATGTCAGTGGTGAAGAGTCGGCTAGTCAGGTCAAACTTCGCGCATCGAGGCTGGGGGCGGATGAATCTGGGAGCCTGAGCTTTGCTTCTAGCACCAGTGCTGATGACATTGCAGCGACGATTCGATCCGGCGGCTACAAGCTTGTAATAATAGATTCAATCCAGACTTTAAGTTTGGACGAAATCACCTCGGCACCCGGCACTGTTAGCCAGATCACTAATAGCAGTAATGTGATAATTCGTGCCGCTAAAGAGGCCAGTACTGCAGTTATTTTTGTTGGCCACGTCACCAAAGAGGGCGCCATCGCAGGTCCAAAAGTGTTAGAGCACTTAGTCGATGTTGTATTGCAGTTTGAGGGCGATCGATATGGTGGCTTTAAGGTTGTGCGAGCCGTCAAGAATCGTTTTGGATCTACTAACGAAGCTGCCATATTTGAAATGTACGAAAAGGGCTTAAAGGTGGTTGAAAATCCTTCCGCTGCACTACTTTCGGAGCGTCAAAACGAAGACGGGTCTATAGTGCTAGCAACGCTTGAAGGAACTAGGCCCTTGTTGGTGGAAATACAAGCGCTAGTTAATACAACCAGTTTTGGCTATCCAAAGCGCACCGCCTCTGGGTTTGATTTGAATCGACTTAACCTGTTAATTGCAGTGTTAGAAAAGCGGACCAAGTTAAACCTTAGCGATAAAGATGTTTATATTAACGTAGTCGGAGGCCTGCGACTTAATGACCCTGCTGCAGATTTAGCTATCTGCATGGCAATCGCCAGTGCGGCGGCAGGGCGCAAGCTAGATGATAAAATTGTCGTATTTGGTGAGGTTGGATTGGGTGGTGAGGTGCGCTCTGTCCTTAGTATTGACCGACGAGCGAGTGAGGCAAAAAAACTAGGATTTACTAGCGCAATTTCACCTAGAAACAATAAAAAAGATAAGTTCTATCATCAAGTTGGCTCCCTCAGGCAGGCATTGATAGATTATTTACAGTAAAGGATAAAAATATGGAAAATTTAATATTAGTAATGCTCGTGGTTATTTTACTGCAGACCTCATTTGTTATTTACAAATTACCTCGTAGTAAAAATGGAAAAAATGATCGCATGATACTACTTGATACATCTGTTTTGATTGATGGTCGCATTATTGCGGTGGCAGAATCGGGTTTTGTGGGAGATAGGCTGGTCGTGCCCAGGAGCGTAGTAGGCGAGCTTCAGCTACTAGCAGACGTCGGAGATGCCGATAAGCGTGCTCGGGCGAGATACGGGCTGGACGTTATCAAGCTTTTGCAAGATATACCCGAAGTGCGAGTTGAAATTTTACAAGACGGCAGTAAGGCCGCAGAGGGCGTTGATGAACGGTTGCTTGCCTTAGCCAAGGATAGCGGTGCCGCTATCTGCACCATCGACTTTAACTTAAACAAGGTTGCCAAAGTTGAAAAAATCGAAGTTTTAAATGTTAATGAATTAGCGCAGAGCCTACGGATGGCCTACTTGCCAGGTGAAAAGATGATGCTAGAACTAACTAGCGAGGGTCAGGATGGTCACCAGGCAATTGGGCACCTCAAAGACGGGACGATGGTAGTAGTAGAAAACGCCAGTAAGTTTATAGGCAAGAAAATCGAAATTGAATTTATTCGTAGTCTTCAAACTGCCGCAGGCAAAATGATGTTTGCAAAGTTATCAGATCCTTCGGTCAGTGCTACTAAGACTAAATCAAGTGCTAACAAGAAGTCGCTAGCTAATAAAATCACCTCCAAAGTTAAGCTCACAGGCGGCGGTAAAAATAATGACAAATCGAAAAAACAGAATTCACGCAGTAAGAACAGCCAGCCTTCAAAGCCCGTCAGGGGTGATGGCGTAAAAAGCCGGCAGAGGAAGTCACTAAATCAGAAAGAAGATGACTTAATGCAACTTGTCGCTAGGAACGCCAAGGACTAAGACCGTACTCTTTATGCATAAGCGAAGAGCCCTCTTGCCTAGTGTGACCTAGTCATCGTCGTCACGAGACGAGTCAGGTCTGGGTGTAAAGCTAGTTGAGGATTCGCCTACGTAATACGCAGTATCGCGCACGCTAGCTGTTATAGATTGACGACCGCGGCCGTCAAATACGTGTGTAGCTGAATGGTTGCCACTACTACTAACGGGTATATTCCCGATTACTGTACTGCCGGATTTAATCTCTAGGTTTTCTAGTTTATGAGTACCCTGCCGGATAGATACCGTAATGCTGTATGTGTTACCGCTAACGTGTGAGGTTGTAATGCTGTTTATGCGCGGCTTGGTGTCGCTACATTTGTGGACATCATCTTCTTCGTTCGCGTTATAACCTGCTGGTGCAATATATATATCGCGTTTGGTGATCGGGTCGATATTTTTACGTACAGCTATCTCTTCTCTGGCACCTGGCGGGGTGCAGTCGGTTGCAATCTTTTTTGAAACTTTATCAAACGTTAACTTAGCATTTAAATCGTCTTGATCACGTCGATACCAGCTGGGGTATAGTTCGCCGCCTATTACCTGAATTCCCTCAGGTTGCTGGAACCAGTCGCCCGGTTGCCACTTTTCTTCAGCCATGTAGATTTCAGTGTGTGCAAAGCTCATAACATCATGGATGATAGGGCCCGGTAGGGTCGAGTTGCCTGATGAAAGTGGACGAGTGTCCGAGTTGCCTAGCCAAACGCCCATTGCAATCGCTGGGCTATAGCTCATCATCCATAGGTCTTTGGGCTTGCCGTCAACGTCGGAGGTTCCGGTTTTTGTGGCTGTCCTTACCCCTGGGATGTCAAATCCGGGAACGTTGCGACCAAATAGTCCAGCTCGAGCATTTGAGTCAGCCAGGATGTCGCTGATTATGTAGGGAATTTGCTCGTCTATTACGCGCTTTGCGTCATCTTCCCATTTTTGGAGCACCTCTCCCTGGTTATTTTTAACTTCAAGCACACTGCTGTATGGTTTGTATACTCCCATGCGGGCTAAGGTGCCAAAGGCGTTGACGTGCTCCACCTGCCTGGCGCCACATCCACCGATAGCGGCGGACAGCTGGACGGTAGTATCTACACCCTGGGTGCAGTAGCTCTTGTTGCCTAGTTCGTGAATTGTTTCGATGGCAGGCTTTATGCCGGTAGTATTCATGGCTGTAACAGCTGGAATATTTCTAGAAAGTGCCAAACCATCACGCAGAGTAATATTGCCTAAAAAGCGTCTGTCGGCGTTCCTCAAGGGGGCACCATATATATTGTCAATGTTTCTATCTGGTATGATTGTGCCGCTGCCAAAATTCTGCTCAGCTTCGCCCCTATCCTTTAAGAGCTCGGCATAAACCAAAGGCTTAATTGACGAGCCAGGCTGGATATAGGCGATCGCAGCATTGTCCTGGCCGTAGCCTGGATAGTTAAAGTCACGGCTCCCTACCATAGCTATAACGTTACCCGTCTTAACATCTTCGACAGTAGCGGCGCCATTAGTAAAACCATTAGCCTCTGGCGAGCCTGATGAGAACATATTATTAACGGACCCCTCTAGCTTGTTCTGGATTCGTAGATCCAAGGTAGTTTTCACTATTAAGCCGCCGCGCCCTACGGTAGCTTCACCTAATTCTTTCTGAAGTTCGCTTCGTACCATTTGAACGAAGTGCGGTGCCTTCAGGTCTTTATATAAATCTGATTCTGGACGGATCGAGTCCAGGATTGCTACTTTTTTAGCCCTATCAGCTTCCTCCTGGGTGATCTTGCCCGTTTCTACCATTGCGCTTAGTACCCTGTGCTGGCGTCTAATCAAGGCATCATGGCCAGCGGTATTGTATGGATTATATAGCCCAGGCTGGTTCGGTATGGCCGCAAGTAGCGCCGCTTCGGCCAGTGTAAGCTCTTTGGCGTTTTTGCCAAAGTATGTTTGAGCGCCTGACTGAACTCCATTTCGACGCCCACCGTAAGGACTCTCGTTGAGGTATAAGGTTAAAATTTGCTCTTTGTCGTACATGCGCTCGACTTCTATCGCTAAGATAACCTCTTTTATTTTGCGCGGGATTCCTCCTAGGCCACGATTGCCCGCTTCGTCAGCAAAGAATACCTGCTTGACTAACTGCTGCGTGAGGGTTGAGCCACCTTGAATTTCGTTACCGCGAGCATTGTTAATCGCCGAGCGGATGATCCCACTTAAACTCACCCCGCTGTGGTTATAGAACTCCCTGTCTTCGATTGCAATCGTAGCCAGTTTTATTTCGTCATTAATTTCGCTACTATCAACTACTAATTTATAATCACCATCGCCATGGTCTTCCCACAGCAACTTATCGTTTCGATCGTAGTATTTTGTGACAGTAGTTTGAACCCGTTTAGCTATTTCACCAGGTCTAATGGCGTCTAGTTCTCGTCGGTAATAGGCAAACAGCGCCCCAACCAGCAGAGCCATGACTAAAATCGCCACGCCAGATATCTTAAGCGCTAAGGCAGCACCTTCTTTGCTGAACCAGAACTTGAAAAAACGCTTCGGGCTCATGCGGTAAAAAAACCGCTTTACAGGATGCTTTGGCAGGCTCGCTAGGTACTCGGCCTTTTTTCTAGCTGATGCGTCTTTTTTTACTTTTCGACGTCGCACAAGATTAGAATACACGCTCATATTGCGTGACTTTGTTCGTTTTTTACCCACGTGTCTTTTCCCTCATCGAATTAATGACACTATTATATCACTTATCTCCGGCTGTCAGTAGCTTTTCTGATATAATTAATAGAGGTAAATTAAGTAAAGGCAGACAAATGACTTTATCCGAAGAATTACAGTGGCGCGGCTTTATTAACCAGACTACATTTGATGACGTATCAGCGCTTGACAATGGCTCGATTTCGTTTTATTTCGGAGTCGACCCGAGCGCTAGTTCAATGACGATTGGGAATTTAGGGTCAGCTATGATGGTGCGTCATTTTATCGATTATGGGCACAAAGGCTACCTGCTAGTTGGCGGTGCAACTGGATTAATTGGCGACCCTGATGGTAGGCAGGATGAGCGAAAACAAAAAACATTCGAAGAAATAGCTGAAAATAAAGCTGGTATTGCAGCGCAGTATCAGCAAATCTTTTCTGGTAAAAGTTTTGAACTTATTGATAATTATGATTGGTTTAAGGACGTAGGCTACTTGCAGTTTTTGCGTGATGTGGGCAAGCATGTGCCGATGAGTCAGATGATGAGTCGTGAGTTCGTACAGTCTAGGCTAGGTGAGGGTGGGGCAGGAATTAGTTACGCTGAATTTAGCTATGCCCTGGTTCAAGGCTATGATTTTTTGCACTTAAACCGTGAGTATGGAGTGACGCTTCAGCTGTGCGGTGCGGATCAGTGGGGCAATTCACTGGCGGGAGTGGACTTGATTCGACGCATCGAAGGCCGCGAAGCACATGTATATTCTACGCCACTCGTTATTAATAGGGCCACCGGCCGTAAGTTTGGTAAGTCTGAAGGAGGTGCTGTTTGGCTTGACCCTGAAATGACAAGTGTTTATAAGTTTTACCAGTTCTGGTTAAACCTAGACGACGCTGGCGTGATTGACTATATAAAAATCTATACGCTGCTTCCAAAAGCCGAGGTCGAGGAGCTGGCCGCTAAGCATCAGGAAGATCCAGGCGCAAGACTGGCGCAAAGGACTTTAGCTCGCGAGGTAACCACGCTAGTACATGGCAAGCAGCGCACCGAAACCGTTATCCGCGTTACAGATGTTCTATTCGGAAGAGAAGATTTTACCAACCTGACGCCTGGCGACATCGAAGCGCTTTCATCAGAGATTCCAACTGTTTCAGTTGGTCAAACTTTAGTATCTTCACTAATAGAATCAAAGGTCGTTAGTAGCAACAGTCAGGCTAGGCGTCTGATCGAAGGTGGAGCTATATCTATAAATGGCAAGAAGACAAGCCATGACGCGAAAATAGCTAGCAGTAGTTTGATAAAAAAAGGTAAAAACACCTTTATTCTGGTTCGCTAGCAATCTCTTAGGCTAATTTGTTACAATGTAGCCTATGACGAAACAAGTAATCGCTTTTGACCTAGACGACACATTATCAGTTACTAAATCGCCCATGTCAGATCGCATGGGGGAGCTACTTGCTAAGTTGCTAGAGCACTATGATGTCTGTATCATTTCTGGTGGTAAAATCGAACAATTTATGATGCAGGTGGTGGATCGACTAGAGGTTCCGGCCCATAAATTAAATCGTATGCACTTAATGCCGACTTGCGGCACTAGGTATTATCGATACGACGAGTTAAATAAAGATTGGAAGCTGCAATACTCAGAAGACTTAACGAATGATGAGAAAAGTAAAATCATATCCACTCTAAAAAGTAGTGCCAAAGAAGTGGGCATATGGGTAGATAAGCCTTACGGCGAAATAATTGAAGACCGGGGCAGTCAAGTGACCTATTCCGCCCTGGGTCAACAAGCGCCTGCTGAAAAGAAATACGAGTGGGCAGAGAAAAACGACGCTGCCAAGCATAAGCTACGCGATATGGTTGCACAGCAGCTGCCTAACCTAGAAGTTCGCTTAGGCGGGACTACTAGTGTGGACATTACTCGCATCGGAATCGACAAGGCCTATGGTATGCGAAAACTCATGGACGCCTTAGAAATCGGTAAAGAAAATATTTTGTTTATAGGTGACAAGCTAGAGGAGGGCGGCAACGACTATCCAGTAAAAGCCATGGGAATAGATACGATTGCAGTTGACGGCTGGGAGGATACGGCTTTGGTGATTGAAGGTATTCTTGGAGTCACTCAGTAGGCAGATTCATTTAACTCATACTACTTATCACTGATAGAATAAGTAGTATGAACTTGCTTACTCCGATAGATAATATAAAAGGCGTCGGACCAAAGACCGCTGCTTGCTTACGTGATGCTCAAATACTTACAGTCGGGGATTTGATCAATTTTTTCCCGCGTACTTTTGATGACTATTCAAGTGTTGACGCGATATCAGATATAAAGCCAGGACGTATCACCCTAAAAGCCAGATGCGAAAAAATTGAAACCAGGTCTGTACGACGTGGACTTAGGGTAACTACAGCAACTTTGACTGATGGCACAGGAAAGATCAAAGCTGTCTGGTTCAATCAGCCATATCGCGCAGCCCAACTGTCAAAAAGTAGCGAAGAATTTTATTTTTCCGGTAGTTACGAGTTTAATTATAATCGCTATCAACTGATGAACCCTAGTGCCGAGCAGGCAGGCGACATTGATAAGTCGAGTGAGGTGATTGTACCGATATATCGTCAGGTACGTGGACTAAAAACTAGAGCCATTAGAAAAATCATACTTGAACTGCGACCGTTAATTTCTATGCTACCCGAAACATTGCCAGACTTTATTGTTAAGTCTGAAAAACTGCTAACTCGTGCAGACGCCCTTATTGAAATGCATTTTCCAACCTCGCAGGCTGGTATAGACAAAGCTAAACAGCGACTAGCGTTCGAGGAGCTGTTTAGCCTACTGCTAGCCAGCCAGCTAAATCGACAGGAAATAATTAAATTAGACGGCTGGTTGATACCATTTGATAAATTAACAGTCAAAAAGTTTGTCGATAATTTGCCGTTTAAACTCACCAACGCTCAAAGACTAGCTGCTTGGGAGATTCTGCAGGATTTTGAAAAGTCTACGCCGATGAACCGCCTACTGCAAGGTGACGTTGGGTCAGGCAAGACAGTCGTAGCTGGGCTGGCCGCTCGGCAGGCCGCCCAGGCTGGTTTCCAGTCTGCCCTAATGGCGCCAACTGAAATTTTAGCATCGCAACACGCCGAAACCCTGTCGAGCTTGCTGGCGCCTTTCGGGGTGTCAGTTGGGCTTCTAACTAGCAGTGTCAAGGGTGTTGCTAGGAAGCTGCTTTATGAGGCTATCGAGTCGGGCAGAGTTGACGTAGTAATTGGCACCCACGCTTTAATTCAGGACAAGCTAGCTTTTAGGAAGCTAGGCTTTGTGGTAATTGACGAGCAGCATCGGTTCGGAGTCAAGCAGCGGCAGGCCCTGCTGGAAAAGTCAGCTAGAATGCCGCATCTTCTGGCAATGACCGCTACTCCTATCCCCCGTAGCTTAGCTCTGACGGTTTACGGCGAGCTAGATATTTCTATAATCAATGAGCGCCCCCAGGGCAGAAAGCCCATCAGGACTAGGATTTGGTCGCCAAATTCGCGGTCGCAAGTCTACAAGTTAATTGACGCAGAAATCGCTAAAGGACGACAAGCCTATGTCATTTGCAGTCTAATAGACGACAATCCGGACAATGAAGCTAAGAGCGTCCAGGCAGAGTATGATAAGTTACGTCAAGGTGCGTTTAGGCACCGCAGCATAGGTTTGCTGCACGGCAAGATGAAGTCTAGCGAAAAAGATAGTGTGATGCAGGAATTTGCCAGTGGAGCGTACGATATTTTGGTGAGTACAACAGTCGTTGAAGTGGGAGTTGATGTTCCTAATGCTACGGCGATGCTAATCGAGGATGCTGATAGATTTGGTCTAAGTCAGCTGCACCAGCTGCGCGGAAGAGTGGGTCGTAGTCAGCACCAGAGCTACTGCTATTTAGTTACTAGCACTAGCGGCAAGCCAACCGAGCGCCTGCGTCACATAGAAAAGTCTAATGACGGGTTTTATTTAGCCGAAGTTGACCTTAGGCTTCGTGGTCCAGGCGAGGTGTACGGTCATGCACAGCATGGAGCGTTAAACTTAAAAGTCGCAACACTAGGCGATACAAAATTAATCGCCCGAGCCCAGGTGCAGGCTAAGAAGTTCGCATTAAATAGCGACAACCTGCTACAATATAAGCAACTAGCTGCGCAGGTAAAGAAATATCAACGCCTGACAACGCTGAATTAAAGTAAAACATGTATTCTGGAACTACATTTCGCGTCAAGTCAGGTCGGGTGCTGGGCGTGCATCAAAAAATAGATAAAGTTGCTAGACGTCAGCTCGAGCATCATATTCCTGACAATTTTTATTTTCCATCGATTGCCGAAATCCTTCACTTTGAAGGCTTGAACGGGCCGGATGGTATAAAACGAAAAAGCCCAGGCAAGGACGAGCCTTGGCACTACATTGACCCTAGCGATCCAAATGACGACACCTTGTGGCAGATGATAGTTGATCATACCGCTAATTTAACTGCTGCGCTTAAAAGCAGCAATAAAGAGCGAGCCGCTTTTGAGGCTGCCTGGCTGGCACACGCCATAACTGATGGGCTGACACCTGCCCATCACTATCCACTGGAAGAAAAACTAACAGAACTACGCGGCGGTGAGGGGTTAGAGACTCGCAATACAAAAAAAGAAAAGGTTATTATTCCTGGTGCCAGCAAGCGCGAAATGCTTCGCAATAACTGGGAATTTTGGGGCGCAAAAGGCGTCATGACAACGCACCTCACCTTTGAGTTAGGGATTGCAACTACAATTGCTTCGCGTAAGTTTGATGACACGCTGCCAGATGGTGAGACAATGCTTCGTCTGCAGCAGGATGGATTTAAGGCAATATTTTTTCAAGCAGTCAAAGACGTCGCAGCGCTCAGGATGTACGAAGAGTTTACTGAAAATGGCTGGACACGGCGCTTAGCTAGACAGACCAACCAGTTTTTAATCCCCATAATCACTCAAACAGTCTGCCTCGGCTGGCAGCAAGCGATTGAAAAAGCAGTTCAGAAAAAATCATGAATGTACGCATCATAGCCGGTATATTTGGTGGTCGTAAAATTGATGCTCCAAAAGGCAAACGGACTCACCCAATGGGTGAAAGGGTTCGTGGCGCGCTATTTAATAGCCTCGGTGACTTATCTGGCAAAACTGTCCTAGATGCCTTTGCTGGCACGGGCGCACTAGGCATAGAAGCAATTAGTCGCGGAGCTCTCCAGGCAGTTTTTATTGAAAAGGATCGACTAGCTCAGAAGATTTTAGCTAACAATCTAAGCGCTCTAGGGCTAGGCGATCAGACAAAACTTATTCGTGCTAGCGTATCATCATGGCAAAGCACCTATCAGGGGGAGCGGTTCGATTTGATACTGGCTGACCCGCCGTATTACCATGAGCAGTTTTCCACAGTAGAAAAGTTATTTGACCTGTTAAAACCTGGCGGAGTTATGGTATTATCACATTCAGGTAGGGGAGGCGTGTCAACCAAACCCGGAGTTGTTGTGGTGGACAATCGTAGTTATGGAAATGCCACGCTCACATACTACCGGCAGGAAAGCGCCTGATTTTAGGCGTTTTTTTGCGTTTTCTTTACGTGATTTATATTGAAAAAGCAAACCGACCCAGAATCTGGGTCGGTAAATAATTTTGGTACGCGAGAGAGGACTTGAACCTCCACGCCGTAAAGGCACATGCTCCTAAGGCATGCGTGTCTACCAATTCCACCACTCGCGCGTGTACTAAATATTGGTACTAGAATACTATATCAAAGGCAGACAAATTTTAAAAGTCTAGTTATGCGCTTGTGCTATCATAGAAACATTAACTGTATAGTGACATTAAATTAGGCGGGTATAGATGAATAAGGTAGCAAAGTATTTAAACGAACACCTAAAGGGCGAAGTTGATACTAGGACTCAGACGCGTCAAGCTTTTTCGGTTGATAAAAGCGTACTTTCAATTAAACCTGATATGGTCATATATCCACGGGCAACCGTGGATATACGCAAAACTGCAAGGTTTGCGTGGCGATTGGCGGAAACTGGCCACTCCATAGGTTTGACCGCTAGGGGTAGTGGCAGCGATAGTACCGGTGCGGCAATTGGTAAAGATATTATAATTAACACCACTGCGCACTTGAACAATATTTTCGAACTAGATCCCAGACAGCGACTTGTTCGCCTGCAGCCGGGCGTCACGATGGGTGCTCTAAACCAAGCACTTAGATTGCATGAACTTTATATCCCAGCCTATTCTCAAGCTGCAAGCTACGGTACGGTAGGCGGCGCTATTGCAAATAATGCTAGCGGCGTGCTATCCGGGAAGTACGGTGATATGTTGACTTGGACTCATCAACTAGAAGTTGTTTTATCTAATGGCGACCTGATGCAGACTGAGCGTATCAGTAAAAAGGCCCTCAACCGCAAAAAAGGTGAACAGACACTCGAGGGTGAGATATACCGCAAGATAGACGGTTTGATAGAGGATAATTTAGCTACCATTAATGGAAAAATTGCCCCTCACGTGCGAGACAACGTGGGCTATAGTGGAATTGCAGATGTAAAGCACCGCGACGGGTCGTTTGATCTTACTCCTTTACTTCTGGGGAGCCAAGGAACTTTGGCGATAATATCAGAAATGATCATGAAAGCTGAGCTGGCGTCTAGCGGCTTGCATGCCGCCATAGCAGTGTTTCCCGATCTTGAAAAGGCCCATGACTGTATCGAGGGACTATTCAAGCTTGAGCCTGCGGCGATGGAGCTAATTGATGGGTCATACTTTAAGGCTGCTCAATCGATGGGCAAGAAATACTTAGTTCTCGAAAGCATAAAGGAAATTGATAACGATGACGTGGTGCTTGTGCTGGCATTTGACGAATCAAGTGCTCGTGAACGGCGTAGAAGACTTAGAAAAGCTGTCAATTTAGCATTGAAGTTCGAAGCCGAAGTTGTAAGCGGTGACGAAGACGACGCTAGGGATGTCCTAGCTCTGCGTGAAGTTACTGGTCTGGCTAGTTCACCGCAAGTTGCTGGCGCAGGCATTCCTCCGATTCTGGATGGGTTTCATGTGCCGCTTGCTCGAATTGAAGATTTTAGCTCGAAGCTAAAAAAGTTAGCTAAAAAGCATTCAGTTGATTTGAATCTGTATGGTCACGTTATAGAAGAAATTTTTTACCTTCGGCCCGTGCTTCACCTTAAGAAGGTAAGTGATAGACAAAGAGTCATCAAACTTATAGACGAATGCACTGCCCTAATCGAAAGTCATGGCGGCCACCTGGTTGCTAAAAACGGCGAAGGCAGGCTAAAAGCCAGCGCTGCATATAAGAATCTTGATCCTGATGTTAGGAAAATATTTCAGGAAATAAAGAATATCTTTGATCCACACGGCATTATGAACCCGGGCGTTAAGTCGGATCAGGACGTAAAGTTATTGGCTCGCTTACTGCGAAGTGAGTATGACGATACGTCGCATAAAAATTTTGCTGTGTATAATTAAATTGTCTCAATTTACTACTGTAGCTCTAGGGTGGGGTGAGTATAGGCTTCCTGCAGGGCAGCATGGCTTAATTCTTCGGCTAGATTCATGATGGCAGCCTTGTCCTGATCGCTAAGGTACTGCAGAGCATCGTGGCTTTCGATGTGCCGCAGTGCGCTCACTGCTTTTTTACCCAAATTGCCATAAGAACGATTGCGGCGGTCCCTTGCTGATTCGGCCTGCATCTCGAATAGAGGCACTGCTCGTGGGTCAATTTTAGCTCTGATTTCTTCTAGTGTGTTTTTAATAATCGTCTGGGCTTTTACTGAATTTTCCTCAAAATTTCTCCCAGCTAGCTTGTTAGCCATAATAATTAATTCGTCGCAGCAGTAGTCTTCTTTGAGCTGGGGGTGATCACCCGACTGATTTAGTAAGTCATGCAACTCACCGTAAGCATCATACAGGGGTTTAAGGCTTCTTACGACACCGTAGGCTAGCTGTTTGTCTTTTGAGTCTACGTATGACTGGATCTTGACCGGGAGCGATGCAAAAGCTAGTGCATCAGACACTTTTTGCGTACCAAACCCGAGGCTTCTTGCTATTGAAGCAATTGTTACGCTTTTACCTGCACTTCGTCGTTTTTCATGTCGGAAGTAGCGTTCTATGGCTCGGGCCTCTTCCTGGGGGGATGTACGGGTATGAATATTTTCGCGTAACTGATGGCTTAGGGCTTCATCAAAGTCAATATTGTCATATACATGGGCCACTATTCCTACCTCATCAAGCGGTATATTTCGTTGGAGTGATTTTAGCGCAACGGCTCGTTTTCTACGATGACCAGCTATCAGCAGCAATGCGACTTCACCCTCGGCAGGCTCGTCTTCTAGCGCTACTGGCTCAATACCGTAGTATTCAGCGTGCTCTTTAACAAAATTTCTATATGACTGCTGGTCTAGACGCGCTACAACGAGTGGATGTTTTAAGTCAAACTGTTTAGTTAGCTCTGTGTTTGACATGTCTTCATAGAATATAGACTCAGGATGTTCGAGTGACGTAGCGAGCTCTTCTATGCCAGCTGGGTCATATTCTTCGCGGACTTGCTGTAATTCGCGTAGTTCCGTTAGTGGTACAAGTTCCAAAAATTGTGGACCAAATTCCACCAAATCATCGTCACCTTCATGTTTAGTGACATAATGTAGTCCCTCTGCGCTCATGTTGTCCCTATCATAGTGTATCTATCGTTTCGCGTAAATATATATTTAGTTGTTATAATGTCTATATGGCACAAAGTAACACTAGATATGGTGTTGGACCACACCCAAAACCCTGGCCCGAAGGGTCAGAGTTTGACGTCAATCTGCTCGCTACGGGGGATCAGCGAAATGTACCCGATCAATATCGCTACTGGAGTGTTGAAGCGATAAGGAGCGATCTCGCTTTAAGATGCGCGCTGCTTGAAATCGCAATTGAAAACTGGCAGCGTGATTTTAATATGGGCAATATCGTGCGGACTGCCAATGCTTTTAACGTTGGAAAGGTACATATTATTGGACGTCGCCAATGGAATAAGCGCGGTGCGATGATGACTGATAAATATATCGATATCTCTCACCACGATAGTTTGAGTGCTTTTTTAAATTATGCTCGTGGCGCAGATGCAGCGGTTATTGCAGTCGATAACATTAGCGGTGCAAGCAATTTAAGCCAGACTGAGCTACCGATTAAGTCTATTTTAGTATTCGGAAGCGAAAGCGACGGCATTTCGGATGAGCTTGCTCGCAAGGCTGACAGATTAGTTCAAATAGAGCAATTTGGATCAACGCGTTCGATTAATGTTGGTGCAGCGGCAAGTATTGTTATGTATGAATGGATGCGGCAGCATAAATTAAGTGAGTCCACTAATGAAAAATGAAATCATACCAGCCTACGAACGAACATCAAAGCTGTATTTACAGTTTATAGGCAGCGAGAGCCTGCGACGGGCGGCGTTGCCGCTAGCTGGGGGGAGGCTAGCCATGAGGGCGCTTTATTTAACCACTCAGCCGATCTATCTATCAGCTGGCGAGCCTGACTCGGGCGGCATGCCCACTCACCCACGGGACGTGCAGGAAAAGGTCGACGAGTACACCCGCCGGGTGTGGCCACTGATTGGCAAAAAGATACCGCTAGCGCCAGAAGAGGTAAGCATCGAGACTAGGGAGAGCGTAACTGACATACGGTTTGAACTCAACCTAGATGACGAAATGCAAGAATATCTGTCGGCTGGTCGAATTTTTGGTAGCAGCCCGGCTATAGACGAATGGGCGGTATTCTTACGAGTGCCTAATCCCGCACCTGGGGTAGCTTCACTGGCTCTGCGACGCCAAATTAAGGCAATGAATCAAATTATTAGTAGTAGCAGCAACCAGGCACTAGGTCCCAGGATTAAATTTTTACGTGAGCATGTGAGGTGCCGCGGCGTTTATGACGATTACTGTCAGTAGGTGGCAAATCTTATGCTTGCAAGTGGCAGCGATATATGACACTATATGGAATAAATGAGTACCCTTTCACCCCAAAGCTACAAAGGTGCCCGCGACTACTACCCAGAAGATAAGCGAGTGCAAAATTATATTTTTCGCACCTGGCAAAAAATAGTTGAAAGTCATGGGTATGAAGAATATGCAGCACCCTTGCTTGAGCCGCTGGATATTTATACCGCAAAAAGTGGCCATGAGCTTGCAAACGAACAGACTTATTCATTCACTGATCGTGGTGGACGTGTAGTAGCGATTCGTCCCGAAATGACACCAAGTGTTAGTCGAATGGTGGCGGCAAGGCGTCAGGAGCTAGGATATCCTGCTCGGCTTTACTCAATTGCTAATTTTATGCGCTACGAAAGGCCACAGCGCGGTCGAGAACGTGAATTTTGGCAACTTAACACCGATATATTTGGAGTAGAGGGCGTGGTTGCCGAGGCAGAAATCATTACTCTAGCGTATGAGCTAGTAGCAGCATTTGGTGCTAGCAGCGACATGTTTACTATTAGGGTTAATAATCGAAAGCTTATTAACTATATGATGGCGCACTACCTGGAACTAGATACTATTCAGGCTGAGCTAATGGTCAAGTTGTTTGATAAAAAGAACAAAATCACACATGAAGAGTTTCGCGACCAAGCAGTGGCTATTTTTGGTCATGAAAAGGCCGAGGTTGGACTAAAGAAAATATCAGATCTGCTTCAGGCGGGCACAATGGCTGATCTACCTAGGGAAGTCGCTTCATCTAGCGCGGTGCGCGAGGTGCAGGAACTATTTACTTTGCTAGGTAAATCCGGTGTAAAAAATGCTGTTTTTGATATTACCCTGATGCGAGGACTAGATTATTATACTGGCACTGTTTTTGAAGTATTTGACAAGCACCCCGACAACAACAGGGCGATGTTTGGTGGTGGAAGGTATGACGGGTTGGTTGGATTATTTGGCGCTGATCCAGTTCCGACTGTTGGTATGGCGCCAGGTGCGACTACGTTTCAGAACTTTTTAGAATCACACAACTTACTACCCAGCCTAGAGTCCACTACCGAAGTCGGGGTGGTTGTCCTAGGCTCATCACTGGACGGTGCGCTAGGGTTTGCAAGACGACTCCGCGAAGAGGGTGTAAATGTCGAAGTCGACATTACAGGCCGCAAGCTAGACAAGCAGATAAAATCAATTATAAAAAAACAAATTCCATTCATTGTATTCATTGGCCAGGACGAACTTAGTAGTGAAATTTATCCATTCAAAGACACTAAAACTACCAAAGAAGAAAAATTAAGTTTTGAAAGAATCGTTACGACCGTCAAAGACAGGCGTCGCAGTGATAAAGACGAACTTGACGATATATTGGGCTAGTTAGCGAAATACTTTTATATCTGTTATACTACGTCGAAGTATGAAGACAAGTGTAAAACAATTATCAAGCACCAAGGTGGAGCTCTCAATTGAGCTGGGACCGAAAGAGCTCGACGACGCAAGGCAGGTCGCGCTAACCAAAATAGCAAAAGAAATGAAGCCGCCAAAAGGCTTTCGACAAGGGAATGTGCCCGCCAGTGTGGCGGCAAAGCACGTCGACCCAACGACGTTAGCCCATCAGACACTAGAAGACGCCCTGTCAAAGGCTGTTGCCGAAGCTTTTACGGCCGAAAACATTCAGGCACTAGAACGCCCTGAAGTTGATGTCAAGAAGTATGAGCCAGGGAAACTAGTAGAATTTACAGCCGAGGCTGAAGTGTTACCAGAAGTAAAACTAGGCGACTATAAGAAGTTAAAAGTAAAAAAATCTGAAGTTAAAATTACCAAAAAAGACGTCGATGAGATTATCGAGCGTATGCGCACCGCCATGGCTGAGAAAAAGCCAGCCGATAGGGCAGCAAAAATCGGTGATGAGGTTGTGATAGATTTTGTTGGAAAAATTGACGGTGTTGCTTTTGATGGTGGCTCTGCCGAAGATTATGCACTTCAGCTAGGGAGCGGCTCGTTCATTCCTGGGTTTGAAGAGGGTGTTGCTGGCAAAAAATCAGGTGAGACATTTGATGTAAATTTAGAGTTCCCCGATGACTATCACGCGGCCGAGCTAAAGGGCAAAGAAGCAACGTTTACTACCACGCTCAAAGAAGTAAAAGAAGTCGTTAAGCCTGAGTTGAATGATGAATTTGCCGCTAAGTGCGGTCCATTCACTTCCATGGACGAACTAACTAGCGACATCAAGCGAGAGCTCACTGATCAGCGCGAGCGTGAAGAGGTTGAAAAATTAAAAGACGACCTAGTAGCGCAGCTTGTAGAAGCCAGTGAAGTTCCGGTACCGGAAGTGCTAAAAAGCGACCAAGCTACCGGTATCGAACGTGACATGACTCAGAATTTGATGCAGCAAGGGTTGTCCATCGACCAGTATTTAGAACAAAAGGGCATGAGCCGCGACCAGTGGCTTGAAAAAGAAGTTGCTCCAGCTGCTGAGAAGCGAGTCCAGGCTGGCTTGGTACTAGCAGAGTTAAGTAAGGTTGAAGGTGTCAAGGCTTCAACCGATGAACTAGATGAACGCGTCCAGCAATACGCTAGCCAATACGGTAATAATCCAGAAATGGCAAAGCAATTCCAAACCCCTGAAGTCAGGCGTGATATTGCAAACCGTCTGCTGACTGAAAAAACCGTCGATCGTTTGGTCGAGTTGAATACGAAGTAATTGGGCGCATTTCTTTGTCAAAGAAACAATCCCCCCCCCTTGTTATTTTGTACCAACAAAAGCGTCGTGATACTTTTGACCGCAAAAGTATCCAAAACTCCCGGGACGCTCCAAAAACGCGATATAGCATAAACAGCTGGTTCGTTGTATTCTGCGTAACTCATGTTCCACTCAAACATACTCGAATAGTCAAGAGCCAGCCGTTTATGCTATTCGGTTTTTAGAGAAGTCCC